>CAKMLH010000008.1 GCA_927797855.1 uncultured Clostridia bacterium | reverse complement strand
CTTTTCTCCCTGTTCTTTTTCCGTGACATCTATAACGATTATAATAGCCCCTGTAACCTCACCTTTATCGCTTACAGGATTTGCAATTATCTCATACACAGAGCCCCCTTCGTCCAGATAGGTTAGGGTATTTTCCCCCGAGAGTGCCTCGGCGATGGCTTTTCTGAAAGGCTCACTCCTGTTAAGCTTCAGAACAGAACCTTCCACTCTGGCGTCTCCGCCGCCTCCCAGCATTTTTCCTGCACTTCTGTTGTATGTGAGAATTTCCGTGTCTTTATCAATAATTATGAGACCTTCGCTCATATTTTCGGTTATGATGTTAAATTCCTCTCTGCTCCTTCGCAGATTTTCCATCTGCCTTTTTATTCTGCTGTTCTGCTGGTGAATCCTGTGAAGCAGTGGCCCCAGCTCTTCATAGTTTTCGCTTATGTCAGGATTATCAAGGTCTATATCGTTTATTGGCTTTATAATCGCTCTTGCTACTCTGTATGAGATAAACACGCTAAGAACTATGAGAACTGCAACAGTTATAAGTATCATTCCAAAGGTATCAAGGAGCAGACCCAGCTGTGAATAATGACTGGTGGAAATCCTTATTACATTGCCGTCAGAGGTTTTTTTTGCATAGTATCTTGTATTCTCGGCCAGGGTGTAGGAAGTTCTGGACGCCTTGCCGGTACCCTCTGCCAGCGCCTCTTTTACTTCCTCCCGCTCCAGATGATTCTCCATCTTTGAACTGTCCGCAACGCTGTCATAAAGCACCTCCCCATCAGAGGAAATAACCGTAATACGGTTTTTAATATCCGGTCTGTCCTCCATCCGGTGGAGAAATTCCTCTCCTCCCGTCAGCCAGGCTTCTTCTGCCAGTACGGCTTCGTCAGCCATCTGCTCATCTATCTTTTGGCCCATATAATCGTACATTATGCCCATAACAAGTCCTGCGCAGACCAGCATAATGACAAGGGATACTCCGATTACTCCTGCCAGAATTTTTTTAGTCATCTCTTTCCTCCGATTCTGTAGCCGATGCCTCTTACGGTTTCGATAAGGTCCCCCGCTTTTCCGAGTTTTGCTCTCAGAGTTCGGATATGTACATCCACTGTCCGGTTTTCACCATCGAATTCATATCCCCATATCTCCTGCAGAATCCGGTCGCGGGTCATTACATTACCCTGATTTTTTACGAGAAAACAGAGCAGCTGAAATTCCTTCAGAGTCAGCACCACATCTTTTCCCTCTACCTGGATGATGTGCTTGTCCGGACTGAGAAAAAGGGGGCCTATAGAATATTCCCTGCCTTCTGCTGCCGGTTCCGCTCTCCTGAGAAGTGCTTTCACCCTTGCCATCAGTTCCATGGTGCCGAAAGGCTTGGTCACATAATCGTCTGCCCCGCTGTCAAGGCCGATGACTTTATCGTACTCCGTGCTTTTAGCTGTAAGCATGATTACGGGCAGATCCCGGGTTTCGGGGTTTGCTCTCAGCTTTTGCAGGACGGACAGACCATCCTCCTCAGGAAGCATTATGTCAAGAATAGCAAGAGATGGCTTCTTTTTTTCGGCAGCTGCCCAGAAGGCGCTTGGCCGCTCGAAGCCCTCCGCTTCAAGTCCTGAGTTGTTCAATGCGTAAATCACGAAATTTCTTATGTTGTTGTCGTCCTCCAAAAGGTATATCATGCAGACCTCCATTTTGAATTTCAATAAAAACTTTCCTTGGCAAAGCTGATTGCTGAAGTCTCTCTCTTTATTCTCGTCGCAGGAAGTGATGTAAACAGTTTGCTTTATTCGCAGAGAATTAAACTAACTCGCCTATGCAAACTCCATCTTGCTCAAACAAAGTTTAATTCTTACTGCTCAAATGCGCAAGCCTGTTTATCACTTCAATCTGCTCCTGCGAAATCGTTCGCGACCTCTGCAATCAGCCTGCACAATCAAAGTTAGTTTTTATTTTCATATGCAAATCGGAGGTCTAATATGTGCAGCGTACGGCTTTAGACCGAGCGTGGCTCCATAGCAGACGTCAGCAAGCTCAGACTTTGGCCGCAAAATTGCACCGTTCAAGCCTCAAGGGCGCGTTTGCAATTTTACCCAAAGTCTGCGCGCGGTCTTGCTATGAGCAGCGAGGGATATGGTGTGCGCTGCACATCTCAGACCTCCTAGTTGGTTTCCTCCGGATGGGTTCCCGTTATGCTGTACACCACCCATTCGGCGATGTTTGTGGCATGGTCGCCTACACGTTCTATATATTTAGCTATCATCAGTATATCCAGCAGAAATTCCCCGTCTCTTTCTCCTGCACCGAGACTTTCAATGAGTTCGGTCTTAATCTTATCAAAATAGCTGTCAACTACATCATCGTCCAGGATAACCTTTTTGGCCAGCTCCAAATCCCTGCTCACGAAGGAATTAATGCTGGCGGTTACCATCCCCGCAGCAAACTCCGACATGCTCCGTAAATTGCCTGAATTAGGGATCTCGCCCTCCTTCATATTTCTTACGATTTCCACAATATCCGCCGCCTGATCCCCGATCCTTTCCATATCTGAAATCATTTTCAGAGCAGATGAAATTATCCTCAGGTCTCTTGCCACAGGCTGCTGCTGCAGAAGGAGCCTCATGCAGATAGTCTCGATATCTCTTTCCATCTGGTCTATCTGTTTTTCCGCCTCCTCAGCTCTGGCCGCCATCTCATCATCTCTGTCAAAGAGAGCTTTTCCTGCGTAGGTCAGCGCGTCCTCGCAGAGGGCCCCCATGGTCACAAGCTCCGTATTGAGCCTTTCAAGCTGCTGATCAAATCTGTTTCTCATTTTGCTTTCCTCCTGCTTTCCTCCTCAGGCTTAAAACTATCAGCCGAATCTTCCCGTAATATAGTCTTCCGTTCTCTTATCCTCAGGGAACGAGAACAGCTTTTCCGTATCAGCATATTCGATGACCTCGCCCAGAAGGAAGAAGGCGGTTTTGTCGGATATTCTGGCAGCCTGCTGCATATTGTGAGTAACCATAATTATAGTATACTTGTTTTTCAGCTCCGCCGCAAGGTCTTCGATTTTCGATGTGGAAATAGGGTCCAGGGCAGAAGTCGGTTCGTCCATGAGAAGTACCTCCGGTTCCACCGCCAGAGCTCTGGCAATGCAGAGCCTTTGCTGCTGTCCTCCGGAAAGTCCCATGGCGCTGTCTTTAAGACGGTCCTTCACCTCGTCCCAGATGGCTGCCCCCCGAAGGGAATTCTCCACAATTTCATCAAGTCTCACCTTGCTGCGGACGCCGTGGGTCCTAGGGCCGTAGGCTATGTTGTCATATATGCTCATAGGAAAAGGATTGGGTTTCTGAAATACCATTCCTACACGTTTTCTCAGATTATTAATGTCTATATCCCCGTAGATATCCTGGCCGTCAAGCCTGATGTCACCGGTAATCCGGCAGCCTTCCACCAGATCATTCATTCTGTTAAGGGACTTCAGAAGTGTGGATTTGCCGCAGCCGGAAGGTCCTATAAAGGCTGTAATTCTGTTTTCCGGGATGTCAAGGTTAATATTTTTCAGCGCCTGGAAATCTCCGTAAAACAGATTCATATCATGTATTGTCATCTTATCCATTTTTCTTTTCTCCATATGACCAAAATGCAGCGATAAACTTTATATGTCATACTATTTGTTTGTCAGCCTCTTTGCTACTGCCGCAGAAAGAGCATTTATCAATATTACGACAACTAGAAGCACAACTGCCACAGCATAGGCCTGATCCGTGTATCTGCCCTCGCTGAGCAGCGTGTAAAGGTGTACTGAGAGGGTGCTCGCCGATGAAAACAGGCTCTTTGCCGCTACCGGGTTGGTCCCTGAAGTAAATATCAGCGCCGCCGATTCTCCCACGATTCTTCCTATTGCCAGAATTACGCCGGAGAGTATGCCCGGCACAGCCGACGGCAGAACTATTCTGAAAACCGTCCGGAGCTTTCCTGCTCCCAGCCCGAAGCTTCCCTCACGGAAAGAATCAGGCACTGCCATCAGAGCTTCCTCTGTGGTTCTCATTATCAGAGGAAGTATCATTATGGCCATGGTGATTACACCGGAAAGCAGAGTAAAGCTCCACCCCAGAGTTATTACGAACACTATATATCCGAAGAGTCCGTAAACTATGGAAGGAATGCCCGAAAGAGTCTCCGCCGTAATCCTGATAACCTTTACCAGCTTATTGCCCCTTTTGGAATATTCCACCAGATATATGGCGGCAAAAACGCCTACGGGCACTGCCAGAAGCAGAGTCAGCAGGATCATAATTACGGTATTTATTATAGCGGGTGTCATGGACTGGTTTTCTGCGTTGAAGTCCCAGGCAAAGAGTCCCGGCAGAGTCAGATTAGGCAGCCCGTGGTATAATATATATCCTATTAAAAAGATTACCACCCCTGCGGTTATCAGTGCGCTTGCGCACACCGCTATAAAAAGAAGCAGGGACAGAGGCTGATGTCTGTAGCTTTTTATCTTCTGCTTAAAAGTCTGTCTGTTAATGCAGTTCATCATTTATTCCCCCTTTTCAGAAGAGAGAAAGAAATATTTATTATAAGTATAAACACGAAAAGCACCACTGCCGTGGCAATGAGAGCTTCCCTGTGAAGTCCCTCTGCATATCCCATCTCTATAATTACGTTGGCGGTCATGGTTCTCACTCCCGAAAGAATTGAGTCCGGCAGAACAGGCTGATTCCCCGCTACCATTGAAACCGCCATTGTTTCTCCTATCGCTCTTCCTACGCCTAAAACCACACCCGCCATTATGCCCGATTTGGCCGCCGGAAGTGTGGCAAAGAAAACGCTTCTCTCGTGGGTGGCTCCCAAAGCCAGAGAGCCTTCATAATAGCTTTCCGGGACAGCCCTGATGGCTGCCTCGGAAACGCTTACAATGGTGGGAAGGATCATTATTGCAAGCATTACTGATGCTGTAAGGATTCCTTTTCCGCTGGTCCCGGTAAGTGTCTGCACCACCGGTACGATGACCATCAGGGCGAAAAATCCGTAAACGATGGACGGAATTCCCGCCAGCAGATCTACCGCCGGCTTCATTATTCTGTAAAGCCCCGGCGGGCAGAACTTTGCCATAAACACGGCGCAGAGCAGACCCACCGGCACCCCCAGTATTATGGCTCCTGCAGTAACGTAAATGCTGCCTACGATCATAGGAAAAATTCCGAACTGCCCTTCCAGAGGCTTCCACACCGTGCCTGTCAGGAAATCAAGCACACCGATTTCCGCCATGGCAGGAAAGCCCTGCTCAAAGAGAAAGAAGCATATTACTATGACCGCAAATATTGATGCTGTAGCCGACAGCATAAACACTAATTTCATTGCTTTTTCAGAAAACTTGCTCATTTTACCTGCCGCCTCTATGCCCGATGGATTTTACCACTCAGTTACTTCGCCTGTGAAAATCTGTCTGATCTGCTCTGATGTCAGGTCTTCTGCAGGATTATCATTGTTTACTATAACGGCAATACCGTCCATGGCAATGGTTTCTCCTTTTATACCCTTTGACAGTTCTTCATCTTTAAGTTCTCTTGATGACATTCCCAGGTTGACTGCTCCTTCAATAGTTGAGGTGATGCCTGCACCGGAACCTGTCTGCTGAATTTCGATTTCAACGTCCGGATTGATTGCCTTATATGCATCGGCAAGTTTCTGCATTACAGGTGCAACAGATGTGGAGCCGCCTACTGCGATTTTACCCTTAAGGCCGCTGCTTGTTTCATATGCCTTGGCATCTTCCTTTACGGAAATGCATCCGTCCTCTTCAATAATCGCCTGACCTTCTTTGCTCATAATAAATTTGATGAAGTCTTTTGTCAGATCATCTGTCTTCTTGCCTGTAACTACCAGGAAAGGTCTTGATACCGGATATGATCCTGCCTTTATGTTTTCCACAGTAGGTTCAACTCCGTCAACCTTAATAGCCTTTACCGAATCATCCAGGGAAGCCAGTGAGATGTAGCCGATGGCGTTTTTATTTCCTGCAACTGTTGTCATAACTACCGATGTGCTCTGGGCAATCTCCGCCTTAGGGGCAGTGTTGTCAACATCATCCACCATGATTCCCATAAGTTCTGTGAAAGCCCCTCTTGTGCCGGAGCCGTCCTCTCTTGATACGACCGTTATAGGCGCTCCGCCCTGGCCGCTTCCTTCTGCATTATCCTTGCCTCCGCAGGCTGTCATGGCAAACACCATAGTCAGAGCCAGCGCTGATACTGCAATCTTCTTTATTCCATTGATAATTTTATTCTTTTTCATAATTTTCCTCCTTGATTTCTGCCCGTCCTTCTTCGCGGGCACCTTTTATTTTTTCCTTTTTACGGGTTCAGTATACTGCGCCAATGTTAAGTTCAAAACCTCATTTATGTTAAATGTGGGTAAAACATTATACTGAATGCGGGCTCGGTCATATTCCTGTTACAAACTCTATGTTATCTGCAAACAAAAAGAAGCAGGCAACGAATACCGTCGTCTGCTTCCGATTTGATACAACTATTCTTCTTTACTATCCCGCCTTTTTATTACAGCAGATACACCGGGAAAGCAAAGGCTTTCTCGTTGATTGCCCTGATCCTGTCGCAGGTATCAATACCAAGCCCCGGCCTGCTACCCGGCTTATATTTTTCAAGCACACTGAAATTCTTTGTGGGGTTTGCCGGAGATGTGCTCTTTTTTATTTCAATGGGATAAATGCTTCCGCTGTCAACATACAGCAGATCGATTTCCTTCCGGTCAATATCTCTGTAGTAAAACAGAGTGTCTGAAGGGTTTCTGTTGTATGCATAAAAATTTTTAATTATCTCGCTGACAACATAGGTTTCAAAGAAGGCCCCGCTCATTGCGCAGTCTTCCAGCATCTCGGCATTGGGCCATTTGCACAGGTATGCACAAAGACCGGTATCTGTAAAATACAGTTTGGGTGCTTTAATAATGCGATTTGAAATGTTTGCCATATATGGCTGCAGCAAATAGATTATGCCCGATGTCTGCAGTATTGATATCCATCGCTTGCAGGTGCGGACATCTATACCTACTTTGCCGGCAATTTCGTCATAATGAAGCTCCTGCGCAGTCCTTAATGCAACAATAGATATGAAATGTCTGAACTGCAGCTCGCCGGAAGCGGAAATCAGCTTCATAACATCCCGTTCTATATATGTGTTGATATATGATTTAAAATATGCAGCTCTTTCCGATACACCCGTGCAGATATCAGGCATTCCTCCCGTGAAAATATCCTCGAACACCTCTTTTCTTGTTTTGTACTTCCGCCCCTGCCTTTCTCGAGCACGGAGGCTTTCTATTTCCGGTTCAAAAAAAGGATTCTCGCAGCCGAATTTTTCCGACTGTGAAAGGGATGCCATATCGATTACTCCGCAGCGGCCTGCAAGGGAATCGGAAATGCCTTCCTGAAGTTCAAAGCGATTGGAGCCTGTCAGAATGTACATCAGTTGCCTCTCCTCGTCGTTTTTCATCCAGATAAGTCTCTGTTCGTCGATGATTTTCTTGATCTCATCCAGGAGTCCCGGCGCCTTCTGAATTTCGTCTATAATCAAAGGCCATCGGTAATTTTCAAGAAACAGCTTGGGATTGCTCTGTGCCAGAACACGGTCGTCACTGTCATCCAGTGTTACTTTACGGTATTTATCTCCAAACATCATGTCAATAGTGGTGGATTTTCCAACCTGTCTGGGTCCATATACGACAATGCATGGAAAAGATTTGCTTACAGTTCTGATCATTTCCTCCGCAGTTCTTTTAATATACATCAGCAAATGCCTCCTTTTCATCAATAATATAACGAAAAATTTCGATTATGTCAACATTACGATGTATTTTTCATCGCAATGCATCGTCTGTTTTTATTGTATGCTCATTGCGAATGTTTATTCAAAAAATAGAAGGCATTGCACAGATACTTAATATATTTTTTGACACGGTGGTCTTCTTTCCTGTAAGCATAGTAACCTGCCAGACCGCCCTTTACGGAAATACATGAATTTCAATGGATCGTCCGGTGAAAAGAGTCGCCAAATCCATAAAGTCAAAGTTTTCCTTCAAATGGCCGGTTCTTCTCCGCCCTGATTTTCTGATCCGCCAGCATGGTCCGTATTTCCTCTGATACGCCTGTGACCTCTGCATGGAACTCTCTTGCCGACATGCGGCGGGCACCGTCCCCCAATGCAGCCATCTGAACCGGCCTGTCGGATGTCACCACTGTCACATCATATATACGGCCAAGCTCGTAAACAGTTTTTTCGATAAACCTGTCTGCAGTTTCAGCTTCCCTGGTGTAGACTACCTTTATATCGCCGTAGTTCACCTTTGTGCCCGGATTGCCTGCCACCTTGTATCCGTCAAATACCACCACCATACCGGCCTTAGTATAGCCCTGATAGTTGCCCAGGACCTCAAGGAAAGCCTCCCTGGCAGAGTCAAGGTTTACTGCCGCCAGCTCTTTAAGCTCTTCCCAGGCAAAGATTACGTTATATCCGTCAATTATAAGGAAAGGCTGCCCTTTTCCCATCTCATCTTTCCATGCCGGCTGCGGGAAACTTTGGCCAATATCAGCAGTCTCCCGGCGTGTTCCTCTGCTCAGAACTTCTTTTCTCAGAGCCTCGTCCCGTTTGCTTTTGCCGTAGGTTCTTTCAAAAATCTCCTGAAGCTCTTTTTCTCCTGCCGCAGAAAGCTGGCCGCCCCTTGCGCCTATGCAGTCTTTTCCTCTGAGGCTTCCGTCCTGCTTTTTCCTTTCGCTTTTTTTAATGCAGCGGCCGTCTTCTATAATATATCCGCTGTCCACATGGGCCATACCGTCCACCTGATGCCAGTCCACATACTCTGCTGCACCATGGCTGCAGAATACAGAACCTGTGGGATTTTCAAGGTCCGCCTCAGGAACATATGCCTTCTGGGCGATCACCTCATCTTGATTGTGGCATGGCCTGAAGCCGCACAGCTCCGCCTCGAACCTGCCTTCTCCCTTAGTATAGGCGTTTACATCTCTCTGGTATCCTCTAAGTGTGGAAACGGGTCCTTCTCCCCGTATTACTGACATGGCCGTTCTCAGGTCCGCTTCCGGCATACCGCATAATGCTCCCAGCCTCTGCATGTCGGACATGGCTTTCCCAACGCAGTCCTGAGGCACTTTAAGATAAAAGCTGTAAAAAGGCTCCAGCAGCACGCTTTCCGCCTTTCGAAGGCCCTGCCTTACCGCCCGGTAGGTGGCCTGCCTGAAGTCTCCTCCTTCGGTATGCTTGAGATGAGCCCGCCCTGCCAGAATGCTGATTTTCACATCGGTAACCTCCGAGCCGGTGAGAACGCCCGGGAACGATTTCTCCGCAAGATGGGTAAGTATGAGACGCTGCCAGTTTCTGTCCAGATTCTCTTCACTGCACAGGCTGCCCATGACGATTCCGCTTCCCGCTGGCAAAGGCTCCAGCAGCAGCTGAACTTCAGCATAGTGGCGCAAAGGTTCGTAATGTCCGATGCCGATTACAGGTTCCTTTATGGTTTCTTTGTATATTATGCTGCTTTCCCCGAAAGAAACGTCCTCCCCGAATCTTTCTTTAATGCGGGTTTTGAGGATTTCCTCTTCCAGCTCGCCCATTATCTGAATATGTATCTCTTTAACTTCTTCTTTCCATATTACATGCATAGTCGGGTCTTCTTCCTCAAGCTGCCTGAGTCCGGAAAGAAAGGCCACAGGGTCTGTACCGGGTTCTGTAATTATCCTTGATGTTATGGCCGGAAGGAGAACCGGTTTTATGTCTTCTCTTTGGGCTTCCTCCCCCAGTCCCTGTCCTGCATATGTTCCTGTAAGCCCGGTTACTGCGCAGACGGTTCCCGCTGCCGCCTCTCCGGTCATGGTAAAACTGTCACCGGAATATAGTCTTATCTGCTCGGCCTTTTCTTCTTTGCCGCCGCAATCAAGAAGCATTTTGCTTCTCAGCACGCCCCCTGTAATCTTCATATGAGTCAGCCTGTTTCCCTGTTTATCCCGGCTGATTTTGTACACCCTGGCTCCGAATTCACTGCCGTATGCACGAGGCCGGGTATACCTTGCAAATCCATCTAAAAATTCTTCTACACCTTGGTTTTTCAGTGCAGAACCGAAGAATACAGGAAAAAGTTTCCGTCCGGAGACAGCAGCGGCAATACTTTCGTCGCTTAAAGTCCCTCCTTGCAGATACTCTTCCATAAGCTCCTCGCTTGCCATAGCAGCCTCATCTTCGTTAAGGCTTCCGCCGGTCTCAGCTTCCACGAAACCGTCGCCAAGGGCATCTTCCAGCTCCTTCATGAGGTTTTCACGGTCAGTTCCCGGCCTGTCCATCTTGTTTACAAATACAAAAACCGGCAGCCCGCAATCTGCCATTAATTTCCAAAGTGTTCTTGTGTGTGCCTGCACGCCGTCAGTTCCGCTGAGAACGAGAACTGCATAGTCGAGAACCTGCAGAGTTCTCTCCATCTCGGCACTGAAATCGGCATGCCCCGGTGTATCAAGAAGCGTGATTTCTCTGCAGCTTTGTCCGTTTTTGCCCAGCACAAAACGAGCCTCCTTGGAAAACACCGTTATGCCTCGACTTTTCTCAATTTCGCTGCTGTCCAGAAAGGCATCCTTATGATCAACCCTGCCCAGCTTCCTTATGGCTCCGGTCAGGTACAGTATTGCCTCCGATAAAGTTGTTTTGCCTGCATCTACATGGGCTAATATGCCCACAGTCAGAGGGGTTGGTCTGTTGTCATCTTTCATATTTCAGGTCTTTGGTATAGTCTTTTTACAAAATCGCACTTTTTATTTTTGTATTTTATCACAAAATCGCACTTTTTTGGAAGATATTTTTTGCACCTCGTCTGCCAAACGCTCAGCATCCTCGGCACTATGAGTGATGAGAATCACAGTTTTTCCGGCTGTCTCCTGCTGCCACAGCCTGTCGATAATCCTGCCCTTAAGAGCAGTATCGAGCCCCCGGAAAGGCTCGTCAAGTATCAATAGCGGCGCATCAGCAGCAAAGGCTCTTGCCAGAGCTGCCCTGTGGCGCTGGCCTCCGGAAAGCTCCTCAGGAAGCTTCCAGAGCTCATCTTCGATTTCAAGCTGCTCCGCAAGCCCCTTTATCCGGTTTCCATCTCTGCATCCAAGAGCAATGTTATCATAAACATTGAGCCACGGAAGCAGTCTGTCCTCCTGAAAGAGGAAGGCGGTGCGGCCTGCACCTGAGCCGTCCCCGGTTTTCAGGCTATCAATGAGGACACAACCTGAATCAGCGGTTTCAAGTCCGGCGATGATTCTCGCCAGAGTAGTTTTACCCTGACCGGAAGGACCCATTACAGCGGTAACCTTTCCTCCTTCAAAGGCCATACTGATATGATCAAGCACCGTTTTTTCCTCAAAGCTCTTGGTTATATTAAAGACCTTAATGTCAGGAGCATCAGATCCCTCAGGGGGCTGCACCCTTTTACTGCCGGAGCTGAGCCTGCTGCCCTCATATCCATGCCATTCAATATGTCTCAGCCCAAGATTTATCACCTTCTCGAAGGCCATGCTCAGTGCTACTATAACGATTATATAGGCAAAAAGATCTGCAGTCTCCAGATAATATTTGGCATTCATCATATCATAGCCCAAAGAATACCTGGGAATGGAAAGAACCTCAGCCGCTACAACGGCTTTCCAGCTGAGTCCTGCCGTAAGACTGACTGAAGCCTTGGCCTGCGGCAGCACTGCCGGCACGTAAATATGCATTGCCCTCTGAGAAGGTGCCAGTCCGTATATCTTTCCCACTTCAATATACTCTGCCGGCACAGAGTCCAGTCCCTCCAGAATGTTAGTGTACACAATTGGAAAGCACATAAAAAAGCATACGATTACAGCCGCCCAGTCGGACGGAGCAAGCAATATAACATAAATAATTATGGCCATGACAGGAACGGCTTTAAAAAATCTGACAGGAAGGCTAAGTACAGTTCTGACCGCTTCATGGCCGTGTGAAAGGGCCGCCGCCGGAATACCCGCAACAAAAGAAAGCACCATTGCAATAATGCACCGTGCCGCCGTCCATCCTATATCCATATAAAATTTGCCTGTTCTGACAAGTCCCCCAAGTGCCATAAAGGCATCAAGAGGGCCGGGCAGCAGCAGCTTACTGGCTGTAAGCTGCGCCGCTCCCTGCCATACGGCCAGCCAGAAGAGGCATGTAATAATCTTATTCCGCATAATACAAATCGTCTTCCGGCAGCTTTCCGCCTACTGCCTGAGGGTTCATTTCAAATAACGTCTGATTGAATGTCTTGAGGATTTCTGAACCCTCAGATGCTCTGTCTCCTGCATAAAGCACAATGTGGCAGTTGGGTATAGCCGCCTCTGCAATTTCGGTCTTTCCCATAAATCCCTTATCCACAATGAGCTGCGCGGCCTCTTCCGGACTTCCGTTTACGAAGTCAACAGAGCTCTGCAGGTCACTGAGCAGAACCTTAAGGTCTTCTTCCCTTTCATCCACAAAGTCTTTGCGTGCAACCAGCACGCCCATTGGAAGCTCCTGCCCTGTGGCGTCCTTCCACAGAGTGTTCAGGTCAAATACTTCAGCCACGCCTTCTTTGCCTGCAGCCAGAGCTGTGGAAACAAATGGCTCAGGAATCATGGCAACTGTACCATCCTCGCTGAGAAGCCTGGTATTTACTTCCGCATGATTTGCCAGCCACTCCACCTGCACATCTTTATAAAGCTTAAGCCCTGCGGCCTCCAAAACCTTCTGAAGTACATATTCCGGAGTCCCGCCCTGACCGCTGGATACTATTGTTTTTCCTCTGAGCTGAGAAACTTCTGTAATGTCAGCATTGTTTCCCAGAATATGCAGCACGCCGAGAGCTATAGGACTCACTGCCACAACCTGTCCTGCTGTCTTATTATACAGCACAGAAGCCATGTTTGACGGAAGAGCCGCAACATCAGCCTCTCCCTTTATGAGCTTGGCTGTAACATCTGTAGGGCTCTGATATGTCTCAACTGCGTATTTGTCGGTCATATCCATAAGCTGCACCATTCCCATACCTGTAGGACCGTTGAGCGCAGCAACATTTACAATTTTGCTCACCGTTTCAGGCACATCCCTGTCACTGCCGCCGCAGCCTGTCAGTACAGTAAAGGTCATAAGCAGTGCCATCCCCAGGGCCGCAATTCTTTTAATACTGTTGCTCTTTTTCATCTTCATACCTATTATTCTGTTTCTTTCGTCGTTTCAGCTGAAATTTCCTTATTTTCCGTTTCTGCCTGATTTTTTATCTGCGGCATGATGTGATTGGCATCGGTCAGGAAAATATATATCATAAGAAAAGCGATTGCAAAAAGTCCCAGAGTCTCAACCCAGAGTCCCCGGCTGAAAGTTACCGCCGCAATTCCCATAATCCCGCTTACGCTGTAGAGCATCAGGGTAGCTCTTCTCTGTCCGTAGCCCAGCTTCATGAGCCTGTGGTGCAGATGTCCCTTGTCTGCCTCCATAATGGGCCTCTTGTTTATCATCCTTCTGAAAATTGCAAAGGCCGTATCAAAAATTGGAACACCCAGAACCAGAACCGGTATAATCACTGCAACGATAGTCGCACTTTTCACAGGCCCCAGTATGGAAAGGGTGGAGAGCATAAACCCCAGATACAGGGATCCTCCGTCGCCCATGAAAATTTTTGCCGGGTAAAAATTAAAAGGCAGAAAGCCTAGAGCTCCTCCTGCAAGAGCCAGCATAGCGGCACATGCCAGATACATTCCGTGAATATATGCCACATATGCAATGCAGAGGGATGCTATGGCCGAAGTGCCTGCTGCCAGGCCGTCAAGGCCGTCTATGAGATTTACGGTGTTTGTAATACCTACTATCCAGATTACGGTTACGACAAAACACAGCACTGTACCCAGCTCGCTTTTTCCTTCACCGAAGAAGTTGGAAACGAACTCGATACGGACATCGTACATATACATTATCACTGCAATTACAGTCTGTCCGAGGAACTTCACCTTTGCCGGAAGATTTTTCAGATCGTCTGTAACCCCAAGAATGTAAATAAGAACTCCTCCGATAATAATGGCGGGAACTTTTGGCTCCTGGTGCATAAAGATAAGCATAGATACGGTAGTTCCTATAAAAATGGCCATTCCGCCGAAGCGGGGCATGGATTTGGTATGCATTCTCCGTCCGTCCTTTGGAACGTCCATAGCTCCAATCTTCGGAGCGATTTTTATTGCAAGGGGTGTAGACGCCAGCGAAAGCACAAATGCCACGGCAAATACAGCCCACAAAAGATTGTACATTTTCTATTCTCCTATTTTCTCAACCTCAAGACCCGCCTCACTGAGGATTTCCAGTGAAAGACGGTCAGGGTAGCCTTCTTTGACAACAATGCGCTTTATGCCGGCGTTTATAATCATCTTGGCACATATTACGCAAGGCTGATGTGTAATATAAATGGTTCCTCCCTCAATAGAGTGCCCCATAGATGCTGCCTGAATTATTGCGTTCTGCTCGGCATGAAGGGCCATACACAGCTCATGCCTCTCTCCTGAAGGCACATTAAGCTTCTGCCTGAGGCAGCCGCCTCTGTCCTCGCAGTGTTTTATTCCTCTGGGAGCACCGTTGTAGCCTGTGGCTATGGCGTGCTTGTCCTTTACTATAACTGCACCTACATTTCTTCTCATACATGTGGAGCGTTTTGCCGTCAGTTCGGCCATCTCCATAAAATACTCATCCCAGCTGGGTCTTTCCATATCTTACTCCGTTTCTAATAATAAACCTCTACCAGATAAAGCCCTTCTGCAGGAGCGGTGTGTCCCGCCTTCTGCCTGTCCCGGCTCTCAATGATAGCCCTGACCTCCTTCGGATCTTTTTTCCCAAGACCGACCTCGGTGAGAGTTCCTGCTATGATTCTTACCATATTGTAAAGAAATCCGTCTCCGGATACCTCTATTATAACATTTTCTGATTCTCTGCGTATGCAGAGATTGTGAATTGTCCTTACTGTGGTTTCTTTTTTCTGACCGCCTGACGCCTGAAAACATTGAAAATCGTGTGTGCCTTCAATGTATCCGGCCGCCTCTTTCATTGCATCTGTGTCAAGATTCTGCCGCACCTGATAGCAGTAGTTTCTCCTGAAAATATCCACATCAGAACAATTCCTGATTATATAGCGGTACATCTTTCCACGGGCGGAGAATCTTGCGTGAAAATCCTCTGCCACTTCCTCTGCAGCAATGATGCGGATATCTCCCACTCCACGCTGAGAATTCATTCCTCCGGCAAGAAGATTGTTGGCCGCAAGCTTAAGCCTGTCGGTGGGAATTCCGAAATCGCCCTTAAAAGAGGCTCTCTGACCAAGTGCGTGTACGCCGGCATCGGTTCTGCTGGTCCCGTTTATGGTAACCGGAACTCCGCATACCCGCGACAGCACTCTTTCCAGCTCTCCCTGAACAGTTCTCGCTTCAGGCTGTCTCTGCCAGCCGTGAAACCCGGATCCATCATATTCAATTGTAAGCAGAATATTTCTTTCCATTATTTTTTCGGCAATTCAATCTGCCTGTTTTCCCTTGACTGCCTGTAAAGCGTAAACTTGCGTCCTATTGCCTGAACGAACTCGGCTCTGACCTTCGGTGCCAGCTCATTGGCAGCAGTCTTTGCATCAAGTTCGGCACCTTCCTGAATTTTAACCTTTACAAGCTCCCTGGCTTCAAGGCACTGGTCTATTTCTTTTATCACATTATCCGTTATTCCGGCCTTTCCTATATAGACCGTCGGGTCTATATTATGAGCCAGGCTCCGAAGGAAGCTTCTCTGTTTGCTTGTTATCATGTATTTTCTCTCTTTCTTTTTTAAAGCTGCACTACTATATTGTAACTCATTTCATGCAAAATGACCAGATAAATTGTTGCCGCTGCTGCAATATACGGCACCATGGGTCTTTCGCCTGACAGTCTTATCTTTCTTCTTATCAGCAGCCACAGGAAATGGCCTGCACTTAAAAAGGTGGAAAGAATAAACACCGCAATAATCCCGTCTGTTCCCAGACATAGTCCCAGTGCCCCAAAAAGTTTTATATCCGCACCTCCCACTGCAGCTTTTTTATAAACAAGTCTTCCTATAACTGCAATGAGGACCATTATCCCAAATCCTATTGCGGCACCCACAAGGCAGTCCATAACTCCAAAAGCATGGTGAGGTATAAACCCCAGACCCGTTATCACCAGCAGCATAATCAGCTGATCCGGTACTATCATGTATTTAATATCTGCAATTGACATTTCAAGCAGAAGCCAGAGAGCTGCCAGAGCAGGAAGGGCGTACAAAGGATTTTCCAACCCCATTTTAATTCCTGCAGCTATAAACAGGCCACTGAATACGTATTTCCACGGCGTGCTCTTTACCCTCTGGTGAGTAGGGTGCATGAGTTCTTCGTCAGGCTCCTGCCCGTAATCGCACAGCCATTTTCCCGGCATTTTATTAAAAAAATACACTGCGCCGTTTCCCAGCAGGATTCCTGCTGCAATGGCTGCGCCGCATATTATCAATGTAAATGTAAGCTGCCCGCTCATACCCGGTACTCCCCTTTTATTATCCGCCTTATCTGGCGCTCCGCGCGCCGCAGTTAATATATGTATTTTACCACATCATACAAAAAATGTACAATTCTTCTTTCGTGAAGCGGTTGATGTTTTTTCCCTTATTAGATATAATGTAAAATGTTTTAAAGACAGGAGGAAATGAAATGTCGCTAATACAATTTGATGTGATCAGTCTTTTGATGAACCCTTTCGTGCTAATGTTTGTTACTATTGCGTTAGGACTTTTGTTCGGAAAAATAAAGTTCGGCAAGTTCAGTTTCGGAACTTCCGGTGCACTGTTTGTAGGTCTGGCCATCGGCTGGGCAGTTTACGGCTTTGCCAAGAAGATATATGAGTCAGGGGATGCCGCTGCGGCCGGCATGAAGGCTGCTGTCCAGATAATGGAGGGTAACGGCGGAAAAGTAATCAACTCGTACTTTTTCTCAACAGCTCTTATAGTATTTGTAGCTGCTGTGGGACTTCTTGCCGCAAAGGACCTGGGAGTCGTAATTAAGAAATACGGTGCAAAATTCGTAGTCTTGGGACTTCTGATAACCCTTGTGGGAGCGGGCGCTACCTATGCCTGCACAGCATTTGTAAAAAACACCAACCCTTATGCGGTTGCCGGCGTATATACGGGAGCAATGACCAGCTCACCGGGACTGGCTTCTGCTCTGGAAACGGCCGAAAACCATGCTACCGAGTATGCGGAAAGCTGGGAAACCAGAACCGATACAGAAAAGAATGCCATGCTTCAGGTTCTTCATCTTGATGAGAAATATGCTTCGCTGAAAGCTGAGGACATTAAAGAATTCACTCCTCAGATGGAAGAGGATTACGTAAATCAGGCAACGGGTCAGGTTGGTATAGGTCATGCTGTAGGCTATCCTTTCGGCGTTATCATAGTAATACTTGCGGTTAACTTCCTCAATGTTGTCTTTAGATTTGATGTGGAAGAAGAAAAGAAAGCCTATGCTCTTGAAATGG
This sequence comes from uncultured Clostridia bacterium, assembly GCA_927797855.1. GTDB lineage: Bacteria > Bacillota > Clostridia > Peptostreptococcales > Anaerovoracaceae > SUG1106. The sequence goes on along the minus strand of CAKMLH010000008.1, from coordinate 10,531 downwards.
AAGCCATCAGAAATACCGGCTCGGTCAAGGAAATTCCAACCACAAACTTCAGCATTATTTCCTTTGCAATTGTATGCTTTGCCGGATATCTCCTGGGCTCCGTAAAAATTTACATGGGTCCTTTAGGATATGTCAGTCTGGAGTCTACCGGCGGCGTTCTCATCGGCGCTCTGCTTCTTGGATATATCGGAAAAATCGGTCCTCTTTCATTCAGAATGGATCCTAAAACCCTGGGCATTATAAGGGAACTGGGGCTGGCCTTTTTCCTCGCTATCGTAGGACTCAACTACGGTTACGGTGCTGTAGACGCGGTTACAGGCTCGGGAATCACCCTTGCCGTCGTAGGCCTTGTGGTTGGATTTATAGCCGTTATCGCCGGATTCCTTGTGGGAAGATATGTATTCAAGCTTAACTGGATTATGCTCTCCGGTGCAATCTGCGGAGGTATGACATCAACTCCGGGTCTCGGCGCTGCTACGGAAGCTGTGGGAAGCGACGATCCGGGTGCCGGCTACGGTGCTACATATCCATTTGCTCTCCTGGGAATGGTTATATTCACAATCATTCTTCACAAGCTGCCGCTGCTGTAGCCAGCCGGATGAGCCATAACATAATGAAATGACAATGATCAAAACCTGCACTTAGAGGCGATACCGGTGCAGGTTTTGTTATGCATATCTTTTTTTCACCCAATATGATATAATTTTTTGTAACGAATGATCCCCGGCAGACACTAATATACAGAATAGCTTGGAAGGAGGAAAAAACATGGAGTCAATGGAACAGCTTTATAAGAAACATTCCATGATGATTTATGCTTTTCTTCTGTCCAGAACCGAGGACCCGGACCTGGCCGAGGAACTTACTCAGGAAACATTTTTTCAGGCTGTCAGGAGCCTAAGCGGCTTCAAAGGTCAAAGCAGCGCATCTACATGGCTCTGCGGAATCGCAAACAATGTGTGGCTGTCATATCTGAGGAAGCAGAAGAAAGACAGGGATTATTCATCTCCCGAGGCAAATTGGGAAGAAGGGAAAAATTCCTCCGCCGAAGATGACTTTCTTAGAAAATCAGACAGCATTGCGCTTCTCAAGGCTCTTCACAGGGTTAAAGAGCCTATGCGTGAGGTTCTCTACCTTAGGCTTATGGGCTGCCTTTCCTTCAGAGAAATCGGTCAGATAATGGGTCAATCGGAAAACTGGGCCCGGGTAACATTTTACCGGGGCAAAACCAAGCTGATAGAGGGGGTTAAAATAGATGAATAGTAAAATACCTTGTGATGTAATTCTGGACCTTCTTCCTCTTTATGCCGAAGGGCTCACTTCGAAGGAAAGCAGCGAAGCAGTAAGGGAGCATATCAGAGCCTGTCCTTCCTGCCGAAAGGCTTACAGCGAAACTGCAAAAAGTCCGGAGAATGATTTCGTCCGTCCGGCTGATACTGCAGAATACGGCGAAGTGGAATACCTGAAAAGAATTCGCAGACGCAGCCGCAAAAAAATAATAATCGGCGTTTGCTCTGTAATCTGTGTGGCTCTTGCTGCAATGGTCTTTAAGCTTTATATTTACGGCTCTCCATCTTACAGTTATGTACCCGAGATTACACAGGAAACCACCGGCAGTACCGGTGCAGTATACAAGATTGAAGGATTTTTCTCCGACTCGGCAGCGGTATACAGCAGATATAAAATAATACCCACAGGTGACGGCGGAGAAAAAGTTGTGGTGTACGGCTGTCTTCCGTCTCCTTGGAATCGCTCCGGCAGCTTTTCAATAGACTGCTCCGTATGCGGTTCTTATCTTGATGTGGGCGGCATGCGTATCATGGCCGACGGCACCATATACAATGCGGGACTGGCGCAAAAACTCTACGAAGCCTCGCACCCCTACGTAGGGGATATGCCGGCAAACAATGAGCTGGCTCTTGCTCTTGGAATACAGGATATGGGTGTGCAGTATATTAACAGACTTCATACAGAAAAGGAGCCCTACGGATGGGAATTTGTCTTCAGCGAAACCCAGAACCTCAATAAACAGGATGAAATAAATCAGTATATGGAAAAATACGCCGTGGTACTGCTGGCACTGGTAGGAAACTGCCATGAGGTCATGTGGTCCTTCGGCGGAGAGGAAGAAAGGGAAAGTTCCAGTGCTTCCTTAAAGTCCCCATACAAAATCACATCAGAAGATGCAGATGAACTTCTGGGAAAGGATGTTAAATCCTTTTCCGAAAGTCCGGAACAGATAATGAGGCTCCTTAAAGTTCTTGACCTTTAAACTATGCCCTGAGAGGAGGATACGCCATGAAAAAGAGAATATCATGTGAAATAATCCGAGACCTGCTTCCTCTCTATGTAGATGGGCAGACCAGACCGGATACCTCACGAATAATTTCAGAACATCTTTCCGCCTGCCCTGAATGTGCGCGCATGTACGAAGAAATGAACACTCCTTTTCCTCCTGCTGCTAATGACACTCCTTCCGACGGTCTTGGCAAGATTCGCAGAAAGGCACGTATGGATACTCTGGCAGCTGTGTGCGCCGCAATTCTTGTAATTTTGATTGTCACATTATTTAAGCTGTTTGTGTATGGTTCACCAGATTCTTCCTTCTCATCGATGATTGAAATCAGCGGAGAAACGCATACCATCTCAGTAAGCGGAACTGTCTCCGGCCAAAACAAGGCCTACAGCCATTATAAGATAGAGAAGCAGGAAGACACCTGCCGCCTGATTGTATACAGCTGTATGCCTTCCTTTATACACGGCAGAGACACCTTTTCCATAGAGCTTGCTGCACAGGATACTCCCCTTAAAATCGGCGGCCTTACAATCACCCCTGACTGTAAAGTCATAGGAGCAATGGCAAATGCACTTTACGATAATGCAGAGCCAGCAGATATTGCAGACAAACTCGGTCTGAGAAAGGCCTTCGGAGGCTTCAGCCTTAAACTTCTCAGCACAAGTGCCCCTTATAAATGGGAAATAGTCTTCAGGGAGCATTATAGCTATGAAACCGCAAAGTCAAAATCAGCCCTTATGGAGAAATATGCCTGCGTCATGCTGGCTCTCAGCGGCACATCAAAAGAGATAAATTGGTGCTTTGTCTCCGATGACGGCAGGGGGATTTCTTCATCTTTAGACAGAAACGATGCAGAAAGAATGCTTAAAAGCCCTATACAGGAATATGCAGAAAGCCCTGAGGCAGTTCAGCAGCTCCTTGACGAGCTTGGCATCTTTTAGCCATTTGAAAGGAGACTCTTCTTTATGGAATTATCAAGAAAACAGAAAATAATAGCTGCAGTGATTTTTTTCCTGGTCATAGGCAGTGCCGCCGCAGTTTACATGATTACATCCTATGAGCGAATGGATAATGACGAAAACCGCATTTCTGCCGAGGAAAGCAGCCGCTACCTCAAAGTTAAGGATTACGCACATGACACGCTGAAGGCCTATGCCAAAGACCACAATTACGGTTTCTCGGTTTTTAGCGGTCCTATGGTATCTGTGTCATCCAATTACCGGCCCGAGCTTCTTATCAGTGAAGGTGAGCAGCGTGTGGGAATAGTAGAAATCTCTCAGCAAATCGATCTGAGTAAATTAGGAATCTCCTGTGTCAGCAGGCTTTACTGCACCGGCAGTTCATGGGATGAAGCCCTGAATCTGATGAAAAAGAATCTCTCCGTGCTCTCAGAAGTTCACGGCCTTCTGGGAAGCACAGAGTTTTCCGAAAAGCTCCTTAGGGATTTTGTATCAGAATACGAAGGAGCAGAAGGTTATAATGCAAGCAGCGGATACGACGACCCTTACAGCCAGTCAGGGTATATGAGCCTTCGCTCCGGCTATTACGGTGAAGATGATCAAAGTCGGGATCCGTATTTCTATGCAAGGCTTGAGCTGACTGACACCTTCTCGGAGGAAAAGGCAGAACGCGCATTAAACGGCGATTAGTCATTACATTAAATTAAAATGCCCGATGGTTTCAAGACCTACGGGCATTTTTTACTTATCTTATTCTATTTCCACGAGCTCTTCAGCCCAACGATTTCATTGAACAGAAGATTCTCTTTACTGAAAAGCTTCGGCTCGGCAATGAAATAGCCGTGTCTGAAGAACTGGAATCTTTCGCCGGCCTCGGCATTGGTTATGGATGGCTCGGCATAGCAGGTGATCTCCCTCATTGTCTCCGGATTCATAGTTTTCTCACCATTTTCATCCTCAAGCATAAGGTAATCAAACTGGCGGATTTTAATGGGAACTGCCGTAGATGCATCTACAAAATGAATGGTGCCCTTTACCTTACGGCCTTCGAATCCCGATCCGGACTTGGTTTCAGGGTCATAGGTGCAGAGAAGCTCTTTAATTGAGCCGTCTTCGTTCTTGATAACCTCATTGCAGGTGATGAAATATGCTCCTTTAAGTCTTACTTCGTTACCCGGGAACAGCCTGAAATACTTCTTTACAGGCACTTCCATAAAGTCAGCGCCGTCAACCCAAAGCTCTCTTGAGAAAGGAATCTGACGGGTTCCCATTTCAGGAACCTGTGGGTTGTTCTCCACCTCGCATAGCTCGCTCTGTCCTTCAGGATAGTTGGTGATAATCACCTTAATCGGATCGAAAACCACATTCCTGGTTTCGACCTTTTCCTTAAGATCGTCCCTTACACAGTGTTCCAGAAGAGAAATATCCACGGTGCTGTTAGCCTTAGAAACGCCAATCTTTTCGCAGAAATCCCTTACAGCCTCAGGAGTATAACCTCTGCGGCGGATGCCTGCGATGGTTGGCATTCTCGGGTCGTCCCAGCCGTCAACAACTCCGTCATCCACAAGAGCCTTGAGATATCGCTTGGACATTACCGTGTTGGTAAGATTGAGCCTTGCAAATTCAATCTGCTGAGGAGGCTCAGGCCACCAGCCCACTTCTCTGAGAACCCAGTCATATAGAGGCCTGTGATCTTCAAACTCCAGGGTGCAGATGGAATGTGTGATTCCTTCAATAGCATCTTCTATAGGGTGTGCAAAGTCATACATAGGGTAGATGCACCACTTGTCTCCTGTATTGTGATGAGGAACATGGGCGATCCGATAGATAATGGGATCTCTCATATTGATGTTAGGCGATGCCATATCTATCTTTGCACGGAGAACCTTTTCTCCGTCAGCATACTTACCTGCCTTCATCTCTTCGAACAGAGCCAGGTTTTCTTCAATGCTTCTGTTTCTGTAAGGGCTCTCCTTGCCCGGCTGAGTCAGGGTTCCTCTGTATTCTTTGATTTCCTCAGGAGTAAGGTCGCAGACATAAGCCTTGCCTTTCTTAATGAGCTCTACAGCGGCTTCGTACATCTTGTCGAAGTAATCTGAAGCCCACAGCCTCTTGTCCCACTGGAAACCCAGCCATCTTACGTCTTCTTCAATGGAGCTTACATACTCCACATCCTCCTTTACCGGGTTGGTATCATCATATCTCAAATTGCACTTGCCGCCGTATTTTGCCGCCGTTGAAAAGTTCAGGCATATGGATTTGGCATGTCCGATATGCAGATATCCGTTGGGCTCCGGCGGGAAACGGGTGTAAACCCTGTCTCCGTACTTTTTGCTTTCCAGATCTTTTTCTATAATGCTGTGAATGAAATTGGTCTCTGCCATTACATTTTCCTCCGAGTATACTATTAAACAATCTTAGAAATAATTGTAACACTATTTTGGTCTTTATGCCAGTATTAAATGTCTGTTTTATGACTATTTAACAACTTCCTGAGCAAAATATACCGATGCCATGGCATCGCGCACATATCTGTCCGCCTTTATCATCTGGGCATATCTTTCCGTCATAACTGCTCCGCCTACCATTACAGGACACTCAAGACCGGCACTGCGAAGCTTTTCTATGGTTTCCTCCATTGCCCCCACAGTGGTAGTCATAAGGGCGCTGAGTCCTACAAGGTCAGCATGTTCTCTCTGCGCAGCTTCAACGATAGTCTCAGGGGCTACATCCTTTCCTAAATCCACCACTCTGTATCCGTAGTTTTCCAGCAGCACCTTGACAATATTCTTGCCTATGTCGTGAACATCTCCCTTTACAGTGGCAATGACGATTGTGCCGTTGTTTTCGTCTGCAGAACCCTGCTGCGCCAGTTTTTCTTTAACAACGGCAAAAGCTGTCTTGGCAGCCTCAGCACTCATAAGCAGCTGGGGCAGGAAAACCCTGCCTTTTTCAAATTCCTTTCCCACCTTATCCAGGACAGGAATAAGGGTATCGTTGATTATAGTCATGGGCTCTGTGGTTTTAACCAGTTCTCTGCATGCAGCGCCTGCCGCTTCCTTCATGCCGCGTTCTACAGCTGTTTCCAGAGCCATCCCGTTGTGATTTCCAGCAGTCTTCGGCTGAAGGTCTGTGGCAGCTGTACACTTTGGCTCCCCATACTTTTCAATATATTCTGAGCAATTTTCGTCCTTTCCCCATAATGCTCTGTACGAATAATAGGTTGACATCATCGCATCTGACTTGGGATTGATGATTGCACAATCAAGGCCTCTCTGCAGTGCCATGGCATAAAAGGCAGCATTAATGTTTTCACGCTGAGGCAGCCCGAAGGAAATATTTGAAACTCCCAGGCTGGTCTTTACGCCCAGCTCCTTCTTTACCAGATCCAGTGCCTCAAGGGTAGCCTTAGCTGAACCGCTGTCTGCACTGACTGCCATACAGAGTACATCTATTACAATATCATCCCGGGATATTCCGTAGCTTTGGGCAGTCTCAACGATTTTTCGCGCAATCTTGAGTCTCCCCTCAGCTGCAGCCGGTATTCCCGATTCATCCAGAGTAAGGCCCACAACTACGCCGCCGTATTTTTTAACCATAGGAAATATGGTTTTCATGGATTCCTGCTTCCCGTTTACAGAGTTGACCATGGCCTTGCCGTTATAGTATCTTAAGGCTTTTTCCATAGCCGCTGTATTGGCACTGTCAATCTGAAGGGGCAGGTCTATAACACTCTGCAGCTCCTTCATCACACTCAAAATGGTTTTTTCTTCATTTATATCAGGCAGTCCCACATTCACATCTAAAGCATGAGCTCCCGCCTCCTCCTGAGCAAATCCTTCGGAGAGGATGTAATCTGTGTCCCCATCCCTGAGAGCCTGCTTAAAACGGGCTTTGCCCGTCGGATTAATTCTCTCGCCGATGATTACATGGCCCTTGTCAAAGTCAATGCTGTGGCTGTAGGAGGATATTCTGGTGAAATGCTTCTTCTCTATTGGTCTGGGTATAATCTCCCCGCAGCGTTCCTTTATAAGTCTTATATATTCCGGGGTAGTCCCGCAGCATCCGCCCATAAGCCAGACTCCATCGCCGGCCATGAGCTCCATCTGCTCAGCAAACTGCTGTGGAGTTATGTCGTAAACGGTTTCGCCGTCTATCTGCCTCGGCAGTCCTGCGTTGGGGTTTGCAATGACAGGAAGTGATGTAAGCTCCAGCATTCTCTTAATAAGAGGGCGCATCTGTACCGGCCCCAGACCGCAGTTAATGCCTATGGCATCTGCACCCAGTCCTTCAAGAAGGGTAACTACAGCCCCTACGTCCGCACCGGTGAGGAGCTTTCCCTTTTCGTCAAAGGTAACGGTTACAAAAAGAGGCAGATGGGTGTTTTCTTTTACTGCGAGAACCGCTGCTTTCAGCTCATAAGTGTCGGTCATGGTCTCTATGAGAGCAAGATCGGCCCCTGCTTTTTCTCCGGCCGCTGCCATTGTCTTAAAAGCCTCATAGGCCTGATCAAATTCCAGAGTTCCCAGAGGTTTTAAGAGTCTGCCTGTAGAGGAAATGTCCATAGCCACATATGCGCTGTGCTTTCTCCCGTCTGTCCGTACACTGTCTGTGGCTTCCTTTGCAAGCCTTATACCCGCCGTTACCACATCTTCTGGTGTATAACCGCTGCCTGCCAGTTTTATTTCCGAAGCCCCGAAGGTGTTGGCGGTTACAATATCAGCACCGGCTTCAAGATACTGAATGTGCACGTCTCTGACATCCTCAGGTCTTTTTATATTCCAGAGCTCAGTCATTTCACCCGGAAGGCTTCCTCTTTTCTGAAGCATAGTGCCCATGCCGCCGTCAAAAAACAGCATTCTGCTTCCCAATTCATTTAAAATGCTCAATTTACTATCTCCTTAAGTCATCTTTTCTTCTGTATTCACAATCTGTTTTTTCACAGTATCTGCATCCCAGCTGTCTTCCGCAGCTTCCTCCTATGGGTATCACCGCCGTAACAGATTTTGACGGTATCATAATGCAGCTTTCAGTAAGTGTAAGCCCGATTTTTCTCTCGCAGTCCAGAACTGCAAAGATGTCTCTCTGACATTCCAGAGCAAAATCACCGTATCCCGGAGAAAACCTGTCTCCAAGAGCTTCTCCCTTAAGAAAGGATTCTCTTCCGATTAAAGCCTGAGTGTCATCACAGTATTCTTCAATGCATGCCGCGGAAGCTGCCTGCAAAACAGCACCCATAGCCACATTTTTCGCAGTCTCCCGTTTTATGAGAAGATCCGCTTCTATGCCCAGAGTTGCCCCGAACACAAGCATTCTGCTGCAGCCGGACATTACTCTGGCAAGGCTTTCCGAAAAAAAAGTCATGCCGTTTTCAAGCCTTATTGACTCTGACTCTGCTTTTATCCCTATTACCGTGTATGTGTTTCTGGGCCGGCACTTTTCAAGGAGAAGCTTTATTGCCATGTCAGCCATTTGCAGAGACTGTTCATCGATGGCAGCTCTGCCGCATCCCAGATATCTCAAAGTTTCCTGTCTTATTACTTCTTTTCTCATTTATTATCCGTATCCTGATGAATTATCTTCCTATAATAGACGAAAGGTTGTTTCTGATGCTCTCAGCTACATCCGGTTTATTCATTGTATATATGTGAATTCCCCGTACTCCGTTGGCTATGAGGTCAATAATCTGTTCCGTAGCATAGGCAATGCCTGCCTGCTTCATTGCTTCGGGCCTGTCTCCGAATTTGTCCACTATGGCTTTAAATCTTGCAGGAAGGTATGTTCCTGACAGCTGGCAGATTCTATCAATCTGTCTGCCGCTTGTAACTGGCATTATGCCGGCTATTACAGGCACAGTTATGCCTCTTTCTCTGATTCGGTACAGAAAATTATACAGAATATTGTTATCAAAGAACATCTGGGTTGTAAGAAAATCAACACCGCTGTCTACCTTTTCCTTAAGGTATGTTATATCTTCTTCCTTATGAAGGCATTCCACATGCCCTTCTGGATAGCATGCCGCACCAACGCAGAAATCTCCCCTTTCTTTTATTGCCTTTACCAGGTCAGAGGCATATCTGAAATCCCTGGCTGCATCATTATCAAAGTCCGGCGGAATATCTCCCCGGAGAGCCAGAATGTTCTCTATGCCGCATTCTTTTATCCGGTCAATAGTTTTTTCAATCTGCTCCTTTGACGAGGAAATACATGTAAGATGGGCAAGAGATGTGACTCCCCTGTGATTCTGTACATGATCTGCTATTTTAATGGTATTATGCCCTGTGCCGCCGCCTGCGCCGTAAGTCACACTCATAAAGTCAGGCTTTGACTCGCAGAGTCTGTCTACTGCGGCCAGAATAGGTTCAAAAGGCATATTCTTTTTAGGGGGAAAAACTTCATAGGACAGTGTCACATCTTTGCTTTTAAGAATGTCGGAAATCTTCATCTCAGCTGAAATCCTCCTTAACTATGTCTTCAAATTTAAACTCTATCGCTCTGGCCAGATCATCAGTTCCAAGCTCAATCTGAAAGCCTATACGTCCGCCGCTGAAAAATATTGTATCATAATCTGCGGCTGTGCGGTGAACAGTGGTCTTAAAAAACTTTTTCATCCCGATAGGTGAACATCCTCCATGTATGTATCCTGTAAGAGGCAGCAGTTCTTTGGATTTTATCATCTCAACAGATTTTTCTCCCACTGCCTTTGCCGCTTTTTTAAGATCAAGCTCCGAAGATACAGGGACCATGAATACATAATGTTCCCCGCTCTTTCCCACCGTAACCAGTGTCTTGAAGCAGCGGCCGGGATCCTGTCCCAGTACCGCCGCAACTTCTGTACCGCTTACAGCTCCGGTGTCCGTGTAGGTATGTTCTTTATACTGTATTTTCAATGCGTCAAGCCTGCGCATGGCATTGGTCTTTTCTGCGTTTTTTTCTTTCTTATTCTTTGCCATCTTTCTTCTCCGCTGTAAAATTCCTGCCTGGGTTTTTTGCAGGGTTTAATCTCATATTAGTACCGGCACTGTATTTTGTCAACGCAAAAACTGCCTGCATTTTGCGCAGGCAGCTCAGTTATAATAAACTATTCTTTACTGATTTTTTGCCTTCTTTTTCAGCTCCTACAGTACTAGTGACGGTGCAGCATAAACGCGGGCTCCCAGTTCACTGTCCAGCATGTAAAGGCTCTTAGGATCATCACCGAAGAGCTCGTACTTCTTGATTAATGTGTCGGCATTATTTTCCTCCTCGCCCTGTTCCTTTACGAACCAGTCAAGGA
>CAKMLH010000007.1 GCA_927797855.1 uncultured Clostridia bacterium | reverse complement strand
TTTGATATGTCGGCCTAGTTAAATGGATATGTCGACCTAGTTAAATGGATATGTCTCCGTAGTTAAATGGATATAACAGTGCTCTCCTAAAGCATAGTTGGCGGTTCGATTCCGCCCGGGGATACCAGCAGGGCAGGTGCAGCTGCACCTGCTTTTTTTATTGTTATTTCCGGATTAATGTCTCTGCTGTTTCCTGTAACTCAAACCTTATGAAAAAAATCAAAAAAACTCTTGACATTTTCAAATAAATCTGTATAATTAAAACTAGAATAATTCTAATTAGTTTATAGGAGGCTTTTATGACGAAAAATGCAGAGCTTATCTTGAACATCATAAATGCGTCCTACGACCATTTAACCGCAGAGCAGATTTATCTCCGTCTTAAAGAGGATCAGGTCAAGATTTCACTGGCAACGGTATACAACAGCCTTACAGCCCTCTACGAGCAGGGACTGATTAAAAAGGTGCTGGTTGAAGGCTTTCCGGATCGCTATGACAGGGTGCGGCGCCACGACCATCTGGTATGCAGCCGCTGCGGCAGGCTGACAGATATTAATCTTAAGGATATGACCGCTGCACTTCAGAAGGAAGTGCCTGTGCCGGTTCTTTCCTACGATCTGAAAATCAGCTGCATCTGCGATGAATGTTCAAAAAAAGAAAGGAGAAATTAAAATGGCAGGAACAAACAAATACGCAGGAACTCAGACTGAAAAGAACCTGGAGGCAGCATTCTCAGGTGAATCCCAGGCAAGAAACAAATATACTTATTTCGCATCAGTTGCAAAGAAGGAAGGCTTTGAGCAGATTTCGGCTCTTTTCCAGAAGACAGCTGACAACGAAAAAGAGCACGCAAAGATGTGGTTTAAAGAGCTTAACGGAATCGGCGATACTGCTGCAAATCTTCTCTCCGCTGCAGAAGGTGAAAACTACGAGTGGACAGATATGTACGACGGTTTTGCAAAGACAGCAGAAGAAGAAGGCTTCCCTGAACTGGCAATCAAGTTCCGCATGGTAGGCGCTGTAGAAAAGCATCATGAAGAAAGATACAGAGCTCTTCTTCACAACGTTGAAGCGGCTGAAGTATTCGCAAAGAGCGAAGTTAAAGTTTGGGAATGCAGAAACTGCGGACATATCGTAGTAGGAACAAAGGCTCCTCAGATCTGTCCTGTATGCGCACATCCGCAGAGCTATTTCGAAATTCATGCAGAAAACTACTAAAAACATTTGAAAGTTTATGGGGAGGGAAAGACGTTTTCCCTCCCTTTTTTATGCGAAAAATCAAATTTCAGGTTTTTACTCCCCTTAATTCAGGGTTTTACTGTATTCAAAATTTTTTTCCTTCATCTTATAATATTTCCATCGAGATAATTAGGAGGTGGAATATTCTATGATTAATACCGGCGATACTGCGTTCATGATCATATGTGCGGCTCTTGTCTGCCTTATGACTCCCGGTCTGGCATTTTTCTACGGCGGACTGGTTTCCAAGAAAAATGTACTTACAATCATGATGCAGAGTTTTATTTCAATGGGAATTGTAACAATTATCTGGTTCTTTATCGGATTTTCACTGGCCTTCGGTCCGGATGTTCACGGCATAATCGGAGGTCTCAAATACTTATGTCTTAACGGAGTAGGCATGGATCCTAACCCTGACTACGGGGCAACCATTCCGTTCCTTTCCTTCTTCAGCTATCAGCAGATGTTTGCCATCATCACCCCTGCTCTTATTACCGGTGCTTTCGCTGACCGTGTAAATTTCAAGAGCTATCTGGTATCTCTGGTTTTCTGGAGCCTGCTGATTTACGTTCCTCTTGCCCACTGGGTATGGGGCGGCGGTTTTCTGCAGCAGATGGGTGTTGCTGACTTCGCAGGCGGCATCGTTGTACATGCAAGCGCAGGTCTTGCAGCTCTGGCCTCAGTATTCTTTGTAGGAAAGAGAAACATTACAGATTCGGCTGAAATGGATCCTCATAATGTGACTCACGTTGCCCTGGGAACTGCCCTTCTGTGGTTTGGCTGGTTCGGTTTCAATGCCGGCGGCGCTCTCGGAGCAAACGGCCTTGCTTCAACAGCTTTCATCAATACCGATATCGCAGCATCAGTAGCCATGGTAACCTGGCTTGTAATCTCCTGGATAAGGGAAAAATCACCAAGCTTCGTAGGAGTTTTGACAGGAGCTGTAGCAGGTCTTGCCACCATTACTCCGGCAGCCGGTTACGTTAAGCCTTGGGCGGCAGTTATTATAGGTCTGTGCGCCGGAGCTGTCTGCTACTGTGCGGTTCAGTTCAGGAAGAAACTGGACTGGGATGATGCCCTTGATGTATGGGGAGTACACGGTGTAGGCGGAATGATGGGAACCATCCTTCTTGGTGTTTTCGCCCAGTCATCTGTCAACGGTGTCAGCGGCCTCATTGAAGGAAATCTGCACCAGTTTGGTATTCAGATTTTCGGAACAGTAGTTGCCGGAGCCTACGCATTTGTCGTTACTATGCTTATTCTTAAAGTGGTCAACCACTTCATTCCTGTTCGTGTAAGTGCTGAAGAGGAAAGACTTGGACTTGATACTTCATTAAATCACGAGGAAGCTTACCGCCTTTAGAATATTTCATATTGAAAAATCCGTCCGGGGAAATCCCTTCGGGCGGATTTTTACTGTCACATACATTATTCTGATTCACTTAAGGTTCAATTATATGGTTACGGACGGCGTAGAGAACAAGCTCTGTTATGTTCTTAAAATTATGTTTTTTCATAATGTTTGCCCGGTGTGTTTCCACAGTTTTAACTGAAATAGCCAGCATATCCGCTATCTCTTTATTGCTATAGCCTTCGGCCAGCAGCTTCAGGACCTCTCTCTCCCTTCCGGAAAGATCTCCATTTTCTTTGTCCGATGAAAGGAATCCCGAAACCATCATAGGCATAAGCTCATCGGAAACATATACTCCCCCGGAAAAAGTTTTTCGTATGGCATCTGCAAGTTCTTCAAATGCATTTTCCTTAAGCACATATCCGCTGCATCCGCAGTGAAAGGCTTTTGACAGCATTTCTTCGCTTTTATGCATAGTCAGAAATATTATCTTTATATCAGGAAAGACTTTTTTTACTGCTTTGGCCGTATCAAAACCGTCACGTTTAGGCATGGAAATATCCATGAGAAGTACATCAGGCTCATTTCCTATAAATAGATTCTCAAGATTCATTCCGTTGTCGGCCTCCCCGATAACCTGAAAGTCCTCCTCCTGGCTTAAAAGAAGTTCAAGGGACTCCCTCAGAATCTTATGGTCATCAGCCAGAAATATACGAATTTTTCTCTCATCATTCATTTATCGGCACCTCCATAATTACTTCCGTTCCCGCGCCCTCTCTGCTGTGAATTTGAAAGCTTCCTCCCAGCATATTCAGCCGATCGTTCATAGATGCAATGCCTACTCCGCCATGGGCACTCTCCGTATCGAACCCGTCGCCGTCATCTTTTACGATAAAGCGATAACGTCCGGGAGCGGTCCCCTGGCAGCAGGTAACCCAGGCATTTTTTGCATTGGCATGCTTGACCACATTTGTCAGGGCCTCCTGCACAAGTCTGTAAAGATTCAATTCCACCGTATCGTCAAATGAGGGCAGCTCATTTTCCGTTTCCAGAATGCATGTGAATCCGTCGATTTTATTCAGGTTGTCTGCCATAAAGCGGAGACCCGCCATAAGACCTCCCGTTTTCAGTGCTTCCGGACGTAGGTTGTTAAGCACATTGCGCATTTCCTTCAATGATGTGTCTGCCAGGTCTGCAGCTTTTTCGGCATTTTTTGCCAGAGCAGAGCTTCCCGCCTTCTCGGCCTGAGCCTTGTTTAAATGTAGTATGACCTTAAGAGCCGACAGACTTTGTCCTACTCCGTCATGAAGATCCTTTGCAAGTTTTTCCTTCTCCTGCTCCTCCGTTACTGCAAGAAGTCTTGCCTGCTTACGGAGGAGATTGTTCTTTTCTCTTATTTTTCTTTCGTAGGAGGATGTCTCTATATAGTTCTGCCACGAGTATATATCGCTGAATTCCACAATATTAAGGCCTTTTTCTTCTTCTGCTGCGGTTACCCTGAGTCCTACTGTGTGTTTTAATACTAAAAACATTACGGCTGCAATTCCGAATGCCCAGATAAAATCTGCAGCCACTCCTGCTGCCTGTGCACCCAGCTGAGCAAGCCGCGTATCTGCACGCAGATAACGGGTATCAATAAGGAAAGGCAGCAGCAGCGTACCTGCTGTTCCTCCTGCAAGATGTGTGGCCGTTACATTAACCACATCGTCAATACCCAGCTTTGTGAGAAGATTTGCTGCACTGTCGGCAAGTATTCCCGTAATAAATCCAAGCAGCATGGCTTTTATAGGGCTGCAGTATGCTGAAACTGCAGTAATAGCAGCAAGACCTGCAAGTACCCCGTTGAAAAGTGAGATAAGATATCCTCCCTTTCGGCGGAAAATGAGATTTACTGTGAGAGCTCCAAGTGTTCCGCAGGCTGCCGCTAAAGAAGTATTTACGAAAATCTTGCTCACCTCGGGACTGTCCGGCTGAATACATGCGCCGTTAAAGCCGAACCAGCCGAACCAAAGTATGAATACGCCTAAAACAGCAAGTGGAATGTTGGATTTTCCTGTGTTTTTATGCCTGCGGCTTCCCGTTGCAAGAAGCCCGGCCAAAGCTATAAAGCCTGCAGTCATGTGAACAACACTTGCGCCGGCGAAGTCCATATATCCCAGTCTTTCAAGCCAGGACGGGCTGCCTGTAATCCGGCTGCCCCATGCAAGCCTGCCGAAAACAGGATATATTATTGCTGCGCTTACAGCCCCGGCGATCAGAAGGGCCGAAAGTCTTGTGCGTTCCGAAAGGGCTCCGGCAAAGATAGTCACAGAAGTGGCAGCAAACATTACCTGCAGAAAGAAAAAGCTGTAGTCAGATGTCTGCGCAATGGAACTGCCGAACATTATAGGATATCCCACAATGGAAAACAGCACTATGGTTATTGTCAGATTGAACATATTTTCTATGGCTACAGATATAACATTTTTACTCTGCACCATTCCGGCTTCATAGCAGGTAAAGCCGGCCTGCATAAAGAAAACAAGTGATGCACATATAAGCATCCAGATTGTGTATATGGTATTCATTGTTTCTAGTTGTAACATCTTTCTCTTTCTATGGAAATATAGTAACCCGTTTCATTGTCTTCAGTTATAAAGCCTTCCACAGCAAAATTTACTGTCTCGTTGTAGTCCTTCTCCTTTATCTTGCGTGTTTCATAAAGAGAATAGTAATCTTCAGTTTCCTTCACTTTTTTCAGTACATCTTTTACGGCTTTTTCTACCTTGCTCTTGGAAAGGTTCACACCATATGCACTCTTTATTTCCTTAAGCACGGCAGAAATATCTCCGGAGTTTAGGGAATAAAAATTCTGTGAGGCGTAAAGGGTATACTGATAATACTTGTTGTCATCGGCGTTATGGTATGCACCGCATTCTATAAAACTCTTTTCAGAATCATCATCTTCCATACCAATTACATATATTATCTTATCAACGGAGTCCGCATCATCTTCTTCATATTCGCTGAACACTGAATAATCCCCGGTAAGGGCAGATTTTGCGGCAGTTTCAGTCATCTCCTCCAGTTTGCTTTTTTGATTCGAAAGGTTACTGTAACTGATTTTTTTAACTGCTCCTGACATCCCGAAGGCGCTGCTTATATTAAGTCCAAAATCATAGGAAGCTTTCATTTCATCTTCATCTACCATAATATTATCAATGTCGATTTTTCCGTCCTCTTCTTCGGCTTCATCATCTTCTTCAATATGGTTTTCCAAATCATTTTCTATACCGTTCTCTGATGACGGTTCTTCGGTTTTACCTCCGCCGCAGCCTGCCAAGGTGACACTGATTACAAATGCCATAAGCAATATCAGTATTTTTTTCATTGGTTTATCTCCTGTTCTGAATTTTATATAATTAATTTACACGGTTTTATCATCTTTGTCTACACCCGATTTTATAAATGGCATCCGTAATTTTTTCCATATCTCCTTTAGTATTAAACGGTCCCACGCTTACTCTCACTGCTCCCTGATCCCATGTCCCTATGGTTTTATGGGCAAGCCCCGCACAATGAAAACCACCTCTCACGGCTATTTCAAATTCTCTGCTCAGTATTTCCGTCACTTCTTCTGCAGGAATACCCTTTATGTTAAAAAGGCTTATTCCCGTCTTACGGCCGGCGCAAGGTCCGTAGCGAACCACAAAATCCATTTCATCAAGCCTCTGATCAAGCCACTCTATAAGACCTTCTTCATATTTTCCTATAACATCGGTTCCTATTTTATCTACAAACTCGGCAGAGTAACCCAGTCCTATTATGGCCGGAGCATTTATGGTACCTGCTTCATATCCTTCGGGAAATTCACAGGGCTGAACCCTGCTTTTAGATTCGGTGCCTGTACCGCCCTCCATTAAATGTTTTAGTTTCGTGTTTATATCTGTATACAGAGCGCCCGTTCCCTGAGGCCCCAAAAGGCTCTTATGTCCCGGAAAGGCAAGCAGATTTATATTCATTTTTTCTGTGTCGATTTCCGCGGCACCCGCTCCCTGGGCTCCATCCACAAGAAACAGTATTCCACGTTTTTTTGCAATTTCGCCTATTTCTGCGAGGGGCATTTTTGTTCCCGTTACATTAGATGCTGCGGTCACTGCAATGAGCCTTGTGTTTGGTCTTATGGCCTTTTCTATGTCGGAAGCCTTAACGCATCCTTCTCTGTCAGCTCTGATAACCGACTGAGTCACTCCTTCTCTTTCAAGTGCTTTAAGAGGCCGCAGCACGGAATTGTGTTCCATAGATGTTGTGATAACATGGTCTCCCGCTTCCAGCACACCCTTAATGGCCAGATTCAGCGCCTCCGTTGTATTCTTTGTAAATATCAGCCTTTCCGGCCTTCTTATATTAAACAGCCTGGCAATCTTCCTTCTGGCATGGTAAACCTCTTCCCCTGTTCTTATTGACATGGAATGACCCGATCTTCCCGGATTTCCACAGTACTTCAGAATACATTCCTCCATGGCGGCCAGCATACCCCTCGGCTTCGGATAGGATGTGGCTGCATTATCCAGATATATCATAATTATTCCCTCGCAAATAAATAGTAGAGGACATTTATGTCCTCTACATATTATGCTGATATTCTATTCGCCGTGACTGGAAATTCCGCTGCCGCTTATAGGTATTACATCGCCTCCGTAGGTTGGCTTGCTGCGAAGAAAAGCTTTAAAGAAATCTTTTATGCGGGCAAGTATCTCCCGGGACTCCCTGAAGCTCTGTCCGAAATATGTCTCCTGATCCGAGGCAACTCCGCAAACTTCAAGGCCAAGCTTGTCTCCTATGTAAAGTGCTCTGTACTGATGATATGTCTGCGTCACTACTATTGCTCTTTGGACGTTAAAAATGCTGCCGGCACGATACATTGAATCGTAGGTTGAAAACCCTGCGTGATCACAGAAGATATCCTTTTCCGGCACGCCGGCTTCTTTGGTATATTTAAGCATTACGTGTATTTCATTGTGCCCCTCTGTTCCGTTATCTCCTGTGAGAAGAATTTTAGGTGCCGCTCCCTGTTTGTACAGCTCTATGCCCACGTCCAGTCTGTCCTTAAGCATAGGGCTCGGCGTTTCCTCGTCTTCTATACCGCAGCCGAGAACCATTATGCAGTCTGCATTGAATTTCTTTATGTTTTCCACGGCGAACTGCTTTATTTCAACTTCTCCGGTTACTGTATACACTATTTTATCTTCAGTGCTGTTTACCACACGGCTGTTTATGAGTATGCAGGCAAGACCCGCTATCATTCCTATTACTATAATTGCTAAAAGTATTTTCAGAAAGAATCGCTTTACACGTGCCATGTCCCTTCTCCTTGTGTATCACCTGTCTCTGCCGCTTCCCACTCTTCCCTCAGCATGGAATACACCAGGTTGTCCCTGTCTGTTCCGTCATATATGTGGTACCCTTTACGCTGGATTCCTTCAAACTTAAAACCGCACTTTTCTATTACTCTCTGGGAGCGTCTGTTGGCAGGTCCGGTGCAGATGGCCAGCACCACAAGATCAAGATCCCTGAAGGCATAATCAATTACCGCCTTTGCAGCCTCGGTCATATAGCCCTTGCCCCAGCTTTCCTTTGCCAGGGAATATCCCATTTCTCTGCTGCGCACATTCTCCCGGCGTCTGTCAGGCTCCAGACCTATGCTGCCTATAACCTTATCGCTCGCCTTTTCACGGATAGCCCATACGTCATGAGGTATAAACAGTTCTTCAATAATCTCCCTTGACTCCTCAAGACTTTCGTGAGGTTTCCAGCCGGCATTCGGTCCCACATCGGGATTGCTGGCATACTCATAGAGTCCCTTAACATCTTCCTCCGATGTTGTCCATTTGCTCAGAATAAGCCTCTCTGTCTCGATTGTTCGCATAATGCAGCCTCCTTCCTGCTCCTTCCGCCTCTTATTTTTTCTATTCTGTAGTGCTTAATATTTCCTTGCTTTTGTTTTCTATCTGGCTGACCTTCATGTTTGGTGCATCCTCCGGATCCACCTCCTCCAGAAGTCCCAGAACAGATTCGCCCAGATATATGGTCTTTAAGGTTTTCCCGTTGAGGGTGACCTTGCTGTACTGTGTGAAGTTCTGTCCTTTTATATAATACCTTTCGCCGATCTTGACTACTTCATCGATTTTAATGTCTTTTACACCCATTTTAAGCTTGGTAGGTTTGAAAGGATTGGTGCCTCCGTAAATATAATACTTTCCGTACAGCATGTCATATCCCAAGGCTTTCAGATCAGCAAGATAAGTTTCGCTGTTTTTATGATTCTGCTGATATGTGAAAATCGTGCCCACCTGCATATCAAGCATGTCCATTACATGGGCCGCCAGCTGATAACTGTGAAGATTTTCATCGTCCTTAGCCATACCGAAATTGTTCCAGATTATATACTGGGTACCGTAAAGATTGCCGTTTTCCAGATCATCTTCAGTTATATCTATTGCAGGAATATGGTCGCCGTACATTACCAGTACCGTAGGTTCATCTCTCTTGGCAAGCTCCTCTGTAAGCTGGCCGATGAACTCATCCATTTCATAAACCTGATTTACATAGTATTCATATTTCCATTTCAGTTCCTCTGTAGGCGCACTGAGCACTTCAATTTTAGGATTTTCGATTACCTTTTCAGAAGGATATTTGCCGTGTCCCTGTACGGAAATGGTATATATCATATCCCGTCCCTCTGTTGAATCAAGTGCATCCTTTATGCAGCCTGTAAGGACATTGTCTTTTGCCCAGTTTTTAGGTGTTTTAACTACATTCTGCATGTATTCAAGGCTGGTGAATGTATCAAAGCCCATGTTGGCAAATACTGTGTTTCTGTTATAAAATACAGCCCTGTGATTGTGAATGGCATGAGAAGTATATCCTATGCTGTCAAGGTCATAAGCCAGACTTTCTCCTGTTTTTTCTGTAAGAACAGCCTTATAAGGGTATTCTCCCGGGCCGAAGAACTTGACGCTGAGCCCCGTAAGAACTTCAAATTCCACATTTGCCGTTCCTGCTCCGCAGGCAGGCACCGTCAGTTCCCCCGACGAGTACTGACTGTACAGACGCCTGAAATTAGGGCACGGATCCTGAGATAGTTCAATGGATTTAATGGTCTTTGGATCTATAAAAGACTCAAGCTGAAGGAAAAGGATATTAGGGTGTGACATATCTTCGTCCTTTTTTTCCAGCAGCATGGCATTGTCGCTTCCCAGCTCGTTTTTCGTGAAAATATCCAGTATTTCATCCTGACTGTATCCGCTTGGTTTGCTTATGCCCGTGTTAAGCCACGTATTGGTAAAGCAGTATACCACTCCGTAATCCCTGTATGCATATGCCAGATTACCAAAGAAAGTTTCCACCAGATTGGCCTTTATCATAAACGATGTTGAGAGGAAGGCAAAAAGCGCTACCAGAACAACACCTGCAAGATT
Source organism: uncultured Clostridia bacterium (assembly GCA_927797855.1). Taxonomy (GTDB): domain Bacteria; phylum Bacillota; class Clostridia; order Peptostreptococcales; family Anaerovoracaceae; genus SUG1106. Next base: position 18,065 of record CAKMLH010000007.1, on the reverse strand, counting down.
TCTTTTCCACTTAACCCGATCTTTTTTCTGCGGTCCTTTAATAAACAGCAGCACAAGTCCGGCAACAGCAGCCGCAATGGCCAGGACAATAAGGATTAAAAGCGGAACCGAAAGATAATTCGTTACTATTGTAAGTCCATCCTCCAGATTACTCAGGTCCTTCACTGTAAAAGGAGTCATTCTCTGGGTAAGAATAATCCCGTTAACGACTCCCACCGTCAGCCAGAAAATTGATATGATCGTAAAAACGAAAACCCTTCTCTTAAATAACGATGCAATCACCAGGGTGGCAAATATAATCAGGGTGTTATACAGAAACACTATGGGGCTGTGAAAAAGAAAACTGATGCCCCCTGCCGGTCCCTGTGTGGGAAATCTGCCCAGTGTTTCAATTATAAGATTAATTGCAAAAGCCCATATAGCTGCATAGACAAAGCTGTTTTTAAAAAATTTACGCTTGTCCATGGTTTCTACTTCATGGATGGTTTCCTCGACTTTTCTGTCCAGTTTTTCGAATTTATCGAATTTTTCCATAGTTGTTAAATCCCTTTCTGCATCATTCTCAAAAATACCTCGTTTGACAGTTTTGCAAACTCTTCCAGATTCAGCGTCTCGGCTCTTCTTGAAGGGTCAATCCCCGCCTTTTCAAGAGCATCCCTTACAATGTCCTTTGTAATGTTATCTATTCCCATAAGTGAATTAAGCAATGTTTTGCGTCTTTGTCCGAATCCGGCTTTTACACATCTGAAGAACATGTCTCTGTCTTCAAGGATTACCGGCTTTTCTTTCCTTATACAAAGTCTGAGAACCGTTGAGTCCACTTTAGGCTGAGGCATAAAAACCTCCTTTGGAACATTTACCACCGCCTCTGCAGTGCAGTAATACTGTACCGCCACGGACAAAGCTCCGTATGCCTTGGTTCCCGGCAGCGCCTTAATTCTGTCTGCCACTTCCTTCTGCATCATTATAGTTATGCTGTCTGCTTTCACACCATCTTCCAGAAGCTTCATTATTATAGGCGTGGTTATATAATATGGAAGATTTCCCAGTATTTTTACACCGGCAAACTTTTCTTTACATCCGTCTATCAGTCCGTTTACATCGGTTTTTAATATATCCTTATTTATGATTTCAACGTTATCATAATCTTTAAGGGTTTCTTTGAGAATGGGAATCAGATTTTTATCTATTTCCACGGCAATGACCTTTTTTGCTTTCTCTGCCGCCTCCATTGTTATTACACCCATTCCCGGTCCGATTTCCATGACAAGATCCTCAGGCCCTATTTGAGCACTTTCTATGATTTCATCTATTATATTTTTATCCGTGAGAAAGTTCTGCCCCAGACTTTTGGAAAGTCTGAAGCCGTATTTGTCTTTTATTTCCCTGATGGTTGATGGTGCGTAAAGCTTCATCTTTTCCTCCGAATTTCCGCTGTTAATCTATTTTTTTAAGAGCAGCCTCAAACTCTTTCTCTGTAATTCCAAAGCTGTTGAGCTTATTCAAAAACGCCCTTCCGTTTCCTCCTCCTATGCCCAGGAGCATGCCAAGCTTTCCCCGCTTTTCTTTTGAATCTGTTCTCCCCGAAAGTCCGGCTTTATAAAGGTCTTCCTCAGTAAAAATCTTTTCTCCGCAGAAGGCTGTGCAGTGGGCTTTTCTGAGAGCTTCGGCAATTGCCTCCGGTTTTGCGTTTTCTATTCCCACATCACCTTTTTTTATGGCTTCTGAACGTGTCAGAAAAGCCTGTTTTGCTTCCGGAAATTTATCTGTCAGTTTCCTCCTGATTTCTTCTCCGGAATAATCCGGATCGGTAAATATTATTATGCCCTGATTTTCATAGGCTTTCTCTATCAGTTTCCATGTCTCTTTTTTTATTCCGAAGCCGTGGGTTTCTATAGTCAGAGCCTCCGCAGCCTTCTTTACGGCAATTGTGTCATCTCTTCCTTCCACCACCACAGCTTCTTTAATCTTCAGTTTCTCCATCCTGCTCTTCCTCCTCTGTTTCTTCCGGAAGAATAAAGAGAAGTTCATTGGCCTTTACCAGCTTCAGATCACGCCGCGCCAGCCGCTCTATATATTTATCCGAATTTATGTCCTTGTATTGTGCCTGAAGGTCTTCTTTGGTTTCAGTAAGCTCCTGCTTTTTTGTCTCTGCCTCGTCAAGCTCTTTGTTAAGCTTTATGATCTTATATCCGGACACCACAAAATAGGCGGCTATCAATACAATCAGCACTGCAGCTGCCAGTCCCATAATCCCCGTTTTTTTCTTCGCCTTAAACGAACTTATCTCTCCCTTTTTTTTCAACGTCTTCTGCCTCCATTGGAGTTAGTATACCATAAAAAAACTTCTTCCACAACCAAAGCCCTATAAGAAAAGCACATATCCCCTCAATGGTAATTTTTCCGTTATCGCAGAAATAGAAAAACTCACTTGCCAGCACACCTATAAACGCGTAGCACAGGATCCGCACAGCGCTTTCTCTGAACCTGCCCGGCTTTCTGACAGCAATATACCTTTCAAAAAGCTCCATGCATATTCCGGCTGCCAGCCCTCCGCAGCACATTACGCCGGCAATTACAAGCTGGCTTTTAATCAGGCTGCTCATTTTCCTTTTCCGGCAGTGAGTTTTTTAATAAACCGGCCCTTCTCTTTCTTTTTTCTGTCGGTGTAAACTACCGAGCAGATTGTTCCCGTAACAATAAGCGTTCCTTCCTGAAGGTCCAGCTTTTCTATGTTTAAATTTTCTCCCGTAATTTCTACGCCGCCCTCTTTAAGATTGGCCCATAGGGTTTCTTCATCAAAGGCATCTACATCTGCCACCTGGCCGATAGTAAGCTTTTCCCTGTTTTCTATGGTCAAATAATGATTTTCCATAACATTTTCCTCCTGATTATACCGCCCTATACCAGTTTAATATATGAGGAAAAGTTCTGCCTGAGAACCGGCATTTTGGCTTCAGGGCACAAAAGAGGCAGACCCATGCCTGCCTCTCAAGTTTTTTAAATATAGTATGCCGGATTTACATTTGAACCGTTAATAAAGATTTCAAAGTGACAGTGAGGTCCCGTGCTTCGTCCCGTGCTGCCTACAGCTGCAATGTGCTGTCCCTTGTACACTTTGTTTCCTGCAGAAACGAACAGCCTGCTGCAGTGAGCATAAAGTGTCTTTTTATTGGCTCCGTGATCTATGGTTATCACATAACCGTAAGCTCCGGACCAGCCTGCGAAAGTTACGGTACCTCCGTCCGCTGCGTATATCGGCGTTCCCGTTGGCGCTGAGAAGTCCAATCCGTAATGCATTCTGCCCCATCTCATTCCGTATCCGGCGTATACACCTGCGTTTACCGGCCGCATGAAGGTACCTGTGCCCTTCTTTGCCGGAACAGGCTTGGTTCCCTTTACAATTACTTTATTTACAGGTTCCTTGATTGTTTCAACTTCAAGGTCTTTTCTCTTAACGGTCTTTCCGTTACGCTTTGTAAGCTTTGCGGTAACTCTGGCTTTTCCCTTTTTACCGGACTGTACAACCACTGTTTCTCCCTTGAAGTAGCTGCCTGATTTTTTAGTTACAGTCTTATAGTCCACAGGTTCGGCAAATACGGAAACTTCCACAGTCTCAACGGTAATGAGAGGAATTGCCTGCTGCGTTACAAACTTATCACCGATATGGATGGTCATATTGTCTGTAATTTTCGGATTCATCTTTTTCAGCTCGCTTAATGAAACATCCAGTTTCTCGCATATTCCGTAAAGGGTGTCTCCTGCCTTAACTTTATAAGTTACTTCCTCCTGGCCGCCTTTCTTTATCTTTTTAATTGCCGCCGCCTTGCTGCTTACATTTGCAAGTGTTGTGCTGTATGGCTCAATTTTTATATCTTCCACAAATCCGATATACTCGTATTTCTTATTCTTTTTTGTGTACAGCTCCTTTATTGCATCAAGAACATCATTTGCAATCTTTTCGCTCTCAACGGTCACCACTCTTTCACCATCTACGATAATTCCGTATGCCTGAGCCTGAATATCACCCATATAGGTAAATCTTTTGAGAACGGTATCTGCATCATCAATCTCCTTCCCAAAAGAAATTACCGGCTTAAAAGTAATATCCGTCTCAGGATCGATTGAGATATTTGAACCGTATTCCAGGGAAAGCTCTTCGCTTACCATATCCAGTATCTCGAGGACTTCTCTCTGCTCGTGAACGATTCCCAGCGTTCTGCCGTTGTATGCATACTCATAGTCAACTGCAGAAGCAAAGATGGCAACGGCTCCAACTCCCACTACAAGGATTATTATACAGTCTTTTATTATCTTTTTCCTGTACTGTGCCAGTTCCAGGAGCATGTCGTGGTACTTTCGCATGAGCAGTACTGCAGTCTTCTTGACAAACCACTCTAAGACATCAGAACTCTTATCATACCACCTGACTATGGCTGCGCCAATATCAACAGCGCACTCGAAGCCGTCCTTTCCTATCTCATGAAGTTCCTCAAGAATGTCCTTCATAAAAGGCGCCGCTTTCTCTGTGAGAAAGTCGGATGCAAGGTCAAGAACCTTGTCTGCTCCGTATATTATCTTTGCTCCTACCTCCCATAGGACATCCATGAATCTGTTTTTCTTCTCTAGTTTTTCTCTTTTTGCCATATTTCCGCCTCTCCTATTCTCTCCTTAGCGCATGAGCACCGGTTTCCATTTTCGTCAATACCGGTGTCGCTGCATTTATCGCAGGAATATTTGATGTCTGTATAGTCTACACTGAAATTATTTTCAGTCAAAAGAACAGCTCTCTCCTCTTCAAGGAGGTTCATCATTCTCCTCGTCTCATCTATCTGCTGCCGGCTCATTCCCGTAAGAACACCTCTTGACATTTTGCTGCCTAATGTCTTCAGCTTCTCATCCACTTCCTTTATGTGAGGAACAGCTTCATACACTTCCTTCCTTCTTTTTTCAGCCTGCTCACAAGCTTCTCTGCGGAGATGCTCATAATATTTATTCAAAACAGCCTGCGTAACTGTTACTTTCTGATTAACGTCCCTTCCCTGCTGGTGAGCTTCCTCTGCCCAGTTTTCCAGAACTTTGTTTACATACCTCAGGTTTGGGCTGGAAATTGAAATAGTTTTGTCGCAGGCAGACATGATTCTCTCCATGTTAAACTTAAGATCGTCAATCCAGTGATCGATCATTTTTCTCTCTGCCTGTGTGGCATTTCTGGTAAGCCCCAGTGAATTTAATATCTTTCTGTATATGCTCTGGCGTTCATCCAGATTCTTTATATACTCCTGTATTTCCGGTTCTTCCTTCAGTCCCCGGCTGTTCCATTCAAGAACCACCTTGCAGATATAGTTCACATTTGCTTTGCCGCGCCGGCAGCAATAGTCAAATGCTGCTTCAACCAGGGCAGGTGTTGCTCCTTCCTCATTTATCCAGGATGCAATTTCACTGCTTTCTGCCGGAGACAAAGGTCTTCCCAGTATTAGCTCCGTTCTGTCAAAGAGCTTTTTAAGATCCTCGTCATAGAGGAGGATTTCCTTATCTTCGCCGGTTGCTTTTTTCTTTGCTGCCGGGCCTGCTCCTTCCTCTGCATCAAAATTGCCGTACATTCTTTCGCGAAGATTTACATACTCTATATCAAAGTTTAACAGTCCGCTGTCTTTTCCGGGCAGTTTCTTTATAACTCCCATTTTTTCCCAGTAGTTCCACGCATCTTCAAGAGTTTTTTCGGAAAGCCCCAGCTGAGCGGCCATGGCATGATGAGTCATTTCAATTCCAAGCTGAGCATACAAAAGACCGTAGAGATATGCTTTCACATATTCTCCCGGTGCACCCGGCAAATATTCATTTATGAACATATTTTCAACATCGGTTGTCAAAAGGTAAAAATCCTTCACCTTTCCTTTGTTAAAGTTCATTGCCTCCTCCTAAAGAGCCTTATCACTGAATTTGGTGTACCGTGAAACCCATGTCAGCTCCACTTTATCGGTAGGGCCGCTTCTGTGTTTTGCTATATTTACTTCACAAACACCCGGTTTATCGGTATTTTCATTGTAGTAATCATCTCGGTACAGGAAAATTACAATATCCGCATCCTGCTCGATGGAGCCTGATTCTCTCAAGTCCGACAGTATCGGTCTGTGATCCTGCCGCTGCTCCGGAGCTCTGGAAAGCTGAGAAAGCACAATAACAGGGCAGTCCATTTCCCGGGCAAGAAGTTTAAGATTTCTGGAAATAGTGCTGATTTCCTGCTGTCTGTTGTCTGTCTTTCCCTGCAGGCTCATAAGCTGCAGATAGTCAACCACTACAAGGTCCAGCCCCTGTTCCGCCTTAAGCCTTCTGCATTTGTTTCTCATCTCCATAACAGAGATTCCCGGTGTATCGTCTATTACTATCTTTGTGTTATTAAGTTCGTCCAGGGCCATAGTGATACGATCCCAGTCCTTCCTGTCCAGATCTCCCTGTTTGAGTTTCTGCATCTCTACCCTTGCCTGCATGGCAAGAAGACGCTGGCCAAGCTGTTCTTTGGACATTTCAAGGCTGAAAATAATTACAGATGACCCCGCTTTAACAGCACTCTGCTGGGCTATATTAAGAGCAAAAGCCGTTTTACCCATAGCCGGTCTGGCTGCAACTATAATTAAATCCGAACGCTGCAGTCCGCTGGTTTTTTCATCAATATCCTTAAAACCTGTAGGTATTCCCACTATCTTGTCCTTGTTCTGTGCCGCAGCATCAATTATTTTTATGTTTGTCAGAAGAACATCCTGAATCTTGGCATAATCATTTTTTTGACGCTTCTGTGCAATTTTGAAAATTCCGCTTTCTGCATAGTCCAGAATTTCACCTGCCGCCATTTTTGCATCGTAGCCTTTTTCTGTTATGTCCTCCGAGGTTTTTATCATCTGCCTGAGAATGGCTTTTTCCGCTACAATTTTGGCATATTCCACAGCATTAACAGTAGAAGGAACCTCTGCTGTAAGAGTTGCTATGTATGCTCTGCCCCCTGCCATCTCAAGAGCTTTTCTTTTTTTAAGCTCTTCGCAGACTGTGAGCATATCCACGGCTGTATTGTTTTTATAAAGTTCCCATATTGCTTTAAAAATCTCTCTGTGACTTTCATTGTAAAAATCATCAGCGCTGACCTCTTCCAGCACCTCTGAAAGCACGTCCTTGTTGAGCATTACCGCTCCCAGAACGGATCTTTCCGCTTCTTCGTTATGGGGAGGAATTCTCTCTGCCATATCTTTTTCTCCTGTGTCTTTGGGTTGTTTTCGTTTAAATTGCTATTACTCAGCCACTACTGTTATTTTTAATTTGGATGTTACCTCCGGATAAAGCTTGACATCAACACTGAGTTCTCCCGTCTGTTTAACAGGATTGTCAAGCTGGATTTTCTTCTTGTCCACAGAGAGTTTATGCTGCTCCATAAGAGCCTCTGAAATGTCCTTTGATGTTATGGATCCGAAAATTCTTCCGCCCTCTCCGGCTTTTGTTTTAATTGTAACAGATACTGCGCTTATCTTCTCAGCCAGAGCCTGTGCGGCGGCTTTTTCCTCTGCTTTCTTCTCTGCAGCAATAGCTTTCTGTTTTTCCAGATTTCTCACATTTCCTTCTGTGGCTTCCTTGGCATAGCCTTTAGGAATAAGCATATTTCTGGCATAACCGTCGCTTACCTTTACTATATCTCCGGCTTTGCCGGTTCCTTTTACATCCCTGTTCAGAATAACAATCATTATTTATTTACCTCCATTATTTCCATTATTTTACTTACAGTCTCGTCGATGGAAGTCTCCACCTGTGCAGCTGCTGTTGTAAGGTGGCCGCCTCCTCCGAATTTTTCCATAATAACCTGAACATTGACAGCACCCAGAGACCTGGCGCTGATAACAGTTTTCATCTCGTCATTTCTCCCGACTACGAAAGACGCCTTGACGCCTTTAACCGTAAGCAGCAGATCCGCAAGCTGTGCGCAAAGCAGCTGAGCATCAGGCATCACCTGCTGGCATGTTGTTATTGCTACGCCGTTGTCGTAAATATCTGCAGATGATATTGCCATGGCTTTCAGCTTTATGTTGTAAAAATCTTCCTGGAAGAAGCGTTTCACTTCTGTAGGATCTGCACCCTGTCTTCTCAGCCATGCTGCAGCCTCAAAGGTGCGCACACCTGTTTTTACCGCAAACCCGTTTGTGTCTACTGTCATCCCGGCCAGCAAGGCTTCCGCTTCCAGTCTGAGCAGAACTTTTTTTGACGTCATGTACTGCAGAATTTCTGCAACCAGCTCAGATGTAGAGGATGCATAGGATTCCATATAAGCCAGCACCGGATTTTCAATAAATTCCTCAACTTTGCGGTGGTGATCTATAACCACAATTCTCTCGCAGATGTCAAGGAGCTGACGGCATTGAACAAGGCTTGGCCTGTGAGTATCAACCACTATAAGCAGATCTTCAGGTTCAGCCATGGTCACTGCCTTTTCCGAGGTGATAAATTTATAATTATCGCTTTCCTTGGCTTGCTTATAAATTGCCTGCAGAGATTCGTTAAATTCATCAATAACTATGAAAGGTTCCTTGTCGGAAAGGCAGCAGAGCCTCATGATTCCCAGAGATGCACCGAAGCTGTCCATATCCGGATATCTGTGACCCATTATAAATATTTTCTTGGATTGATCTATAAGCTGTTTAAGAGCATGTCCCACTATTCTCGACTTGCCTTTGTTGCTCTTTTCAACAGTCTGAAGCTTTCCGCCGTAATATTCAATTTTAATATTTCGTTTAACTACCGCCTGATCTCCTCCTCTTCCCAAGGCAAGATCAAGTGCAGCGTCGGCGTATTCTTCTGTCTGCGTGAGAGTTCTTCCGCCTACACCTATTCCTATACTCAGGCTGGCCGGAAAATCTGCACCTGTCTCAAGAGCTCTTACCTCATCAAGCAGATCAAATTTTGCTGCGATGAGTTTCTCAAGATACTGCTGCTCAAACCATACTACATAATTACTGCCTTTTATTCTGGCTGCTGAAGCACTCATTTTAGCAGCCCACTTTCTGATGGTCTGGTCGATCTGACTTGAAAGCCCCAGTTTAGGAGCCGGTCCGCTGCTGTCAATAAGCTGATCGTAATTGTCTACCTGAATTTTGGCAACACAGGGTTTTTCGCTGTTATACCTGTCTTTCAGTTCTTCCATTCCCGTTACATCATTAAAGATGATTCCCAGGTTGGAGTCAGGTTCATCACCCATGAGATAGGCAATAAGGCGGAATACTTTTTCGTTTCTCTTAAGCAGAGGATGTGTATCTTCTTCAGCTGCCGTATATAAATCTGTCGCTTTTATGCCTGTAAGGGTAAAGATGTCTGCATCAACGATTGCATCATATATGAAAACATCCCCTATATGCTCATTTGCATCTATGACCTTTCCCTGATTGTTTATTACGCAAAGGGGAAGGGGAATGCACAAATTAATATTATTTTCCTGCTTGACTTGTGACATTTTTCTCTCCTCGTTTTCTTACACACCTATAGCAGTCTATCATCCCATTATAACACAAATGTGTGTTTTTTTCATCCACAAGATGTAGTGCTTTTTTCACAGTTTCTATATGTTTCACCACATTTCTCATCTAAATTCAAAAGCCCCGTGTAATGGGGCTTTTCATTGTCATATAGATAGTTTCATGTGAAACATTGCTTGCTATCCCAGCTTTTTCAACAGTTCTATTAACCTGTCCAATTCTTCGCGGCTGAAATATTCGATTTCTATTTTTCCCTTTTTTCCGTTTTGGACTATAGATACTCTGGTCCCAAGAGCGTCTTTAAGCTCGGATTCAACTCTGGCCACGTCAGGATTTTTTACTTTTGCAGCAGGCCTTTTTTTCTTCCCTTTGCCCTGGGCGGAAACCAGTCTTTCCGTTTCTCTTACGGACAGTCCTTCTCTGATGATCTTATCGCAAAGAGCCTTCCTGACATCTTCACTTTCAACAGTAATCAAGGTTCTTCCGTGAGCTGCTGATAGTCTTCCTTCTGCCATTTCATTTTTAATATATTCAGGAAGTTTAAGCAGTCTGAGGGAGTTGGCAATATAGGGTCTGCTCTTACCCACGCTTTTAGAAACCTGCTCCTGTGTCATGCCGAATGTTGTTATCATCTGATTAAGGCCTTCTGCCTCTTCTACCGGATTCAGGTCTTCACGCTGCATGTTTTCAATAATTGCAATAAGCATATTCTGCTCATCGGTAAGCTCCCTTATGAGGCAAGGAACCTGAGTAAGCTCAGCTTTTCTTGCGGCTCTCCATCTTCTTTCTCCTGCAACTATCTCGTAGCTTTCACCTTTTTTCCTTACAACAATAGGCTGTATGATGCCGTGCTCTTTTATAGATTTGGAGAGTTCATCTATCTTTTCTTCGCTGAAGGTTTTTCTCGGCTGATTTGCATTGGGCATTATATCATGAATATTTATGTATTGTACCGCATCTGCTGCTGCAGCCGGCTTTTCTTGTTTTTCATCCGCAGAATCGCTTACGGGAACGGCATCAGCAAAGAGGGCATCAAGTCCTCTTCCAAGTCCGCTTCTTTTAGGTGCTGCCATATCAGTTTTCCTCCAGATCTAAGAATTCTTCCGCGAAGTCCATATAAGCCTCCGCACCCTTTGACTTAGGATCGTATTCCGTAATAGGCATTCCGAAGCTTGGAGCCTCTGCAAGTCTTACATTTCTCGGTATAACGGTTGCATACACCTTTCCGCCGAAATATTTTTTTACTTCCTGTACAACCTGAACAGACAGATTGGTTCTTCCGTCAAACATACTGAGAATTACCCCCTGTATCTCCAGTTTGGGATTTAAACTTTTCTTTACAAGCTCAATTGTGCTCACAAGCTGGCTTACTCCTTCCAATGCGTAAAATTCACATTGAATAGGAATAAGTACGCTGTCCACTGCAGTAAGGGAATTAATTGTCAGGAGACCCAATGAAGGAGGGCAATCGATAAATATGTAATCATAGTCATCTTTTATTTTATCGAGTCCCTTTTTAAGCGTGCTCTCTCTTCCTTCAATTTCCACCAGCTCCACCTCAGCCCCTGCGAGGTCTACGCTGGCCGGAATAAGGTCAAGATTTTTTACATTGGTTTTTATGATTGCTTTTCTAGGGTCATAATCTTTATCAATTAAGATGTTATATACCGTATTTTTTAAGTTCCTTTTTTTAACACCTATTCCGCTGGTGGTGTTTCCCTGAGGATCGATATCCAGTATTAATACTTTTTTCCCTTTAAGGGCCAGACAGGCCGCCAGATTTATATTCGTTGTGGTTTTTCCAACTCCACCCTTCTGATTGAATATTGCTATTGCTTTTCCCACAATGGTTTTCCTCCCTTTTGTCAGTACCTTTATATCATCAGGGAACATTATACCATACTTCAATTAAAAAAAATAGATGTTTCACGTGAAACATCTATCATTTTTCGGAATTATTATTTTCACTTCAAGGAATTCTCCCTTATCGTTTTCTATCAGCCTGGCGTTCTTTTCCACATCTTTAACCTGATTAAAAGCTTTCCTGATAGTATTGAGATATATTTTGTAGCTTATGTAATTAATTTTCCTTCTGTTTCTGTCCGCCTTTTCTTTGCTCTGAAAAATATCTTCTATGAGCTTCTCCGTCTGTTTAACATTGAGCCCGTTGGATACAATCCTTTCTATGACTTTTTTTCTGTCCTCCTGAGAACTGAGTTTAAGAAGAGCCCTTGCGTGCCTTTCGGTCAGGTTGTTTTCTATAATGGCCGTCTGGATATCTTCAGGCAGAGATAATATTCTTATTTTGTTTGAAATGGTCGACTGCTGTTTGCTGACCCTCTTGGCGATATCACCCTGAGTAAGGCCGAAATCTTCCATTAATTTTTTATAGGCCTTTGCCTCTTCAAGAAAGTTCAGATTTTCCCTCTGGACGTTTTCTACCAGGGCGATGAGGGCAGCTTCCCTGTCCTGAAGTTCTCTGACTATAGCCGGAACCGTTTTAAGTCCGGCCAGTGATGCTGCTCTGAGCCTGCGTTCTCCGGCAACAAGGGTAAATCGTCTTCCCTCGGCTCTCTTGACAATAAGGGGCTGCAGCACCCCGTATTCGGATATAGACCTGGTTAATTCTTCCAGTTCACTGTCTTTAAAAATTTTCCTCGGCTGTTCCGGATTGGCAATTATCATTGAAACAGGAATCTGTACAACTTTCAAGTTATCACCCCTTTCTGGGGAAATAATAACATTTCCTGAAAGTCATATGTAAACTTTCGTACCCTAAAAAAACCCCCGTATTGCTATTTTAGGGGTTCTTTCGCCGGTGTTCCTGCTTTTCTCGGAAATTTCGACGGAGTATTTTTTACTTTTTTTATTACAACAATTTTATGGTCAATTCCGAAGTCATTAAGATTTCCGCTCCGTATTTCTTCTGTCACCGCCCCGAGAAGGGAAATGGCTCCTGCTGCCTGTTCCGCTTCCGCTGCTGCTTCAGGACCCTTATAGGCAAGAAAATATCCGCCGGGTTTAACGAAAGGAAGACAGTATTCTGCCAGAACAGACATATTGGCCACGGCTCTTGAAATGCAAAGATCGTATTTTTCCCGGTGCGCCTTGCTGCGGGCAAGCTCTTCCGCACGGGCGTGAATGGTGGTTACATTATGGATACCCGCCTCTGAACAAAGTTCGTCTATTATTTTCAGTCTTTTATTCAGGGAGTCCATGAGAACAAAATCCTTTTCAGGTGCTGTTACAGCCAGAGGAACTCCGGGAAAGCCAGCTCCTGTCCCCACGTCAATTATTTTTTTGGCATCTTTTAATTCCGGATAATCAAGACATATAAGGGAATCAATAAAGTGTTTTACAACAAATTCATTTCTGTCTGTAATTGCCGTAAGATTTACTTTTTCATTCCACCGGAGTACACCTTCCATATAGAGACGGAACTTCTCAAGTGTCTTTTCATCAGCTGTCGCCTGTGCAGCGGCCAGTGCCTTTTTCAGATCTTGCATTGCTTCCATAATCAGTTTCCTCTTCTTTTCTTTTCCAGATAAACGAGCAGAACATTAATGTCGGCAGGCGATACTCCCGAAATTCGCGATGCCTGTCCAAGTGATTCAGGCTTTATCTGGTTAAGCTTCTGAACTGCCTCAAGACGAAGGCCTTCAATTTGGGAATAATCCATATCTTCGGAAAGTTTGCGGTTCTCAAGCTTTTTAAATCTCTCTATCTGCTGCAGCTGCTTTTTAATATAGCCCTCGTACTTTATCTGAACTTCAAGCTGGGTGACCTCGTGGTATGAAAGAGCCGGCCTTGTCTCGTCGTCTATTTCTTCAAGATCCCCATATGTAATCTGAGGTCTCTTCAGAAGTTCTGCAAATGACACCCTGCTGCTTACAGGTGATGTACCGTGAGCTTCCAGGAAAGGGTTTACTTCAGCCGGCACTGTTGTTTTTTCTTCCAGCCGCTTCATCTCTTTCTCCACAGCCTCTTTTTTATCCAGATACCTTCTATACCTGGCTTCATCAGCCAGTCCTATTTCATAAGATTTGGCCGTAAGCCGCTGATCTGCGTTGTCCTGACGGAGAACAAGTCTGTATTCAGCTCTTGAAGTCATGATACGGTAAGGTTCATTGGTACCTTTGGTTACCAGATCGTCGATGAGAACGCCGATATAAGCCTCATCTCTTCCGAGAATGAAAGGTTTCTTCCCTGAGACCTTAAGAGCCGCATTGATTCCCGCCATAAGGCCCTGTGCCGCAGCTTCCTCATAGCCGGAGCTTCCGTTAAACTGTCCTGCACAGAAAAGATTCTCAATGTTTCTGTACTCCAGGTTAAGCTTCAGATCCTGGGGATCTATGCAGTCATATTCTATGGCATATGCAGGACGTACAATTCTGATATTCTCAAGGCCTGCTATAGTCTTATAAAAAGCCAGCTGAACATCCTCAGGAAGGCTGGAGCTCATGCCCTGTATGTACATTTCGTCAGTATCAAGTCCCTCCGGCTCAATAAAAAGCTGGTGCCTCTTTTTATCCGCAAACCTGTTTACCTTGTCTTCAATGGACGGACAGTATCTTGGACCGATACCTTCAATCTGACCTCCGAAAAGTGCCGATCTGTGAAAATTTTCTCTAATGACCCGGTGGGTTTCCTCATTGGTGTAGGTAAGCCAGCACAGTCCTTTGTTTTCGCCTATATCATCATTCATGAAAGAAAAAGGAACCACATTATCGTCGCCTTTCTGCTCTTCCATTTTAGAATAGTCCAGGCTGCTTCCCAGGCACCGGGCAGGTGTTCCCGTTTTAAAGCGCCGAAGCTTCATTCCGTGCTTTTTAAGATTCTCCGCAAGTTCGCAGGAAGGCGCAAGTCCGTTGGGACCGCTTGAAAAAGCGCTGTCTCCTATAAATATCTTTCCCGCAAGAAATGTTCCTGTTGCAAGTACCACGGTTTTAGCCCTGTACCAGGTATGTGTTTTCGTAACCACACCTAAGACCCTGCCGTCCTCTATAACTATATCCGTAACCTCACCCTGTCTCATGTCCAGATTCGGAGTGTTTTCAATAGTCTTTTTCATTTCAATATGATATCTGTTTTTATCTGCCTGCGCACGAAGAGAATGTACAGCCGGGCCCTTTGCCGTGTTCAGCATCTTGCTCTGAATAAAGGTCTTATCAATATTTTTTCCCATTTCTCCGCCTAAGGCATCTATTTCTCTTACCAGATGTCCCTTGCCCGTTCCCCCTATTGAAGGATTGCATGGCATCATGGCTACTGCCTCAAGGTTTATTGAAAACATCAGAGTTTTTTTGCCCATTCGTGCTGATGCAAGGGCTGCCTCACATCCGGCATGTCCTGCACCCACTACTATGACATCATATTCACCCATTAAAATATGTTCCATTTTCTCTATGTCCCTACTTTCCTAAACAGAATCTGGCGAAGACTTCATTTATTATATCTTCATTAACGGCTTCGCCTATAATTTCACCGAGAGCTTCATATGCTCTGTTTACATCAATTTCAAGAAATTCCAGCGCTTCACCTGCTCCTGCCATTGAAGCGGCATCCCTCAGAGCAGATGATGCTTCTTCTAAAAGTGCTTTGTGGCGCACGTTGGTAACCATCATGCTGTCATTTTGCTTAACCTTACCGCCGTAAACGAGATTTTCGATTTCATCTTCAATTCTGCTTATGCCATCTTCCCTGGCCATAGATGTTTCTATGAATATTCCGTTAGGCAGCTTTCTTTTAATCTCGCTTATGTCAAGTCTGTTTTCAAGGTCTGTTTTATTTATTACAGCTAATACTTTTCTGTCACCGATATACTCTATTATTTCTCTGTCCTCATCATCAAGAGGCCGACTGTTGTCAACCATAAAAATTACCAGATCGGCCTTGTTAAAAGACTCTTTGCTTTTTTCTATTCCGATTTTTTCAATTACATCATCGGTGTGGCGAATGCCGGCAGTATCTGTAAGCTTTACGGGAATATTCCTGATTGTAAGGGCTTCCTCGATAGTATCACGGGTAGTTCCAGGAATTTCTGTTACTATGGCTCTTGTCTCTCTGAGGAGTGCATTCATAAGTGATGATTTACCCACATTAGGCTTGCCGATGATGGCAATATTAAGGCCCTCTCTCAGTATTCGTCCGGTATCCGCTGTTGCAAGCAGACTGTCCACCTTTGCCTTGACATTTCCAAGTCCGGAAATAAGGTTTTCATAAGTAATAACTTCTATATCCTCATCAGGATAATCTATATTTACTGTAATATTCACCAGAATATCTACAAGGTCTGATCTGATTTCTTTAATTTTTTTAGAAAAACTGCCTTCAAGCTGACTCAGAGCCACATCGAAAGTTTTATCCGATTTTGCTCTTACAAGGTCAATGACAGCTTCTGCCTGAGAAAGGTCAAGTCTTCCGTTAAGAAAGGCTCTCTTTGTAAATTCTCCCGGCTCCGCCAGACGTGCTCCGTTTTTTAATACCAGAGCAAGAATTTTACGAAGTGAGACAATGCTTCCGTGGCACTGTATTTCAACCACATCCTCCGCAGTATATGAATGAGGAGCTTTCATGTATACAGCCATTACTTCATCTATTTTCTCTCCGGTAAAGTTATCTGTTACGAAGCCGTAAGTAAGCTTTCTGTTTTCTGTCGGCCGGTTTTTTACACTGCAAAAAACCTTCTCAAGTATGGAAAGCGCATTTTCACCGCTTATTCTTACTATTCCTATTCCGCCTTCTCCCATAGCTGTTGCTACAGCAGCGATAGTATCGTCGTACATTTTTTTCTCCAGTTAATATCAGTTAACAATATAGCCCGTCTCAAAGGACGGGCTACTAAAAATTCAACTACTTCAATTCAATTATAACCCTTCTGTATGGATCCTGACCCTCACTTCTTGTGGTAACCTGAGGATGATTTTGAAGAGTTGCATGAATTACCTTTCTTTCGTAAGGATTCATCGGCTCAAGCTTAATGCTTCTCTTTGTCTTGACAACCTTACCCGCAAGTCTTAAGGCAAGCTTCTCAAGAGTTTTTTCTCTCTTGGCTCTGTAGTTTTCCGCATCAACTACAACTCTTGTGTAGTTCTGATTTTCCTTGTTAACCACAAGGCTTGTGAGATACTGAATGGCATCGAGAGTCTGACCTCTTTTGCCTATAATAGTACCGGAATCTTTTCCCTGAATGTCAATATATACTGAATCTTCTCCTGTCTTAGCTGTTATATCGAGAGAAAGACCCATGTCTTTTGTTACCTCTTCAAGGAATCTCAATGCCGGATGATCTTCGCAAACAGTAAGTTCCTCCTCGGGAACTTTTTCAATTACCGGCTTAAGGGGCTCCTTTTCTTTTTTGGCGCCGCCGCCGTGCTTCCTGTTTGACTTTTCTCTTTTATTTTTAGGTGTTTCTGTTCTTTCAGTTTTTTCAGAAATTTCCGCCTGAGTTTTTTCTGCCGGTTTGTTTTCTTTTTCCGGCTCTGCTTCAGGCTTGGCAGGTTTCTTTTTTTCAACCCTTACTAAAGCGAGCTTGGAACCGATTCCAAAGAAACCCCGTGATGGCTCTTCAAGAACAGTAACATCAACCTCATCTATGGTGAGCTTCAGATCAGCCAATGCAAGCTGCACTGCTGTATCAACGTCAGTTCCCCATTTTTCAGAAAAATCCATATAATTTTTTCCTCCAATGCTTTATGCTCTTGCTCTCTTCTTAGATGCCTTAGCTTTTTTTTCTGCGCTCTGTTTTCTCATCTTTGCAAATCTCATATTGTAGAATATCTGAATTATCTGGCTTCCGGACCAGTAAATTGCAAGACCTGCAGGATAACTTCTCGCCATCCACAGAATCATGATAGGGAAGAAATATTTCATCAGATTTGTCATGATTTTAGTCTGCTGAGCATTTGCTCCTGCTGTCTGATTCTGAGACAGTGAAGTTGCCACAAATGTAGCAAGCGCTGCTAAAATAGGCAGAATCCATTTGTCAGGCTGTGCTAAGTCATTAATCCATAAAAACGGTTCATGAATAGCGAAGAGCATAGTGTCTGATGCTATGTATGCCATCGGATTTCTAAGCAGAGCAAAAAGACCCATGATAACAATCATCTGAACAATCATAGGAAGGCAGCCGCCGTACATGCTTACGCCTTCTTCTTTATAAAGCTCCGCAAGCTTTTCGTTCATTGTTGCTTTATCGTTGGCATACTTCTGTTGTATTTCCTGCATTTTAGGCTGGACTTCAGTCATCCTCATGGTTGACTTGATAGACTTGGCATATACAGGATAAAGACAAAGTTTAACGATTACAGTAACCACAATTAAAGAGATACCGTAATTCCCGATCATGCCATAAAGCCACGAAAGCAGAAAACCTAATGGTTTTGCTAATATTCCCATTAATTTCCTCCATTATTTTAAAGGATCATACCCTCCTTCATGCCAGGGATGACACTTTAAAATTCTTTTAATTCCTAAATAGCTACCTTTAAAAAACCCATACTTCTCTAATGCCTGAATAAAGTATGTGGAACAGGTAGGATAAAACCGGCATGTAGG
>CAKMLH010000006.1 GCA_927797855.1 uncultured Clostridia bacterium | reverse complement strand
TCTTCTCCGGCTCGATTCTTGCCAGTTCATTTTTCGTTTCAGATGCGAATGACATTTTGTCTCTCCTTCCAGTCGGGCATCAGCTTTTCCATAAATCCGTAAAACTGCTTTGAGTGATCAGGATAAATGAAATGGCAGAGCTCATGCATTACCACATACTCTATACACTCCCTGGGCTTCATAAGAAGTTTGCGGTTCAGAGTTATTATTCCCTTGTTTACCAGACACGAGCCCCAGCAGCTTTTCATAGTGCGGATTCTGAGCACCGGCTTTTTCACCCCGTATGGAATAAACAGCGGATATATCTCATCAAGAATCTCGTTAAAGATCGCCGGGTCTTTCAGATTAGTTTTTTTGCCTGCTTTTACATTGGCAAGCTCTCTTTGAAAATCATCTTCAAACTTAGAAATCCTTTTGGACCTTTCCATGGCTTTTAATATAAAAGGGGCCTTGCCCGCCACAAAATCGTCTATCTGCGATGCGTCTACCCGAGGACTGGCAGACACCCTGATAATGCCGTCAGCTCTGACTCTCAGATTGATATTCTTCACCTGCTTGCGCTCCAGTAAATATTCTATTTCCCTGCCTGAGGCAAAGACTCTGCGTGTGCTTATACTGTTCATATTTCAGAATATTCCTCATATTATACATAGAATACATCAGCTTTATTTTAACCTATTTGCCGTTTCTGTCAACTTATTGTTTGTAATTGCTCCATGTTTGCGTTACAATATTAAGGTTGATTCAAGCAGGGGAAAGGATTGGATTTTATAATGAAAATGAAAAAGAAAAGTAAAAAAATTAAAGCACTTGTTTCAATATGCCTTGTGCTGACGGCCGTGCTGCTTCTGGGCAATAAGATTCCCGGGCTTTCCATTGGCGATCTTTTTGAGGCAGCTGCTGTAACCTCTTCAGAAGATATTCTCTCAGATGTTCCGGAGTACTGCGGCATTCCCTACGCAGAAATAAACCATAACATTCCTTCTTTCACATCGGATGTGATGACCACCCACTCGTCAGAAAGCTACAGCAAGCTGGACAGACTGGGCAGGTGCCGGACCGCCTTTGCCTGCATAGGCACAGACATTATGCCCACGGAAAAACGCGGCTCCATCGGTATGGTCAAGCCCTCAGGCTGGCATACAGTCCGCTATGATAATCTTGTGGAAGGAAAATATCTTTACAACCGGTGCCACCTCATAGCTTATCAGCTTTCAGGAGAAAACGCCAAGGAAAGAAACCTCAGACGCGGCACCCGATATATGAATACCGAAGGTATGCTTCCTTTCGAAAACAAGGTCGCCGATTATGTGCGTTCGACGAAAAACCATGTTCTCTATCGGGTAACACCTGTTTTTAAAGGCACCGAGCTTGTGGCACGAGGCGTGCAGATGGAGGCCTACTCCGTTGAGGACAGGGGAGAAGGCATATGCTTCAACGTCTTTGTCTACAATGTCCAGCCGGGCATAGAGATCGATTATGCCTCAGGTGACAGCCATGAGGAAAAGAAATAAGCGGGCTTCTAATGCCCGCTTTTGTTATCTCTATTCATCCAGGAATCTGTCAAAAATCTTTTTCATTCCGATTCCGTCCTCCACATACGGAAGCTGTATAATCTGATAGCTTGCCTCGGAATTACCCTCAATAAGGCAGACTCCGTCCTGTGTTACGGCAACATCCCAGCCTACCATGCCCACGCCTTCCAGACGGCGGGCAGCTTCTTCCGTAACGGCAAGAACCTTGTCCCAGTGTGGAATCTGAAAGCCTTTTGTGGCAAGTCCCGAAACGGGATGCACCGGATAATGCCGCCCGTCAAGGTCGATGGCATCCATACAGGTTATGCCGGTTTCAACATCCACAGTGCTTATTATTCCGCCGGCGTGGAAGTTGTCTACAATATCTCCTCTTCCCATACGGAAGCCTGCATAGACGTGATAGCACTGCCCTTTATCCATAATTGTCAGAACACGAATTGTATTTACAGAAGACGGATTAAAGGCAGCTATATCCGGGTGCTGCACTATACACTCCTCACATATCATTCTTCTGTCTATAGCCTTTATCCTGTCAAAGATCTCACGTTTATCATCTGCTCCGCCGCCGCAGTGAATTTTTTCAACACCTTTTCCCTGTGTGGAAGAAACAGGTTTGAGAATAAGATCCTCTACTCCCTCTGTCTTCTCCAGGAATTCATCATAGGTAACGCTCTTGTTTATGAACCACTTGCGCCCCAGCAGATCGGAATATTTCTTTGCAAAGCGTCCCTTATAAAGCAGTGTCTTTATCATTTCAGGATCACGGTTGTACTTGAATTCAAGCTTCTCACATACCTTCAGCGTAAGAAATTCACGCTGTTTTTCAGGTGTGTACTGATAAAGACGGAATTTATAGTAATCCTTGAAAGAGCAGCCGCAGTTTTTGCCTGCATCAAGGATATGCTCCCTTGCCTCTTTTTCGCTCCAGCCTGTGGCTTTGCACACCTCTTCGATGGCATGAGCATGGTCTTCCTTATTGCGCTGAGCTACTATTTTCATATTTCTTTTTGTCTGTTCAAGCTCAGCCTCACTGCGCGACCATATTTTTCTTTTTACATAATACTTATATGAAATGCCGTCTTTCTTCGCCGCATCCATGGCCGCCTTAGCCTTCTTGTAAGACCAGCCTG
Source organism: uncultured Clostridia bacterium (assembly GCA_927797855.1). Lineage (GTDB taxonomy): Bacteria > Bacillota > Clostridia > Peptostreptococcales > Anaerovoracaceae > SUG1106. The sequence continues at coordinate 25,491 of CAKMLH010000006.1, read as the reverse complement.
TCTCCTTGCAGACGTATTCCACATATTTTTTATGTTCCTGAATCTCCTTTTTTTTCCTTTTCGTCTTTGCTATAAAACGGGAAAGAAAATTTTTCATAGAGGGCCTCCTTTATGTCTTAAATCAGATGATGCTCCTTGGCCTCATCTCTCAGCTGATCCCTGAAATCCGGATGAGCCAGGCTGATCATAGCTCTTACCCTGTCAGACATATTCAGCTTTTTGAGGTTTATGCATCCGTATTCTGTTGCTATGTACTGTACCTCAGAGCGAGGTGTGGTAACGGCAGTTCCCGGCGGGAAAGTAAGACATATCTTGCTCTTTTTTTCTCCGTTTTTCTCAAAAGATGAAGCCAGTGCGATAATCGACTTTCCTCCTTCAGACCACTGTGCACCTTTGACAAAGTCAATCTGTCCGCCAACAGCACTCTGCTGTCTGAATCCCATTGAGTCTGCAGCAACTTCTCCGAAAAGATTTACAGACATGGCCGTATTGATTGACATCATGTTTCTGTTTTTTGCTATGTTGCGAGGGTCATTTACAAAGGGGAATGTTCCGTTATAGAGAGCAGGGTTTCTGTCCATGTAGCTGTACATTTTATTTGAACCCAGGGAGAAAGCGTAAACACTCAAACCATCCATAAATCCTTTATTTCTGTTTGTTACATTGCCGTTTTTCATCAGTTCCATCATAGGTTCACTGAACAGTTCCGAGAAAATACCAAGGTCATTCTTATTAAGAAGCCCATATCCTATTGCCGTTGAAATCTTTCCCAGTCCCAGCTGAATAGTTGCTCCGTCAGGAACTTCCTCCATTACGATATCCGATATTTTCTGCGAAATTTCATCCACTTCTGTTTCCGCAAGAGGCGAGCACGGGTAATCGGCCAGCACTATGGCATCTGCCCTTGAAAGGGGCATCTTGTTCTTTTCACCGTTCATGATATACGGAGCCTGGGCATTGCATTCAAAGACAACGGTTCTTGCCTTTTCCGCCAGATATGTGTACATGCATCCGCCGCTTGGGCCGCAGGAGACAAATCCATTTTCATCAGGCATTGTTACCTGGAAGAAGCATACGTCAGGTTTACCAACGTATTCGCACCATAAATCCACCTGGCTCAGGTGAAAGCATGTAAACTCCAGAGGCATGCCGTGCTTTCTGTGGGCAAGTCTCTCCTGTTCTCCCAGGAAAAATGTTTCAACATGGAAAGGATTATGCTCATCCCAGTCTGCGCTGAACATTCTGGATGGTCTCACAGACATACTGCATAGTATGGCCACGTCCTCCAGCTCATCCTTTCTGTCCCAAAGAGCATCTAAAAGCTCATATGCAAAACTGCTGGCAGTACCCACATACACACGATCTCCTGATTTAACCAGCTGTGCCGCCTGACTGGCAGTTATAATTTTATCCGAATACTGTTCTTGATTCATTAGTATTTCACTCTCCTTAATATACCTTTTTCTTACTTTTCTATATTATCTTCAACGGTGTTTTTTGTCAATCCATATGCTTATCTGTCTTTTTCAGCGTTAATCTCGCCGGACAGCTCAAAACCCTTCTTTGCTGCTATTACGGCAATAATCTCGTTGATAACAGCAGCGGCGGCAATTGTACCCTGAACTATTACCGCCAGCTCAGGCCTTGCGGCAGACAGAACAGAACATATAATTCCCGTGAAAACCAGAGAAACCCCTGAATGAGGAAGGAGTGCCAGCCCCAGGTACTTCTGTACTGTTTCAAGCATTCCTGTAGCTTTGGCTCCGACCCTTGCACCGAAATATTTGCCGAATGCCCTGGCCGCAATATATATAAATGTGTAAAGCCCTGCACCAAGTATAAGATGATAGTCCAGCGGTGCTCCCAGAAAAACTCTTGTATTAAAAAAACAGTCCTATGACCATGGTCAGGGTGATTCCCAGCAGAAGAATTATGAGGACTCCTGTCTTCTTAGAAATTTTTTTCAGCAACAATCCTGAGGGCAGGCCCATTGCGTTGGGTCCCAGAATCATACCTGCAATAAGCGCTATAAGCAGAGTGCAAATCCATCTTATAATATAAAGAATCATTTATTTTGTTTTTTCTTTCCTACAGAATTCTTACATCAGCCGGCTTTCTCGGTACAGGACGGAAGTACTTCACATCGGGATATCCTACAGTAAAAGCAACGGCCATTCTTTCATCATCACCGATGCCGATCTGCTTTCTCACATCGTCATCAAACTCTATTGCAGTGCTTAAAAACCCGATGTAACAAACCCCCAGTCCGAGAGCATTGGCCTGAAGCTCCATTCTTGAAGCGGCAATCCCTGCATCGATGTCCGAGCTTCCTGTCTCCTTATCCGTTACGATAAGAATTACAGCAGGAGCATCAAAAAACAGCCTGTCCCCTTTGCCCCTTTCCAGGTCATCGTACATTGTCACCCAGCTCTGCCTGTACATTTCTCTCTCTCCCAGAGGTCTTTCCTTATTGGCCGCCGCATCGTACAGAGTCTTTACAGCCGCTTTGCGAACCTGTCCTATATTCTTTCTCAAAATTATGAAGCTGTTCTTCTGCCCGTTGCTGGCAGTGGGCGCATACCTTCCGGCCTCAATTATCATATCAAGCTTTTCTGCCTCTATGTCCTGATTTTTATAATGCCTGATGCTCCGTCTGAACTTAAGAAAATCGAGAAATGCTTCAGGCTCAGGTGCCCTGCCCCTTTCCATGCCGGGATTATTCTGATCCCAATTTATGTTTTCAATATTTCCCAGGGTTATGGCTTCCTTCGGGCATATGGCGATGCAATGACCGCACTTGATACATCTTTTCGTACCCACCCTTGCCTTTCCTTCATCCATATATATGGTGTCGCACAGGCAGTCTCTCTGGCACTGCCCGCAGCCTATGCACTTATCCCTGTTTATTAATATATTTGCCATGTTGCGGCCTCCCTTTTCTTATTATTAAATCACTTCAGTAACCTGTCAGCTGAATCATCAGCTCCAGCCTGTCCAGCACAGCCTTTTCAAGGTGTTCTGCAAGGGGTTTGCTTTCTCCTGTCCTGCAGAATTCTGCAAACATGCTGTTATACTCCATTTCCGAATCTCCTATGTATGCCATTGGAAGTCCTTTAAGCAGAAGATAATACTCCATCAGAGCGCGGGCTGTAATCTGGTTGCCGTCCTTATATGGGTAAATGGCAAGATACCGGTTATGAATGCCGGCGGCCTTTTCAAAAGGATTTTCGAACTCATCTGTCTCATTGGAGTATACAGCAAATCTCTTAATAGCTGATGGAATTTCTGAAGGAAGTACCGGCGTGTACCCGTATTCAACAATCTGAGGGGTGCTCTTTCTGAATTCCGAAGATTCTCCTCCTGCTTCTGCCGCAATAATCCTTATGAGCTCCGGTCCCACGTCAATTCCTCTGTCGGAAAGGTCATACAGCTGGCTTCGCAGCTCATCCAGCTTCTGAACCATTACATGATCCATAATGCTTCCGTTCATGACAGGTTCACCTATAAGAATTTTCTCGCATTCATCCCGGGTCAGAGGACTGCCGTCCAGCTTTAAATTCATGTAAATCCAGTCAAGCTTTTCCAGATGATCAATATAGTCCTTTACCGTCTGCGGGAAAGGACTGCGATTTGAAAGAACCACCAGTTTTTTTCTTATTTCTCTTATCATCTTCAGGCCTCGCCATTAAGTTACTAAAAAGTTTCTTTTTTTTAGTTTACCATACATTTCATTCTTTTTCTATGTTATACTGTATGAAAACGGGCAAAAATAACTAAAATAAGAGGGATTTCATTTATGAAAATATTAGTTGTCGGTGATACACACGGAGACTGCTATCGTGTCATCGAAGTATATAAAAAGCTTTCCCTGGAATCACCTGTTGATATAATCGTGCACTGCGGCGACTGCACATCCGATGCAAAAGAGCTGCAGGCACGGCTGGGGGTTCATGTGGCCTGGGTCAGGGGCAACTGTGACGGAGGTTTCAGCGATACGGACTGGTCATTGCTTGAAACTGAGGCAGGCAATTTTCTCATAACTCACGGTCACATGGAGCGTGTGGATTCCGGTATGCAGAATATCTATTATAAGGCGCTGGAAAATGACTGCGTCGGAGCCTTTTTCGGCCATACTCACAGAGCCTCTTATACGGAAATGGACGACCTTGTGCTGATGAACCCCGGAAGCCTGACCAGACCACGGGACGGCAGCGGCGGCACCTTCGGCCTGGTGGTTACGGGGCCGGATTCCATATGGGGCAAAATATACCGCTATGAAGATTTTATGTCGCCGGAAAACATAAGCTCAGGCGGCAGCGGAAAAAAGCCCAAGGTCAGAGGAGGCCATTTGAGAGACCTTCTCAATTACAGCGACAGATTTTAATCTTAAGTTAGACGAAAGAGGAAAATACCATGCCGAAGGAATTTCTTATTAGGGACAGAGAAGCCGTGATGAAAAATCTTAAAAAAATCGAGGAGGAAAATGCCGGTGAGCAAAGGGAAAGAGTCAACGGTCTCATGGCAGCAGACTACTGTGACTGCGATGTTGACAGGCTTTCCGTCACTTTGGAATTCAAAGTTCTCCCCTGGGAGCTCAATCGCGGAGGGTTCCTTCACGGCGGCATAATATGCGCTATGCTTGACCATACTGCAGGTGCAGCTGCCTCTTCTTATACGGGCATATGGTGCCCTACTGTGGACATGGATGTGAGATTTTTAAGTTTCGGAAAGCCGGGGGATTCTCTCCTGTGCACAGGCAGAATCGTTGCTCCGGGAAGGCGGATTCTGCACATGGAAGCCATACTGCAGGACAAAGCCACGGGAAAGGTTGTGGCTTCAAGCACGTCAACCTATCTCAATTCAACAGACAGACAGGAACCGTAAAATAAGGAGCATAAATATGAAGCACATTTCAAAGGAACTTATTATAAAGGCCGCCGCATTTTTTAAGGTGGTTGGCGACGAAACCAGAATGAAGATACTATGCGCCATTTCCACGGACGAACTTTGCGTAAACGACATAGCGTCCGCCCTTGATATGACAAAATCGGCGGTCTCCCACCAGCTTCGTCTTTTAAAAGACGAAGGACTGGTAAAAAGCCGCCGTGACGGAAAAAACATATTTTATTCGCTGGACGACCAGCATGTTATCGATATCATAGACATCGCTTTTACCCATATTGAACATAAATCTCACGGTCAGGAATGCTCCTGCCATGACTGAACTCAGGCTCTCAGCATAGCCCCCAGGAAAGCCTTAAGTCTTTCGCTTTTGGGATTATCGAAAATTTCTTCCGGTGTTCCTTCTTCAACGATTACACCGTGATCCATGAAGAGGACTCTGTCTGCAACTTCCCTGGCGAAACCCATTTCGTGTGTTACCACGATCATTGTAGTGTGCGCCCGGGCCAGTTTTTTCATTACATTTAATACTTCCCCGGTAATTTCAGGGTCAAGAGCCGAGGTGGCCTCGTCAAAAAGCATTATCTCAGGCTCCATTGCCAGAGCTCTTGCAATGGCAATTCTCTGCTTCTGACCGCCGGAAATCTGTGCCGGATACATATCCTTCTTATTGGCCAGACCTACAAGATCAAGAAGCTCCATGGCCTTTTCTTCAGCGGCCTTTCTGTCCTTTTTCTTTACCTTTACAGGTGCGTATGTTATGTTTTCCATACATGTCATGTGAGGAAAGAGGTTGAAGTGCTGAAACACCATGCCCGTATCACCCTTCAGCTTTATTTCTCCGGAAGTTACCTTGTTTAAACCGTTTATACACCTCAGGAGTGTGCTTTTTCCGGAGCCTGAGGGGCCGATTATAGCTACTATCTCACCTTTCTTCATGGAAAAGTTTACGTTATCCACTGCTCTGGCCTCGGAGCCTTCATATTCTTTCACTATATTTTTCATTTCCAGAACTGTTTCCCGCTCCATACTACCATTCCTCCTTTGCATCATAACGCTTAAAATACTTTTCCAGTCTGCCTGCCAGAACAGTCAGGACAAAGGTCATAATCAGGTAAATAGCTGCCGCACAAAAGAACGGTATCATGCTGGTGGTTCCGTTAACGGCACTGTTTGTAGCCTTCATCAGCTCTACAATAGGAAGGGTGGAGGCAAGAGCCGTATCTTTTACCAATGTAATAGCTTCATTGACTACCGGCGGCAGAATGGCTTTCATAGTCTGCGGCATGATTATGTCCAGCATGGTCTGCCTTCTTGAAAGTCCCAGGGCGTGAGCCGCTTCATACTGCCCTTTGTCTATGCTGTTTATGCCTCCTCTGTAGATTTCCGCAAAGTATGCTGCATAGTTCAGAACATATGTGAGAACTGCCGCCGCAAAGCCGCTTATCTGCAGCCCCAGTACAAGGGGGAAGAAAAAATAGAAGAAGAAAAGCTGCAGTAAAAGAGGTGTACCTCTGAAAATCCATACATAGGCTCTGCAGAGAGCCTTAACCGGCAGAATACGGCTGTTGCTTCCCAAAGCGAAGGGAAGACCCAGGGGCAGTGACAGTACAAGGGTGATTACAAAGAGCTTTACTGTCATTACGCTGCCCTCAAGCATAAACGGTATATATCCTATTACTTTTTCCATTTTTTAACCTTCCAGCGGCTCCAGAATAACGATGTCTCTGCCGAACCATTTTTCACTGATTTTAGCAGCTTCTCCGTTGTCAACCAGTTTCTTTAAAGCATCGTTTACCTTATCCCTGAGCTCTGTGTTGTCCTTTGCAAAACCGATTACATAGAAATCGTCGCCTAAGTCATAAGTACATTCCTTCATTTCACCGCCCAGATTGTTGTTGGTGTATTCGCCCAGAACCTGGTCAACTGCAATTACATCTATTCTTCCTGCTTTAAGATCCATAATAGCTGTATCGTATGTATCGTATTCCTGCACGTTATCCTTAAAGCTGTCGTATGCTTCATTTGATTTAAGAACTCCAAGGGCTGACGAATCAACCTGGGTACCGATTTTAAGATCAGCAAGCTGGGAAGCATCTGTAACATCTGTATCCGAGTCAGCAAGAGCCATAAGTACGATTTTGTTGTTCAGGTATTTATCTGAAAGAGCCATGTTCTCCTTACGTTCAGGAGTAACGGACATTCCGTTCCATACGCAGTCGATAGTTCCGGCCTTCAGCTCCATTTCCTTAGCATTCCAGTCAATAGGCTTAAACTCAATATTAACTCCCAGTTCCTCGCCTACCTTATTAGCCAGATCGATATCAAAACCAATCAGCTCTCCCGATTCATCTCTGAATCCCATAGGCGCAAAGGTATCATCAAGACCTACTACGATAGTCTCTTTTGATTCATTTTCCGCTGCCGCCTCATCATTGCCGCTGCCGCATCCAGTAAGCACAGCGGCTCCTAAGACTAGTACTCCGACCATTATCAGTGATAAAAACTTCTTTTTCATTTTCTGTATCCTCCATTTACTTTATTTCTCTAACGAATTATCGTGCTAAAGCGTTAAAATATCGTACTCACATAATATACTACCGGCAAAGGGAAATGTCAACACCCTTTTGTGTATTTTTTAAAAAACAATAAGAGCGCTGCTATAACCTTTTCCGTTAAGGCAGCGCCCTGCATCTGCAATTATAATCTTATTTTATTTTCAATGCCCTCATGGAGTTCAGGATTGCTATTACGGAAACACCCACATCGGCAAATACTGCGGCCCACATGCCGCACAGACCCAGTGCGCTTAAAATCAGTACCGCCAGTTTTACTCCCAGAGCGAAAACTATATTCTGTCTTACTATGGAAAGAGTTCTCCTGCTTATTTTCATCAGAGCCAGCAGCTTGGACGGTTTATCATCCATGATTACTATGTCCGCCGCTTCAATAGCTGCGTCTGAGCCCAGACCTCCCATTGCCACTCCCAAGTCGGCTCTGGCCAGTACAGGCGCATCGTTGATTCCGTCACCTACAAAAATCAGCCTTCCCTTTTCTGACTTTTCTGCAAGAAGGTCGCATACCCTGTTTACTTTGTCCTCCGGCAAAAGCTCTGAATATATTCTGTCGATTCCGAGCTTTTTCCCTACAGATTCCCCCGCCGTTTTACTGTCTCCTGTAAGCATTACGGTGGTAATTCCCCTTGCTTTCAGTCCTTTTACCGTTTCTGCCGCGTCCTCCTTTGGCTGGTCTGCAATAAGGATACAGCCTGCATATTCACCGTCAGCGGCAATATATACCACCGTCCCGGCATCATTTGACTCCGTAAAATCAATGCCTTGGGACTTCATCAGCTTGTCGTTTCCCGCAAGTACCTTACAGCCGTCAATAATAGCTGATACTCCCTGTCCGGCTATTTCGGCCACTTCTGCGACATGATCAGAAATACGGCCATCTTTAAGGGTGATTCCGTATTTTGCCTCTGCGGCTCTGCATACAGACTGGGAAATAGGATGTGTGGAGTTGCTTTCCGCCAAAGCTGCCAGTGTTATTAATTCTTTCTCGCGCTCCCTGCTGTTCACGGCCGGTCTGAATCCCTCTGCCGGCTGAACTTTTTCCACTTCAAATATTCCTTTTGTGAGAGTTCCCGTCTTGTCCATGACCACCAATTCTGTATATGCCGCCGCCTCAAGGTAATTGCTGCCTTTTACCAGCACGCCTATTCTCGAAGCTGCACCGATGCCTCCGAAGAATCCCAGGGGAACGGAAATCACCAGCGCGCATGGGCAGGACACAACGAGAAAGTTCAGAGCTCTGTAAATCCAGTCGGCAAAAGATGCCCCCGGTATGACAAGAGGAGGCACTACTGCCAGAATGACGGCTGCTCCCACTACTGCCGGTGTATAGACGGCAGCAAACCGGGTAATGAAATTTTCGGTCTTTGCCTTCTGGCTGGATGCGTTTTCAACCAGTTCAAGAATTCTGCTCACCGTTGACTCGCCGAATTCCTTTTCCGTCTTTACTTCTATCAGACCGCTTAAATTTATGCATCCGCTGAGGATCTCATTTCCTACCCCCACATCACGTGGCATGGATTCACCTGTAAGCGCAGCCGTATCAACGGAAGAATTTCCTGAAACGACAACTCCGTCAAGAGGTACCTTCTCCCCGGGGCGAACAACTATAATTTCTCCCACCTTTACCTGCTCAGGTGAAACTCTTGTGGTGCCGTCCGCCGTCTTCAGATTGGCGTAGTCCGGTCTGATATTCATAAGCTCTGCTATGGATTTCCTTGATTTTCCCACGGCATAGTCCTCAAAAAGTTCTCCTACCTGATAGAAAAGCATTACTGCTACGGCCTCCGGATATTCTCCCACAAAGAAAGCACCGATGGATGCCACTGCCATGAGAAAATTCTCGTCAAAAACCTTGCCGTTGAAAATGTTGCGTACTGCTTTTAAAATCACCTTATATCCGACGAGAATATACGGAATCAGGAAAGCTGCCGCCTTTAAAACAGGATCATCAAGAGCATTCAATGCCCCTGCTGCTGCAGCCGCAGCAAACAGAACTGCTCCTGCTCCAAGCCTTATCAATCTCTTTTTCATCTTAAGCCACTTCCCCGCTAGATTTCCTTAATTGTTACATCCGGTTCGGTTTTCTTCACAACTTTCCTGATTTTTTTCAATGTCTCATCGTAACCTTCCTCTTCCACATCCAGAATCATTTTAGTAGTGAGAAAATTAACTGAAGCGCTGTTTACCCCTTCTATTCTGGCAACGCCTCTTTCTATTGCAGCTGCACAGTTGGCGCAGCAAAGATCTTCTAATATATATGTTTTCTTCATAGTCTGCCTCCTGCTATGATTATATATGCCCTTCTGCTTCTGTTTTTATATATGAAAAGGGGACATATAGTTGAATAATTGCTCAACTGTTTTTACATTCATATTATAGTTGAATATGCACTCAACTGTCAAGAGTTTTTTATTTTTTTTATAAAAAAACCGGGCATTTTCGCCCGGAATAATCACAAAAAAGCATTTTCTGCCGGAAGTTCTTTTGCCTTATTCTTCAAATAAAGCCTCGTACTCCTCTCTCAGCATGGACATGAGATGAACATCATACAGAATGCCGTTTTTACGGCAGTTTTTACGGAGCACACCCTCATAGCGAAAGCCGAGAGACAGATACAGCTTACCTGCAGGATTGCCCGTGTAGTGATCCAGATAAAGTCTTTCAAATCCGAGTACATCAAAGCAGTACCTCATTACAGCCTCCATTGCCTGACGGCCGTAACCCTTGCCTCGGAGTGATTTGTCCCCTATATAAATACGCCAGATTTCACCTTTCCAGCCTTTTTCTATATCTGCCAGGACAATTCTGCCGATTTTCCGGGTGCTGTCCTTTTCCCTGAGCAGGATTGTAAACTGCTCTGCTTTGGGATCTTTTTCGTCGGCCACATATTTTCTAACAAGGTCTTCCATGGTCTGCCCGTCCCGTATGCTGAAAAACTCCGTTACCTCGGGAAGCCTTTCCCAGACGTAGAAATCCTTCAGGTCCTCCCATTCAGACGGTCTTATTATCAGGTCATTGGTCTCTAAAATCATATGTGTTCTCCTTATATATCCTATGGGTATCTCCCGTTTTCTCATACTCTTACTATACTTTACACCTCTCAAAAAATCAACAATGAAGATGTATTTTTTGCTTTCTTTATTTGACAAACAGACAAAACTACTGTATACTGTTATGGTACGAAATGAATACGCGCCATTAGCTCAATTGGATAGAGTCGCGCACTACGAATGCGAAGGTTGCGGGTTCGAGTCCCTCATGGCGCACCAAATACTATAGACACCCTTAAGGGGTGTCTATAGTATTTTTTGTACTTTCTTGGAGGGACTCGAACCCGAAAGGGCGTGGCCGTTAAACGAGTCAGTCCTGTGGACTGACGAGCAGGCCACGGTTCAAGGGAGCCGTACAGGGCTCCCGCCGAACGGCAGACTTGCAAAAGCAAGGCTGGAAAGTCCCTCATGGCGCACCAAAAAACCGCTGGATTTCAATGTTTCCAGCGGTTTTCTTCTGCTCTTATTAAACTAGTATTCCTCTTTAATAACACCGTCCTTGAAGGCCTCGATTAAATCTTCCAAATCCTGAACCTTTTCCACAAGATCTGCACCCTGATCCGTATCGACGATGAGCAATCGTTCCGGCATGGTTTCCACCGTCTTCATAACAGGAGAATGGAACACCTGAGTGCCGTCAGGCTGCAGTGGGCTGTAAGGTTTATGCTCTGCCAGAGCCATGAAGCGTGAATTGAAGATGAAAGTATATCCGGCAATTCCCGTCTGTTTCTGATAAGCCTTGGAGATGCCGCCGTCAATGACATAAAGCAGTCCGCCGCCCTTGATAGGAGATTCTCCGTCCTTAATCTTTACAGGCACATGACCGTTGAGGATTTTTGCCGAATGGGGATCCAGCCCGAACTCTTTGATAATTTTCTCGCAGGTTGACCTTTCATTTATCAGCCTGTAGTAAGGCCTTGTAGGTTCCTTGTGGGAAGCCTTATCGGCAATGAAAAGTCTTTCGAAGGTGGTCATCTTTTCTTTTCCGAAAAGAGGTGAATCGCCGCCAAGCCACAGATACCACATTATATCTCCCGAGCGGCCGGTCTCCTCTGACTTGCGCGGTGAGAAATATGCCTTGCGCACCTGATCATCCAGATAGTCCATCAGAGCCTTGCCTCGTAATTTCACATCGTTGAGTTCAACCCACTCGAATTCTCCGTCTTCAGTCATTGGTATACAGCCGTGATAAAGAAGGTTGCCGTTAACCTTGGTGTACAGAGCGCCGTGACTGAATAGGAATTTTATGTGACGCTGCAGCTTCTCCGAATTAAGGAAAGACGCTTCAAGAGAATTAAGCATTTCCTCCTCTTCAGGGGTTAGTTTGTACGGATCTTCAGGATCCAGCGTCGGGAAGTTTGTATCCCGGAGAGGCCATACCTTTCCTTCGATTTCCACTGTTCCTGTTTCAAGGTCAATCTTGTCAAGAATAAGCCTCTTTTCCAGCTTGTATTCAGGGTGAGCCTTGATTCTCTGTCCCTCCACCTTGAACTGGCAGATGGCAATGGCCTTGTGCATTCTGGCAGCCAGTTCCTCATCTACCGGATCATATTTATTCTTGTCTAAAATGTGCGGCTTAAAGTATTCACAGGGATCATCACCGTAATATTTTTCAGCAAATGTAGCCAGAGGCCTCAGGTTGATTCCGTAGCCCACCTCAAGCATATCGAAATTATTATAGCTGATGTTCATTCTCAGTAGATTTGTCATGCAGGCCCAGTTTCCCGTAGCAGCTCCCATCCATACGATATCGTGATTGCCCCACTGGAAGTCCACATCATGAAAGTTCATCAGGAAATCCATGATTTCGTCAGGATGGGCTCCACGATCAAAAATATCTCCTATGATATGCAGCTTGTCCACCGCCAGACGGCTTATGGCCTCTGTAAGCTGTATTATGTACTGCTCTGCAACTCCGCATTCAACAACGGAATTTATAATCTGAGTGTAGTAATTTGCACGGTTGGCATCGTCATCTGCGTGGAGCAGCTCGTCCATACTGTAATCCATATATTTAGGCAGCCTGTTACGTACACGGGAACGTGTATATTTTGTGGATACCGACTTGCAGATGGTAATTAAACGGTAGATAGCCGTGGCGCACCAGTCGTCAAAGTTCTCCTCGCTTTTTTTCCTGCGTGCTATCTCAGCCTCTGCATTGTAAATCAGAGCTGCCAGGTCATCCCTGTCCTTTTCGCTGAGCACCGAGCCGTAATGCTCATCAATTTTGGCCTTTATTGTTCCTGATGCACTTTTGAGCATATGAATAAAGGCCTCGTGCTCTCCGTGCAGGTCACTGAGGAAATATTCCGTTCCCTTGGGGAGGGCAAGAATGGCCTTAAGATTGATAATTTCCGCGGAGGCCGCCATAATGTTGGGATAATCCTTGGAAAGTCTGTTTAAATACTTTAAGTCTGACATTTTTCTTCTCCTGATAATATTGCTTTCGCACTTATATATTACAATGTCCGGCCGTTAAAATCAATAAATTTCTGTACCTGAATAGTAATGCTTCAGAATTTCTTTATAATCTGCTCCTTCTCTTGCCATTCCGTCGGCTCCGTACTGACTCATGCCTACACCGTGGCCCGAACCGCTTGAAACAAAAATAATCTGTGTATTTGTATCACTTGACCCTTTCCATCCTGTCCCCTCTTTAAAGCTGATGGTAAATAAAGCGGAACTGAGGCCCAGTGCTGACCTGATTTCCGTTCCTTTAAGAACAGCCTCTCCCACCTTCATCTTCTCCACCCGTCCGCCTGCCGTTCTGGAAAGGATTTTAATGCTTCCTGCAGTTATGTTTCCGAAATCTTTCTCAGGATAGGCTTTTTTGACCTTTGCTGCAAATTCTTTTACGGTAAAAACCTTTTCTTCATTCCTATGAGTAGCCTTTTCTTCGTAGGGGCTTGACACGCTGATAAGATAAGGCACTGCACTTGTAAAAACATCCTCGGAGTTTTCCGTCTGTCCGCCGCTTGAGGAAAAGAACAGAGGCTGCATGACAAGCTCGCCGTCGTAATAAAGGAGCTCTCCCTTTGTGGCCCGGCAGGCCTTTTTGATTTTTTTCCACCCTTTTTCTTCCCAGCCCTCAGGATGGCATGCGATGAGTTCCTTTTCAGTCTTATACACCTGGCAGTGAGTGGAATCGCATATAGGCGATTTGGGATGGCTTGATGGCTTCTTTTCCTTATATTTTTCAATTTTAGCCATGGCAAAGGTCCTGGCTGCTACAGACTGAGCCTTGAGGGCCTCCGTCTCGAAATTCGACGGCATTTCACTTGCTACCACCCTGGCAACATAGTCCTCAAAATCCACCTCTTCGCTTTTCATCAGATCGCACCGCCACACCCGGATGGTCTCCGGTGTTTCCACCTTATGGGCAAAGCTGACACCTTTAAGGCCTCCCAAGTATTTCAGCCCAAGGCCTGTGCCTTCTCCAAGAGAGTCACCAATGACTACCGCCGCCAGGGGAACTCCCACAAAAAAAATTAAAACCAATAATGCGGCCTGCAAAACTCTTTTCAGCCTCATGGCTGTACCTTGTCCTTTCTATGGTCTTTAATATCATTATCGGAATTAATTCTATGCAAAAGGGCGGTGAAATATCACCGCCCGTCCTTTTTATTTTTTTAGTCGTCTACTCTTGTAATTTTCGCTCCGAGTCCACGGAACTTTTCAACAAATTTCTCATAACCGCGCTCGATATGAAAGATCTCCGTTATTTCCGTAGTTCCTTCTGCTACAAGCCCTGCCAGCACAAGTGCCGCTCCGGCCCTGAGATCCGTTGCCATCACCTGGCATCCTCTGAGCTTGGCATTTCCTCTTATTATTGCCTTGTTGCCGGCTGTCTCAATAGATGCCCCCATCTTATTAAGCTGAGCGACATGCATGAAGCGGTTTTCAAAAACAGTCTCAATTACAGTGCTTGATCCTTCAACTGTAGTCAGATATGCCATAAACGGTGACTGGATGTCGGTTGGGAAACCCGGATAGGGAAGCGTCTTGATATCCGTGGATGTCTGAGGTCCGAGATCGGCTCTCACAATAAGGTCGTCATCACCCACTTCAATGCGGACGCCGCATTCCCTGAGTTTTGCTATAATAGGCTTAACATGATCTGGAACCGCATTTACGATGTGAACCGCCCCTTTGGTTATTGCGGCAGCAAGCATGAACGTTCCGGTCTCGATTCTGTCGGGAATTACCGTATGCTTTGCCCCGCCCAGCTTGCTTACACCTTCGATTTTTATGGTATCCGTGCCGGCACCTTTGATCTTGGCTCCCATCTTGTTAAGAAAGTTGGCAAGATCAACAATTTCAGGCTCCTCTGCAGCATTTTCCAGATATGTGGTCCCTTCGGCAAGCACCGCTGCCATCATAATGTTTTCCGTAGCGCCTACGCTGGGAAAGTCCAGATAAATAGTGTCACCTACGAGGCCCTGACCGCCTGTGGCCGCCTCGATATAATCATCCTTAAAAGTAATTACAGCACCCAGAGCCTCCAGTCCCTTAAGATGCAGATCTATAGGCCTTGCTCCGATGGCGCAGCCTCCCGGATGAGGTATACGCGCAACACCCTTCCGGGCAAGCAGCGGTCCCATTACCAGGATTGACGCTCTCATCTTATTTACCAGCTCAAAGCGAGCCTCCGTGGAAATAATGTCTTTGGTAGTTATGGAAAGCACATTGTCTTCAAGCTCTACAACCCGGGAGCCCAGCGATGTAAGAATCTCCTTCATAAAAGACACATCGCGAAGCATGGGCACATCCTTTATGATGCACTCGTCCTCGGCTAAAAGAGCAGCGGCCATCAGCGGCAGCACCGCATTTTTGGCTCCGCTGATAACGACTTCTCCCTTGAGGGGGCCGCTTTTCTCAACGATATACTTTGTCAATTCAAGCCTCCGTCAGCCTATAATTTTTTAAGCTCTTCCAGGCAGTTTCTGCATACGTTCTTTCCATGGATGTTTTCAACATCTTTCGCATTTCCGCAGAAAATACATGCAGGCTCATATTTCTTGAGCATGATATAGTCGCCGTCAACGAAAACTTCAAGTGAGTCGTCTGTCTTGATGTTTAAAGTTCTTCTGAGTTCTACGGGAATAACTACTCTTCCCAGCGGATCTACCGGTCTTACAATTCCTGTTGCTTTCATTTTTTTCCTCCATTAATTTAATTAATCAATAATCTAACTGTCTTTTTTCTCTGTTTTTTTAAGCATTCCTGCCAGAGATGTTACAGCATTTACAAGGCTTGTCACAGCTTTTACAACATTTTGATTGCCTTTAAGGGCATCTACCACGTTCTGAACCGCATCCCCCACTCCGTCGATAATACCATCGACCTTGGTGGCTTTATCGGCAGCTATTGAAGTAACCACCTGTGAATCCTTAAGAATCACATCAACTTCTTTAAGTGTGCCTATGAGTTTCTTTATTAAAAGAGTAAGATAGATGAGAAATACAATTCCCACCGCCGCCAGCAGCGTCAGTACTACACCCTGCCATGTGATGGTTATCGTCATCTGATGCCTCCCCCCTTTCAAAGTTTTAAAGTATCTTTCCTGTTTATTATAACCCATAAATGGAAATAATTGCAACATCTTTTTTCCTTTTCAGCATAAATTTTTTAGTAAAACAGGAAAGTCGGGGTTTTGTCATGATGAACTATATATGGGCAGGTATTCTGCTCCTTTCTCTTATCTATTCCGCCTTTAACGGAAGAATAGGAGCCTTCGGCCAGGCTATGATGAACAGCTCCCAGGAGGCCGTAAACTTTATAATTTCCATGGCGGGAATTATGGCTATGTGGAGCGGACTTATGAAAATTGCCGAAAAGACAGGTCTTATAAACAAGCTTTCAAAATGTCTTCTTCCTTTTACGGGGCTGCTTTTCCCGGGCCAGCGGGATCCTGAAACGCTTTCCTGCATCATAATGAGCTTCATGTCCAACATCTTCGGTACAGGAAACAGTTCCACTGTTTTTGCTCTGAGAACTATGGAAAAGCTGGATGCCCAGAATCACTTCAGCCCTTCGGCAAGCAACGATATGTGCACCTTTGCCGTAGTCAACATGGCTTTTGCTCCCATTGTGCCTGTGGTCACCGTCCAGCTCAGGGAGGAAATGGGCTCTGCCGACCCTTACTCTGTAGTGCTGCCCTGTCTCATTGCCTCTGCAGCCACCATAATAGTCTCCGTTATATGCTGCAAGGTTCTGGAAAGGAAATTTTAAATAATGAACAATTTTTTCTCTGCTGTTTCTGCCGGCTTTATGCCTGTAATGGCCGCTGTCATCGTGGGATACGGACTTATAAAAAAAGCTCCGGTATATGATTACTTCATAGAAGGTGCCAAAGAAGGGCTCAAAACCGCTGTGGAAATCATTCCCTTTATGGTAGGTATCTACATAGCCGTAAACGGACTGACAGTATCGGGGTTTCTGGATTTTATCTACATAGTATTTAAACCCCTGTTCAGTCTGGTTCACATACCTGTTGAGCTTCTTCCTCTTATTTTTCTCCGTGCCGTTTCAGGCAGCGGGTCTTTCATCATTCTGCAGAATATTCTTGAAATAACGGGACCAGATTCCTTCGCCGGACGGGCCGCATGTTCCATGTCCGGAGGCTGTGAAACGGTAATATATGTTCTGGCACTTTATTTCGGAGTAACTCACGTAAAAAAAACGAGACACGCCCTGGCAGGCGGCCTCATTGGATATTGTACGGGTATAGCCGTTTCCCTGATTATCTGTAACATTCTTTAAGTTTTTCCGTATAGCCTCCCCTTGCATCATAAACAAAGAGGGGATCCAGAACCTTAAGCTGTTTTCCGCCGCCTTTGACCATGTGGACGAGCACAATATTGGCCGCCGCATTGCAATTGGGGCTGACAAAACACATTTCCTTAGGTTCAAGGCCGGCAGCTCTTGACATGCAGCAGATGTCCACCAGTCTGGAAGGTCTGTGAACCATGAAAAAATCGCCGTGAGGTTTCAGAAGACCTGCAGCGCATTCTATGAAGTCTTCAAGCCCTGCTGTGGTCTCATGACGGGCTATGGCCTTTGCTCTGTTAGCGCTTACCAGGCCGCCGGATCCCTTAGTATAGGGAGGATTGGAAATGACCACATCTGCAGTTCCTGTCAGTTCTTTCCCCCACAATTTGCCAAAATCCTTTACGTCGCCCCGGATAAATTCCATTCTGCCTTCCAGATGGTTAAGCTTTGCGCTTCTCCCCGCTCTGTCAAAAGAGCCTTCCTGGACTTCCACACCCACAAGGCGGTTCCAGCCTGTCTTATGGCTCAGAATAAGAGGTATAATGCCGGTGCCTGTGCCCAGATCCACTGCTGTAACTTTCTCAGTGTGCCGTCCGCAGGAGGCATTTTCTGCTGCAAAGTCAGCCAGTATTACAGCATCCACCCCATAGCAGAATTCCTCAGGTTTCTGAATCAGTTTCAGGGTGCCGAAACCCGTGTCATCTGCTCTTTCTCCTTCATAAATTAAATTGCTGTCTGTTATTTTCGGACCCATTTTTTAATCCTTGATAAGCTCTTCAATTTCTTTCATTGTGTCGGCGTCCATGCCTTCAAAAATATTTTTGCTGCTGTCCCTGCGCTTTTCAATACGCTTGATTTCTTCCTTTTTGTAAGTGTAAATATCAGGGGTGAGCTTTTCCGCCTGTTCTTCTGTATTTCCGCCTTCGCCTTTATCTTTTTTGCCCTTGGCCGGCTGAGTGTCTTCCATAAAGAGTCTCACTCTGATCTTGTTTTCAAGAATGTTGGTATCCACAACCTTTGCAAGGCCGTCAGGTGTTTTTATCTTTTCCCCGGGTTCCGGCATTCCCCTTCTCAGTTCCATATATATATCGTTCTCATACTTGAGGCAGCACATAAGTCTGCCGCAGATTCCCGAAATTTTGGCCGGATTGAGGGAAAGGTTCTGCACCTTGGCCATCTTAATTGAAACAGGTTCAAAATCCGAAAGCCAGCTGTGACAGCAAAGACTTCTTCCGCAGCTTCCGATTCCGCCCATCATTTTGGCTTCGTCTCTTACGCCTATCTGCCTCAGCTCAATTCTCATCTTGAAAACGGCTGCAAGATCCTTTACCAGCTCTCTGAAGTCCACTCTGCCGTCGGCTGTAAAGTAGAAAATCACCTTGCTGTTATCAAAAGTATACTCAACGTCAATGAGCTTCATCACCAGGCCGTGTTTATCAATCTTTTCCTGGCAGAGTCTCATGGCTCTCTCCTTCTTTTTTACATTCTCAATATGCTGCCTGTGATCTTCCTCATCGGCAATTCTTATGATTTTTTTCAGAGGGCTGATTATCTGATCTTCCGGAACTTCCGATTCCTCCATTGTAACCGTGCCGAACTCCATTCCCCTTGCGGTTTCAACGATTACATTGTCTCCCGCTTTCACATCAAAATTGTCCGGATCAAAATAATACACCTTGCCTGCGGTCTTGAATCTGACCCCTATCACTTTAACCATTTATATTTATCCTCCGATTTTAAGCATTAAATTCTTTAATGCGTAGTTGTAATTTACATTTGCAATTAAATCGCGGCGCGCCTCCTCTATAAGGTCTACCGCTCTGAATATTTCTTCTTTTTTGAAAAGTTTTCCGCGAGGATCTCTTTCCAGCAGAAGGTTACGATATATTCTTTCCAGACCGTCCAGCATGTGAAAAGCGTCCTCTCGGGACTTCACCTCTTTTGACAGGAGATTTTTTATCTCAAAAAAATTTTCTCCCTCCATAAGGGCATCCACCATGCGGTTTGCATCCTTAAGATCCTCACTGTCTGTATTTTCTTCCCCACTGAGCCTGTAAAATATGCATCTGGATTTGATAGTGTCCAGTAGGTTTTCACGGTTTTCGGAAAGGAGTATTATCACCGTTCCCGGTGTGGGCTCTTCAAGGGTCTTGAGAATTCTGTTCTGAGCCCGCTTAGTCATGGTGTCTGCATTGCATATTATAGCCATATTTCGCTGACCTGCCGGCTTCTTCTGCAGATTTTCCTGAAGCTGTGAAATTGCATCGTCTTTAACGGATTTTGTTGTTGTCCCTTCAGCCCGGACCACATACAGATCCTCACAATTGCCGTGATCTATTTTCCTGCAGCTTGCACATTCATCGCAGCCTTCACCCGGCATTCTCTCACAGCATACAGCCTTGAGGAAATCTTTCGCAAAAGCCTCCTTGTCCACGCAGCTGTCACCCTCAATTATATAGGCATGAGAAACACTGCCTGAGACTATGGCCCTGCTGATGCGCTCTGCAAGCTTTTCATCGCTTTTCCATCTTTTCAAAGACAATTCAGAACTTCCTCCAGTTTTTTGTATATGTCAAGCTTTATATCTTCTATGCTTCCTGAAGCATCTATGCCTACAATTCTGCCCGGATTATCTTTTTCCAGCTGAAGATATCCACGGAAAACCTCATCGTGGAAAGCCTCCTTTTCTGATTCCAGTCTGTCCTGCTGGTCAGCCCTTATCCTGTTCCTGCCTACTGCAGGATCCAGCTTTAGCAGGAATGTAACATCGGGCATGCACCCTGCTACAGCGTAGCTGTTTATTATGGCCACCGCTTCTCCCAGACCTCGTCCATATCCCTGATAGGCGATACTTGAGTCTACAAATCTGTCGCATATTACAATTTTGCCGTCCTCAAGAGCCGGTCTGATTACCTGAGCCACATGCTGTGCACGGGCGGCTGCATACAGCATAGCCTCGGTCATGTAGTCCATTTCCCTGCAGTTGTTGTCAAGAATAATTGCTCTTATTCTCTCACCGATAGCCGTACCTCCCGGTTCTCTGGTGAATACTATGTCCATTTTTTTATCTTTAAAGAATTGCTTTATATTTTCTATCTGTGTTGATTTACCTGAACCATCAGGTCCTTCAATGGAAATGAAAATTCCTTTTTTCATGTTACACTCCCGTTTGTGCTATATGTACGCCTTTATATGTACGCATTTATATCTACTGTCTCTTCCTGGCCACATCATCTACAAGCCTGCTGAAAATCCAGCCTGCCAGGGCTGCCAGCGGCACGCATACGAGAACAGCGAACAGCACTTTTGCAATTGTCATAATGCGAGCCTCCCTGTAATCATAGTTATATGTATTGTACCACAAATCTCCCAGAAAAAAAAGGAGCCGAAGCTCCTTATTTTTAATATTTTCAGAACACCTTGATGTATTCCTCTCTTTCTGCTCCCACAGAAACGTACTGAATAGGGCAGCCGACCTGCTCCTGAATGTATTTCACATAGTTGACGGCAGCCTCCGGCATGTCCTCCATGGTTCTGCAGCCGGAAATATCGCAGTTCCATCCGTCCATATACTCATATACAGGTGTGGCCTTGCGAAGCTCCTCCCCTGACGGAAATTCTGTAATGCGCTTTCCGTCAATCTCATAAGCAGTACATACAGGAATCTTATCCAGATATGAAAGCACGTCAAGCTTGGTCAGCGCCAGAGCCGTACAGCCCTGTATCATAGTTCCGTATTTTGAAGCCACCACATCAAAACCTCCCACTCTGCGAGGTCTTCCCGTAGCTGCTCCGTATTCGCCGCCGGCTTCACGGAGTCTGTCTCCTTCTTCACCGAAAAGCTCACAGGTAAAAGGTCCCTCTCCTACACAGCTGGAATAAGCCTTGATAATACCGATACTGTCTGTAAGCCTCAGGTTCGGCACACCGGCTCCTATAGGTGCATAGGCAGCAATTGTGGAAGATGAGGATGTATAAGGATAGATTCCGAAATCAATGTCGCGGAGAGCCCCAAGCTGAGCCTCGAAAAGTATCTTCTTTCCTTCCTTTTCGCACTGATTGAGAAGAGTTGTAGTGTTGCACACATAGTCAGCAAAAGGCATAGCATACTTTTCGATCCACTGATACATTTCCTCTGCACTGATAGGTTCGTGGCCGTAACCGCCGCTGACGGTAAGGTTTTTCCACTCAACTATATCTGCTATTTTTTCCCTGAGAAGCTCAGGATGTCTTAAATCTCCCATTCTGAGGGTTTTCTTCATATATTTGTCCGCATAAACCGGCGCAATTCCCCGCCTTGTGGAGCCGAATTTCTTGCCTGCCAGTCTGTCCTCCTCCAGACAGTCCAAAAGCCTGTGATATGGCATACATATAGTAGCTCTGTCGCTTATGCGAAGATGACGCGGCTCAATGACAATGCCCGCCTCACGAAGTCTTGATGCCTCATTATATAAGTGCTCCACATCTATTACCATTCCCGGTCCCATGACATTGATAACCTCATCTCTGAGAATGCCGGAAGGAAGAAGGTTAAGAATGAACTTGCCCTTCTCATTTACAACGGTGTGGCCTGCGTTATTTCCACCCTGGTAGCGGCATACCACATCATAGTCCTGGGACAGAAGGTCCACCATGCGGCCCTTGCCCTCGTCTCCCCAGTTTATTCCTACTACAGCTGTCAGCATAACAATACCTCCAAATTATACGCGAACTTCGGCTTCGGCGCCGAGAAAATCTCTGTTTGCATCTACCACCGGTTTTATTACATCGGTGATAAAGCTTTCCGTCTGCTCCGGCGCAAGTCCGATAAAGTTTTTAACATCAAGAATTTCATCAAGCTCACGGCGTGTAATGTTAAAGCGGTCATCTGCCAGAATGCGCTCCAGCAGATCGTTTTCACCGCCCTCAAGCTTGATTTTTTTTGCAACGGCAACAGAAAGCTGGCGTATTGCCTCGTGAAGTTCCTGCCTGTCGCCGCCCTTCTTGGTGCAGTACATTATTATATTTTCCGTAGCCATAAACGGCAATTCCTCGTCTAAATGCTTCCTGATAACGAAAGGATAAACGCTGCCGCCTTTAACTACATTCATATACAGGGTGAGAATTCCGTCAACTGCCAGGAATGCCTCCGGCACGCTGATTCTCTTGTTTGCAGAGTCATCAAGGGTTCTTTCAAGCCACTGGGAGGCCGCTGTGACAGCCGGATTCAGTGCATCGGTAATCACATAACGGGCAAGTGAGCATATCCTCTCGCTTCTCATTGGATTCCGCTTATATGCCATGGCTGATGATCCGATCTGACCGCTTTCAAAAGGCTCGTCGAATTCCTTCATATGGGAAAGGAGCCGTATATCCATTGCGAATTTGCTGGCGCTCTGAGCAATAGCCGAAAGAACGGAAAGCACATAGTAGTCAATTTTTCGGCTGTAAGTCTGTCCCGAAACCTTAACGCACTGAGCAAAACCCATTTTTTCAGCTATAAGCTCCTCAAGACGTACAACTTTCTCACCGTCTCCTTCAAAAAGTTCAAGAAAACTTGCGCCTGTTCCTGTTGTCCCCTTGCATCCCAGAAGCTTCAGAGAATCCAGCACAAAATCCAGGTGTTCAAGATCCATAACAAGATCCTGCGCCCAGAGGCAGGCACGTTTGCCCACAGTAGTAGGCTGAGCTGCCTGAAAATGGGTAAAAGCAAGAGTTGGAATATCTTTATTTTTCTCAGCAAAATCGCCGAGAGCGGCAATGGTGCTCACAAGGAGTTTTTTTATGTGCAGCAGCGCCTCTTTCATCAATATTATATCCGTGTTGTCGCCGACATAACAGGATGTTGCCCCAAGATGAATTATGGGCTTTGCCTCTGGACAAATATCTCCGTAGGTGTGAACATGGGCCATCACATCATGTCTGAATTTTGACTCGTATTGGGCTGCTTTTTCGTAGTCTATGTCATAGATATGAGCCTTCATTTCATCTATCTGCTCGTCTGTAATGTCAAGGCCCAGCTCTTTCTCACTCTCTGCCAGGGCGATCCACAGTTTCCTCCATGTGGAAAATTTGTTGTCTGCAGAAAAAATTCTTTTCATCTCGTCACTTGCATAGCGGGTGCAAAGAGGATTTTCATATACATTTTTCATAGGCCTGACCTCCATTTAACCAAACATAATAAAAACAAAAACAACGAAATGATTATATCCTCCGCATTTTTGTTTGTCAACATTTTTTTATAAAACATATTGACAAGGCTTTTCCTTCTTATTATAATTACTCCAGAAATAAAAGCACGAGAGAAATTTCGTAAGCGACCTTTTTTTTTTCACTTTAATTGAGTGTGAAAAAAAGGCGCTTTTTTGTTTTTCAAAGTGAAACAACTGCTGCGGGAGGTAATAGAAATGACAAAATACATCTTCATCACAGGAGGCGTGGTCTCCGGACTGGGAAAAGGAATCTGTGCCGCATCTCTGGGACGTCTGCTTAAGCAGCGGGGCCTGAGGGTGATTCTTCAGAAATTCGACCCTTATCTCAATGTCGATCCCGGTACTATGAGCCCATATCAGCATGGAGAGGTTTTTGTTACCGATGACGGTGCCGAAACAGACCTTGATCTTGGTCACTATGAGCGTTTTGTAGACGAAAACCTCACAGGAAACTGCAGCATCAGCTCCGGAAAAGTTTACTGGAATGTGCTTTCACGGGAGCGCCGAGGTGACTACCTGGGTGCTACGGTGCAGATAATTCCCCATATTACAGAGGAAATAAAAGCCCGGATATATGCTCTGGCCGAGGAGAAGGCAGCTGCCGGCGAGCCCGCTCCCGATGTGGTTATCAGCGAAATCGGCGGCACAGTAGGCGATATAGAGAGTCAGGCTTTTCTTGAAAGTATCAGGCAGGTTGCCAATGAAAAAGGCCGCGAAAACGTTCTCTTTATACACGTCCCTCTCATTGTGAAAATCCCGGGAGACGGGGAACTTAAAACAAAGCCTGTGCAGCACTCCGTCAAAGAACTTCTTTCCATAGGAATTCAGCCCGACATACTGGTCTGCCGCTCCGACGACCCTATTACAGATGAGATACGTCATAAAATTTCCCTTTTCTGCAATGTGGAGCCTGAATGTGTAATTCAGAATCTTACAGCACCATCTCTTTATCAAGTACCTTTATACCTTGAAAAAGAAGGACTGGACAGCATAGTATGCAGAAAACTGGGTCTTGACACGCCTCCTGCCGATATGGCCGAATGGCGCCAGCTTGCAGAGCGTGAAGCCGCTGCCTCGGGCTGCGTTAAGATTGCCCTTGTGGGTAAATATGTTGCACTTCACGATGCTTATCTGAGCGTTGTTGAATCTCTCAACCACGCCGGAACAGAAAACGGTGTCAAGGTAAAAATCAAATGGGTTAATTCAGAGCTCCTTACAGATGAAAACGCCGCAGATTATCTTTCCGACTGTCAGGGGATTATTGTTCCCGGAGGTTTCGGTGACCGCGGTATTGAAGGCATGATCTGTGCTGCCCGCTACGCACGTGAAAACAATGTGCCTTACTTCGGAATATGTCTGGGAATGCAGATGGCTGTAATTGAGTTTGCACGCCACGCCGCAGGTATGGAAGGTGCTCACTCCACCGAATTCGCCCCGGACACGCCTTTCCCTGTAATCGATATAATGGAAGAGCAGAAGGCCGTTACAGCAAAGGGCGGAACCATGCGCCTGGGTAAATATCCTTGCAGACTCAAAGAAGGAAGCCTGTCAAGAGAGCTTTACGGCTCTGAACTCATCAGCGAAAGGCATCGCCACAGATTTGAGATGAACAGCACTTACAGGCCTCAGCTTGAAGAAAAAGGTATGTCGGTAACCGGACTGTCACCTGACGGTCTCCTCCCTGAAATAGTTGAAATCAAAGAGCATCCGTGGTTTGTAGGTGTTCAGTTCCATCCCGAATTCAAGAGCCGTCCCAACAGACCTCACCCGCTTTTTGTGGGCTTCATAGCTGCCTCAAAGAAGCTGGAAAAACATGTCTGATTACAGATTTTAGATATAAACATACTAGAGATTAATGGAGGAAAAAATGAAAAAAACAGTTCAGCTCTACGAGGGCAAAGCAAAAAAGGTTTATGACACAGACTGCGAGGGCATTGTAATCGTCTCCTACAAGGATGATGCCACCGCCATGGACGGTTTAAAAAAGGGAACCATATCCGG
>CAKMLH010000005.1 GCA_927797855.1 uncultured Clostridia bacterium | reverse complement strand
GGCGGTCTATCTATTGTTTTCGGTTGCTTGCTTCTTTACCGTACATGAGCATTGTTCGCAGGGAATTAAACTAACTCGCCATTTTTTACTCGCACCGCTCAAACAGAGTTTAATTCCTACTGCTCACATATCGCAAGCCCGTTTATCACTTCATGCTGCTCCTGCGGAATCGTTCGCAAGCCCACATCCACTTGCAGAACCGCTTAAAGTTTTCATCAAGCTAAGCAGATGTTGAAATATGCCCAGGAAACCTTTCGACCGAGCGTGGCTACATAGCAGGCGGAAGCAAGCGAAGACTTTGGCTGCAAAACTGCACCGTTCAAGTGTCGCAAGGCACGCGTTTGCAGTTTTACCCAAAGTCTGCGGGCGGTCTTGCTATGAGCAGCGAGGTAGACGGTTTCCGTGCATATCTCGTCATCTAAATACCTGTGTGGCCGAAACCTCCGTCGCCTCGCTTAGTTTCATCAATACTTTCGGCAGGCTCAAATTCCTCACGTATGTACTGTGAAAAAACAACCTGAGCTATTCTGTCGCCGTTATTTATTGTATAAGATTCATTTCCCCAGTTGATAACAGGTACGTTCCACTCTCCGCGGTAGTCGCTGTCGACAGTACCAACACCGTTCACAAGGCCGATGCCGTGTTTTATTGAAAGACCTGATCTGGCTCTTACCTGGGCTTCAATTCCCGGAGGAAGTTCAACGAAAAGTCCTGTTGGAACAAGGCGTCTTTCACCCGGCATTAATGTGACAGGTCCATCGGGAAGATATGCCCTTAAATCCGCTCCTGCAGAGCCTTCTGTAGCATATTCAGGCATGAATCCACTTTTACTGACAACCTTGATTTTGCTCATTATGCTGTTATTCATATCGTCCTCCTAATGCCATTTCCATATATCTTTCCATGCAACACGTCTGTTTGTCACTGCTGCACCTGAATAAGCGGCAGGATCACAGATCAGCTTTTTTACATTATCTATATCATCAAGGCTTACTTTATCAATGTTTTTAACAACTTCATCCGGTGTGAAAATTCTGTCGACAAGTATTAAATTTTTTCCGTTGGCAAACATCCTGCTTGTGACATTTTCCTGGCCGAAAACATAGCTGCTCTTCATCTGTTCCTTCGCCATTGAAAGCTCATCTTCGGTAATGCCGTCACGGCGAAGAAGCTCAAGCTCCTCTTCAATTCCTCCGAGAGCATCTCTTATTTTATCATGACCTACTCCCGCATAAATTACGAAGCATCCGTCGCTGCTGTATGAGCTGTTCATTGAAAATACACTGTATGCAAGTCCCTTTTCTTCTCTGATATTCTGAAACAGTCTTGAGCTCATGCTTCCTCCCATGATGTTACTGAGAAGGGAAAGAGCATAATATCTGTCATCGTCAAGAGAAACGCCTTTTGCTGCAAGGCAGATATGACTCTGCTGAATGTCTTTTACAATAACTTTAAAAGAAGGTTTGTACGCGGCAGTCCGGACTGTAACAGATGGCTTTGAGGCTTTCAGTCTGCTGAATTTATCTTCAAGAAAGGCGCAGAACTTTTCTTCGTCAAAATTTCCCGCAACTGAAACAACCAATGAGTCTCTTGTATACTCCTTTTCCTTGTATTCACTCATTACCCTCCTGCTTATACCTTTGAGGGATGTTGGAGTCCCTGTTATGCTCTTTGCAAGGGGTGTTCCTTTAAAAACAAGTTCTGTAGCCGTATCGTTTGCAAGATCGTCCGGCTGATCTCCTATCATCTTTATTTCTTCGCAGATAACCTTTCTTTCTTTGGTCATTTCCCGGCTGTCAAATACAGCATTGTTGATCATGTCGAGAATAACCTCTGCCCCGGTTTCAAGATTCTCCCAGGTGGTCTTTACATAATAGCAGGTAGCCTCTTTACCTGTAAATGCATTCATCTGACCGCCGATTTTATCTACATCTTCCGCTATTTTGCGTGCGCTTCTTTTCTCTGTTCCTTTAAACATCATATGCTCTATAAAATGTGAAACGCCTGAGTTTTCAGCTGATTCGTATACGGCTCCCGCCTTGACCCAAACGCCGAAAGCGGCTGATTTAACATAATCTATTTTTTCCATTATCACTCTGACTCCGCAGTCCAGAGTTCTTACTTTTATGTCAGTCATATTTCCCCTCCGATTATTCTTTATGTCGTCGCAAACAAAGTTAATTGTAACACACTTTTTCAAAAAATCATATACTAACAGAGAAAGATATTGGACTTTAAGGAGGTAAATTTATGAGTTGCTTTGGTGGAAGAGTATCCCAGGACCTCTATCAAAATTGCTGCAACGCCAATGTCCTCTGCGAATTTAACGGAGATTTAAGCAGTGTTGTTACAGAACCTATATATGTACAGAAGGTGTACGATGCGGTTCTGTTTAATCTTCAGGGTATGAAAACAGTTCAGAACCAGTGCTTTACTCCCCGCATTCCGCAGGGACACAGGGTTAAAAGGGTTATAGATATAAGATGCAGACGGAGTTTTAATCCGGATAATGTGGAAGACCCTTCAAACCTTAAACTGGATGTGGATACTACTATTTCAGGTGCAACCTTCCTGAGAAACGGCGCAGGCGACGAAATAACCGTTGTAGGCGCTGATGGAAACTTTTCGGAAAAACTCTTATTTGCAGACACTTCATCATGCGATGACAAATGCATGGGTACACCGGTTTTCGGTACTCAGAACATATCCATAACAGGAAATGTGATTATTGAAATTGATCTTCTTCTCTGCGACAGCTGCAACAACGAAAGCGTATTCACAATATGTACTGACGTTAATATTGCTGACAAAGATCACCCGCTGGTACTTACAAACTTTTTTGAAATATGCATGCCATCGGCCATCGATACGGCATTTCTTCCGAGGTTTACTGAATTCTGCAATTCTGCATGTGAAGCAAGACTTGCCACAAACAATTACGGCAGAGACCTCTGTATCGGGCCGGACGGCAATGTCACAGGAAATCTGATTATAGCAATATGCGTGACGTGTGAGAAAAAAATTGTCGTACCTGTACAGATATGCGTTCTTTCCACAGGCTTTGCTCAGGCAGCAGTCCAGCAGAATGCCATCTGCACCACTTTCCCTACCCTTTTCCCGAATCAGATTAAGCCATGTGATACTATAGAAAACTGCGGTGAAATCTGTGAAGACGAGGACAGCGATGTTTGCGGATGCGATGACAGATGCGACCCGTGCAATACATGCGATCCATGTGAAGGCAGCAGTCAGCGCGGCAGAAGACCGCAGCCAAGAAGATAAATAATAATAATCAACGGCTCCCTGTCAAGGGGGCCGTTTTATTATACTGTTTATACTGTCAACCAGTAAAAGGCAGTTTCCTTTAATACGTTAAACCATCGCACAATTATATATTTAAACTATTAAAAATTTGTTGCTATAATTGCTTTTGTGTGATAAATTATTAATATAGGATTGAGATTTTTTAATCAGCACTTTTTGTGCACACAATGGAGGTAACCTTATGAAAAAGAAACTTAGCTTAGTATTAGTTGTTGTATTAGTCCTTGCTACTGTTCTTTCAGGCTGTGGCGGTGGTGATACCACAGAATTGAAGATGGCTACAGGCGGCACAGGCGGTACTTATTACGGATACAGCGGAATTATCGCTCAGGCACTTTCCGATGTAGTAAAGATTACTCCTGAGTCAACAGGCGCTTCAATGCAGAATGTACAGTATCTTCAGGCAGGCGAGGCACAGATTGCAATAATCCAGAATGATGTAATGTCATATGCATATACCGGAACAGATCTGTGGGCTGCATCTAATGCAGAAGCCTATACTGACTTTTCTGCTGTAATGGCCTGCTATCCGGAAACAGTTCAGATTATAGCAAAAAAAGGCATTACATCTATTGATCAGCTTAAGGGCAAAAAGGTATCTGTAGGCGACGCAGGTTCCGGTGTTGAATTTAACGCGACACAGGTTCTGGCTGCATACGGTATGGACATTAATAAAGATATCGTAAAGAACAATCAGAGCTTTGCAGATTCAGCTGACTCTATCAAGAACGGCACAATCGACGCTGCTTTCGTAGTTGCAGGTGCTCCTACAACTGCAGTTCAGGAACTTGCCACTACCTATGACTTTAATGTTCTTTCAATTGATAAGGAGCATGCCGATAAGCTCATGGAACAGTACGAGTTCTACACAAAGCTTACAATTCCTGCAGGCACATACAAGTGCGTAACTGAGGATGTTGAAACAGTTGCTGTTATGGCTACTATCGTTGCAAGAAACGATGTTCCTGAGGACACAATTTATGCCCTTGTTAAAGGAATCTTCGACAACAAGGATACTATTGCTGCCAACCACGAAAAAGGTAAATTAATCGACCTTAATACTGCTGTTTCAGGTATCACTATTCCTTTCCACCCGGGTGCAGAGAAATACTTTAAGGAACAGGGCGTATTATAAAAAGAGTTGGGATTGATCAGACTTGAATAAAAAACTTTTTAAATATATAACCGCGGCGGTGCTTATCGCTGCGGTTATAATTCTAATTTTTGGATCGTTTTCCGGTAAGTATCTGATTCTTGAGGATGATGAGACAGGTGAAATATACAAAAAGATTCCTGTGGAAGATCTTGATGAATTTGAAATCACTTTTACCCATTCTGTAAACAAATCTCCTGTAACCGATATTTACCAGATACGTGACGGAGAAATTTATCTTACAGGTAATATATATTATAATTTCGGCGCAGGTGTACCTACTGAAATATACGAAGGGCAAAGTTTGTCCTACGGAAAAAACGGTGAAATGATTATTTCAAACATGGACACACCAATGCCTGATCTGGTATATATTATCGGAACGGTCACCGACTATTACCTTTCAGTTAATAAAGGTGATAAAATTTGCCTGCAGGATATATGCGGGTACAACAAACATATAAAAATATACTGCCGCGGTTTTTAACCCGGATTACTACCAGACATAAATCCAAACAGAAAAGAGGTGTAAGCGTTGTTTAAAAAGAAAACAAACCAGCAGCCCCCTGAAAAGAAAAATGAAAATCTAACCTTTGATGAAAACGGCGATATAGACAGTCAGGTTCAAGCCGTAATGGAAAAATATGACCGTGAAGCCAATGTGCGAAACTGGGCAGGGATTCCCAGAAAAGTCATAAGATACCTGATGGTTGCATTTACCATATACTGCGTTCTTATTAATTTTTTGTTTTCGTGGGAAACACGAATCGAAAGGGCCTCTTTTGTCGGCTGCATCGTATTCCTTGTATTTCTCATTTTCCCTTCAAAAAAGGGAGGCGGAAAAAAAAGAAACTACATTCCATGGTATGACGTTATTCTGGCCGCAGCCGGCGGTTTTTCCTACTTCTATTTTGTGTTTAACTGCCAGAAAATCATAGCCCAGGGCATAATGCTCAGCCAGTTTGAAGTTATTCTCGGAATTATCGGTATTCTATGCACCCTGGAAGCCTGCAGGCGTTCTGTAGGAATTCCTATTGTTATAGTATCCTCCTGCTTTATAATATACGGACTGACGCAGAAATCCCTGCTTCTCACAGTTTATAACCTGTTTTATACCACGGAAGGTGTAATAGGAACTCCAATAAGAGCATGCTCTACATTTATTGTACTTTTCGTTATGTTCGGAAGCTTCCTGAAGCAGACAGGGATTACAGACTTCTTCATAGAGATGGCTAACTCCATCGCCGGAAGTTCTGACGGTGGACCTGCAAAAGTTGCCGTTATTTCTTCCGCACTTTGCGGAATGGTATCCGGTTCTTCTGTAGGAAATACCGTTACAACCGGTGCAGTAACCATCCCCCTTATGAAAAAAACAGGATACAAACCTGAATTTGCAGGTGCCGTAGAAGCTGCGGCTTCAACAGGCGGGCAGATAATGCCTCCTATTATGGGTGCTGCCGCTTTTCTTATGGCCGAATACGCCAGTGTTCCTTACGGAACCATTGCAGTAAAAGCCATTCTCCCTGCGGTTCTTTACTTTGCCGGAGTATTTATATCGGTTCATCTCGAAGCAAAGAAAACAGGTTTAAAAGGGCTTTCCAAGGACGAGCTTCCTAATTTCTTCAATGTTGTATTTAAGAAGGGATACCTTCTGGTTCCGTTAATTGCCCTTGTAATTCTTATAATAAAGACCACTATGGCTCTTGCTGCTATAATAGGCACTCTCCTTGCAGTTATAATGAGCCTTTTCAGAAAAGAAACAAGAATTAACGTAACCAGATTCTTCGATGCTCTGGAAGAAACAGCTAAGAGTACCCTCACTGTGGGAGCTGCCTGTGCCGTTGCCGGAATCATCGCCTGCATCATTACCACCACAGGTATAGGAACCAAGCTTATTTCCGCAATTGTAAGCCTTTCAGGCGGATATATATTTATCGCCATGTTCCTGACAATGATAACATGTATAGTCCTTGGAATGGGAGTACCTACTACGGCCAACTACGTCATAATGGCGACAACCTGCGCACCTATTCTTATCAAAATGGGAATGCCTGCGCTCTGTGCTCATATGTTCGTATTCTACTTCGGTATCGTTGCAGACATAACTCCTCCTGTTGCCCTTGCTGCATATGCAGGAAGTGCTATAGCAGGGTCGCGTCCGATGAAAACGGCTGTCAACGCCACAACATTGGCTATTGCAGCCTTCATTGTACCGTACTGCTTCGGATTTAATCCTGCCCTGCTCTTTATCGACTGCACATGGTGGCAGGGAATTCAGGTAGTTATTACCGCACTTATCGGCGTTTACGGTGTGGCAGCAGGACTCAGAGGCTATGCCTTTGATCATCTTAATGTTTTACTTCGTATTGTTATTATTGCCGGCGGTCTGCTTCTAATAGATGCAGGAGCTGTAACAGACATTATAGGTATAGTTGTTGTTATAGGAATATCCGCATTTCAGCAGATTGCTAAGAAAAGAAACAATTCTCAGGCAAGAAACTGATTACTCTTAAACATTTAAAAACCCGGGGTTGGTTGAAATCCCGGGTTGTTTTATATTATTATCTTTGATGTATTACAGCTTACTCATAACATAATCTGCAAATTCGCTGCATTTTGCTCCTTCAGACGTTCCGTTCACCACAAGTTTCTTTTCTTCTTCGCAGCAGATATGAAGAGCCTTGGACAGCTTATCAGCTTTGTCCGTGAAGCCTATCTGACGCAGCATCATCTCTGCAGCTTTAAATATGCTGGAAGGATTTGCATATTCAGCAAGGCCTTCTTCAACCATTCTCGGAGCTGATCCGTGAATAGCTTCAAACATAGCATACTTATCGCCGAGATTTTCGCTTCCGGCAGTTCCGACGCCTCCCTGAATTTCTGCAGCTTCATCAGTTATAATATCACCGTAAAGATTTGGAAGAATAAATACCTGGAACTGATTTCTTATATCTTTGTTCAGAAGGTTTGCAGCCATAATATCCACATACCAGTCTTCCGCTTCAATACCCGGATATTCTGCCGCAACTTCATGGCATATTTCTGAAAACATTCCGTCGGTTTTCTTCATGATATTTGCCTTTGTAACAATAGCTACTCTGTTCTTTCCGTTTGCTTTTGCAAAATCAAAGGCAGCCCTTGCAATCCTTCTCGTTCCCAGCTCTGTTGTAACCTTGAAATCCATTGTTAGCCTGCCGGGAATTTCTATGCCGCGGCTTCCAAGTGCATATTCTCCTTCCGTGTTTTCTCTGAAGAATGTCCAGTCAATGCCTTCTGAAGGCACAGACACCGGCCTTATATTTGCATATAAATCAAGTTCGCGCCGGAGAGTAACATTGGCGCTTTCCAATTTTCCACCCTTTGGTGTAGTGGTGGGACCTTTAAGCAACACATCGCATTCTTTTATTTCAGCGAGCACATCATCAGGAACAGATTTTCCCAGAGCCTTTCTGTTTTCAATTGTCAGCCCCTCTATTTTTTTAATTGTAAATTTTCCTGATTTAATTTCTTCATGCAGTAATTTTTCGAGAAGTTTTTCCGCCTGGCTCATGATAACGGGACCTATTCCGTCACCGCCTGCAAGTCCCACTGTGATTCCTTTATTGATATCACAGCAGTGATAGAAACCACCGTCCTTCATCTTATCGGCTCTGTCCACCTGCTCTCTCAGAACCATCTCAAAATCATACAACGCTCTCTGAATATAATTTTCTCTTCTGTCGTCAAACATTAAAGTCCTCCTCCCTGCCCTACATATTTAAGCAGCCCTCCTGCCTTCAGAATGGCCTTCTGCCGGTCCGTGAAACTGCACATGAGCTGTATATATTTACCCGTTTTTTCGTCCTTTAAAACAAGTTTTCCTCTGTCCATCCCCTCATATATATTTTCTAATAAAAGCATATCGCCCTGCTCAAGACTGTCGTAATCAAGAGGATCTTCAAAGGTTAAAGGCATAATCCCGGCATTTATCAGGTTTGCCGCATGTATCCTTGCAAAGCTCTTGGCGATTACTGCGCGAACACCGAGATATAGAGGTACAAGTGCTGCATGTTCTCTTGAAGAGCCCTGACCATAATTGTTGCCTCCCACAATAATGCTCTGTCCTGCAGCCTTAGCCCTTTCAGGAAAATCAGAATCACATACCCCGAAGCAGAATTTCGAAAGATAAGGAATATTGGAACGGTACGGCAGTATTTTTGCTCCCGCAGGCATAATGTGGTCGGTGGTAATATTGTCTCCCACTTTAAGTACAAGTTCAGCTCCAAGAACATCTTCCTGCGGCTTGCTGTCCGGGAAAGGTTTTATATTAGGGCCCCTTATAATATCAAGTTTCTTTGCTGTTTCCGGGTCTGCCGGTGGAATTATAGAACTGTCATCTATCTTGAATTTTTCCGGCATCTTTATCTCAGGCATGCTGCCAAGAAGTCTCGGGTCGGTTATTTCACCTGTCAAAGCCGATGCAACAGCTGTCTCCGGAGAAACCAGATAAACCTGTCCGTCAGCAGTTCCGGATCGTCCCTCAAAATTTCTGTTAAATGTTCTAAGGGAAACGCCATGTGAATTAGGTGAAAAGCCCATGCCGATACATGGTCCGCATGCACACTCCAGAATTCTTGCCCCGGCGGCAATAATGTCGCTTAAAGCTCCGCAGTCTGCCAGCATGGAAAGCACCTGCTTGGAGCCCGGAGAAACTGAAAGGCTTACATCGGGACTGATTGTTCTGCCTTTTAAAAGTGCAGCAGACTTGAGCATATCATAGAGGGAAGAATTGGTACATGATCCTATGCATACCTGATCCACCTTTGTGCCCTTTAAACTTTCCACGGTCACTACATTGTCAGGACTGTGAGGGCATGCAATAAGAGGTTTCAGCTCGGAAAGATTTATATCGATAACCTTGTCGTATTCTGCATCTTCGTCACTTTGGAGTTCTATGTAATCTTCCTCCCTTCCCTGTGCTTTAAGAAAAGCTCTTGTCACCTCGTCGGAAGGAAATATTGATGTTGTTGCACCCAGCTCTGTACCCATATTTGTTATTGTGGCTCTCTCCGGTACGGAAAGAGATTTTATCCCTTCTCCGCCCCATTCGATTATGGCTCCGACGCCGCCTTTTACAGATAATATCCTGAGAATTTCAAGGCTGACATCCTTAGCCGTAACGAAATCATTTAAGCTGCCTGTCAGATTAACCTTGAACATCTTAGGCATAGTGATATAATAGGCACCTCCGCCCATGGCAACTGCCACATCAAGTCCTCCTGCTCCCATTGCCAGCATACCGATTCCACCGCCTGTAGGAGTGTGACTGTCTGATCCTATTAACGTTTTACCCGGCTTTCCGAAACGTTCCAGATGAACCTGATGGCATATGCCGTTTCCGGGTCTTGAGAAATACAAACCGTACTTTTTTGCCATGGACTGAATAAATCTGTGATCATCTGCATTTTCAAAACCTGACTGAAGTGTGTTATGGTCTATATATGCAACAGAAAGCTCTGTCTTGACTCTGGGAACGCCCATAGTTTCAAATTCAAGATATGCCATTGTTCCCGTTGCATCCTGAGTAAGAGTCTGATCAATTTTTAAGGCAATCTCATGACCCGGTATCATTTCACCACTGACGAGATGAGCCTTTATAATTTTTTGCGCAATTGTAAGTCCCATTTTTATTTCCTTTCGATTATTTTCTGTCTTTTATCTTTGCTATACTGCTGTAGGAGTTGTCAATGTGCTTAAGCATCGTTTTCTCAGCTTCTGCACTGTTTTTGCTATTTATGGCTTCTAATATTTCCCTGTGTTCTTTAACCGAATTAAGTATTCTCTCCCTGTTATCAAGGGAGGCTTTTCTGTATTTTGACAGTTTATGATGTACAGGAGATAAAATCAGTTCAAAGGTTGTGCTGCCGCATCCCTCATATATTTTATCGTGAAATTTTGTATCAAGATTTCTTACTTTCTCGGAATCTCCCTCTTCTACAGCTTTTTCCTGTTTTTCCAGAATTTCAGTCAGATCATTTATCTCCTCCTGGCTCATCTTTTCCGCTGCAAGGGCAGCCGCCTGAGTTTCTAAATGTCTCTTAACATTGAAAATATCATTAATATCCTTCTCGGTAATTCCAAGAACTTTGAAACCCGACTGAACTGTTTCAGCCAGCCTTTCGGACTCGAGACGTATCAAAGCTTCTTTGGCGGTGGCTGTACCCACGCGGAAATCCGATGCTGCTTTTTCAGCGCTTATAATGCTTCCCTGAGGATAATAACCGTTAAGAACGGCTTCTTCAAGTTTTTCAAATACCTGATTGGAAAGAGAAACTTTTTTTGCATCTATCATTTATTTTACCCCGCCTTCTGTTAACTCTTTTATTTTGTTTTCCAGTTCCTGGTTTGACAGACTGGTAGTTCTGCCGTCTGCATACATTTCATCTACCCAGTCTTTAAGCTTCAGCACCAGAACATGATTTTTGTTCAGCTTTTCATCATCATTGAGATGATAGTGCTCATTAATCCAGTAAGCTATACCCGCTGCACCTGACGTTTTGCTGACTGTAACACCGGGCGCTCTGTTGAGGATCTTCTTTGTATTAAAAATATTGTAGATTTCTTCGTCTTTCATGAGGCCGTCAGCATGTATCCCCGCTCTGGTTACATTGAAATTCTCCCCTACAAAAGGAGTCATAGGAGGAATGTTATAATCCATTTCTTTTCTGAAATAGTCGGCTATTTCCGTAACCACTGTAGGATCCATTCCATCTAGAGAACCTCGAAGTGATGCATATTCAAAGACCATTGCCTCAAGAGGAATATTCCCGGTTCTCTCTCCAATGCCCAGAAGAGAACAGTTAACAGCGCTGCAGCCGTAAAGCCATGCTGCAGAAGCATTTGTCACCGCCTTGTAGAAATCATTATGACCATGCCATTCCAGCATCTCGCTTGGTACCCCTGCATAATGCTGCAGACCGTAAATAATCCCCGGAACACTTCTCGGAAGAGATGCACCCGTATATGGGACTCCGTATCCCATAGTATCACAGGCCCGTATTTTAACAGGAATTCCTACCTCTTTGGAAAGCTCCATTATCTCGTTTACGAACGGAACCACAAAGCCATAAAAATCAGCCCTTGTAATATCCTCAAGATGACATCTTGGCACTACACCCGCCTCAAATGCGTCTTTAATTGTACCGAGATAGAAATCAACAGCCTGTCTTCTGGTCATATTCATTTTTTTAAATATGTGATAATCGCTGCAGGAAACAAGAATGCCGGTTTCTTTGATTCCAAGCTCTTTCACCATCTTGAAGTCCTCTTTTGAAGCTCTTATCCACGTTGTTATTTCAGGAAAAGTATAGCCAAGCTCCATACATTTGTCGATAGCCTCGCGATCCTTTTTAGTGTATATGAAAAATTCAGATTGCCTTATAAGACCGTAGGGTCCGCCCAGTTTAGCCATAAGTTTATATAAATCCACTATCTGTTTTACCGTGTAGGGAGCCATTGACTGCTGTCCGTCCCTGAATGATGTATCAGTAATCCAGATATCCTCCGGCATATTCATAGGAACTCTTCTATGATTAAATGATACCTTCGGTATCTCGTCGTAATTGTATAGCTGTCTGTAAAGATTAGGTTCTTCCACATCCTGGAGGGAATATCTATAAATGTTCTGCTCTAAAAGGTTAGTTTTCTTTGAAATTTCAAGCATTACGGTTGATGCCTCCTCTTCTGTAAAACTTCGATGTTACAAGTATAAAACCCCTTTGAAACTTTGTCAATACATTTTACAAAAATGTTTTTATTTTGTATTTAAGAGTTTTTGGGACTATAAAAACCCGGAATAGATATCCCGGGTTTTGAAGATTCAGAAAATATTATTCTATTTATGAGCTTCCTGAACAAGCTGGGCACCATAGTGAAGTGCTTTCAAATTTACTTCTTCTGTTCCCTTTGGTACATGGTTCAGAACCGCTTCCTCAACAGATTTCTGTGATGCTACATGGAGCAGCTCATTTACAACTCCAACAGAAATAATGTTGGCTGACATCTTGTTTTTGATTACCTCTTCCGCTCCTTTAAGAATCGGCAGATGGTAAACAGTATGAATAGCTTCAACCTCTTCAGGAACAACGATATCCTCATCTACCACCACGATAGCTTTGTTCTTAAGGCAGTCGACGTATTTATTGAGGGAAACCTGGGTAAGAGCCAGCAGCAGGTCAGGTTTGATTACTTTTGTATATGTGATTCTTTTGTCAGATACTATGGTCTCGGCCTTTGACGAACCGCCCCTTGCCTCAGGGCCATAAGCCTGGCACTGTACAACCTGCTTTCCATCCGCATAGGCAGCTTCGGCAATAATGATAGTTCCCATAATAACGCCCTGTCCGCCGGAGCCTGTCATTCTGATCTCTGTCTTAGCCATTATTTGTCACCTCCGACCTTTTCGATAATCTTCATATACATATCCGTGTATTCTTCCTTGTTATCAACCCGTGAAAGTTCGCCGATAAGGATCTTTCCTTCAAGCTGTTCAGGAGTCATCTTTGCAGCGGCCTTAACATCAACGGCATTATCCTTCTGCCAGCTGAGCATCTTGACAGAGTCTCCCTTTTTGTTCTTGCGTCCATAGTATGTAGGGCAAACTGAAAGTCCCTCAATCAGTGAGAAGCCATGATGTTTGATACCTGCCTCTATGAGTTTGATTGCCTGCTGAGCATGATAGGCTGTGCAGCGGCCGGTAAAGGTTGCACCTGCAGCCTGAGCCAGCTGAGGAATATCAAAGTTGTAGTCAATATTTCCATAAGGAGCGGTAGTTCCCTTTTCGCCATGAGGTGTAGTAGGAGAATACTGACCGCCGGTCATACCGTAAATATTATTATTAAATACAATTACAGTTAAATCTATGTTCCTTCTGCAAGCGTGAATAAGATGATTGCCTCCGATAGCCGTAGCATCACCGTCTCCGGTTATTACAATTACATTAAGCTCAGGATTTGCAAGCTTAACACCCGTTGCAAATGCAATTGCACGTCCGTGGGTTGTATGTAAAGTGTTGTAATTCATGTATCCCGCAGCTCTTGACGAACATCCGATGCCGGAGACGATAACAACTTTGTCCGGATCAAGGCCGCAGTTTTCAATTGCCTGTGCAACATCTCTCATTAATATTCCATGGCCGCAGCCGGGGCACCAGATGTGAGGGAGTCTGTTAACACGCATTGTTTTTTCAATAAGTTTACTAGGCATATTAATATACCTCCTTTACTTTTTCTATTACTTCCGAAGGGGTAATAGTAGTACCGTCGATCTTTCCCAGGAAATCCACCGGAACTCTTCCCTCTACAACTCTCTGTACTTCAAGGAGCATTTGTCCGTCATTATGTTCCGCAACGATAATCTGTCTCAGATGTTTATTATCTTTGATAATTTTTAAAAGAGCTTCTTCAGGGAACGGCCATACCGTAATAGGTCTGAACATACCTAACTTAACAAAATCCATC
Source organism: uncultured Clostridia bacterium (assembly GCA_927797855.1). GTDB lineage: Bacteria > Bacillota > Clostridia > Peptostreptococcales > Anaerovoracaceae > SUG1106. Next base: position 16,548 of record CAKMLH010000005.1, on the reverse strand, counting down.
TCCTTTGCATCCTCAATGGCGCCGTGTACTGCTCTGGCAGTACCGCCGAAGCAAATTATCATGGTTTCGCAATCATCACAGTCAAACTCTTCCCATTTTTCTATGCGGTCTCTTCTCATTCTGATTTTGTCAAGAAGTCGTCTTTCCTGAGAATCAGTGATATTGTTATCATTTGTCGGGAAACCGTCAAGATCATGGAAAAGTCCTGTTACATTGAACTTATCACCCTCGCCGAAAGGTGCATATTCAGGAACATAGTTACCCTCCTGAACAGCATAAGCAAGTGTTCCGTTGAAGTTTCTGTCAATTCTTCTGTTGGAAATAGTAAGTTCTTCAGGCGGAATAAGCTCGCAGCCTTCCCTGAGGTGTCCTATAATTTCATCCATAAGGAAGATTACAGGAACTCTGAATCTTTCTGCCATGTTAAATGCTCTGACACATTCGGTATAACATTCCTGAACTGAAGACGGTGAAATAACAATAACAGGGTGATCTCCGTGGGTACCCCACTTAGACTGCATCAAATCGCCCTGTGATGGTGACGTAGGAAGGCCTGTCGACGGACCCTCTCTCTGTACATCAACGATAACAATAGGAATTTCCGCTATTGCAGCATATCCTATATTCTCCTGCTTCAGTGAAAATCCCGGGCCTGACGTTGCAGTCATTGCTTTAAGCCCTGCAACGGAAGCACCCAGTGCAGCAGCTATGCCGCCGATTTCATCCTCCATCTGTATAAACTTACCGCCTACCTGAGGCAGTCTTAATGCACTTCTTTCAGCAATTTCTGTGGACGGAGTAATAGGATAACCTGCGTAGAATCTCATTCCGGCTGCAATAGCACCTTCAACACAAGCTTCATTTCCTTGCAGCAATTGAAATCTCTTTGCCATTATTCTCCCTCCTTCTCAATATAGATAGCATAATCAGGACATCTGAGCTCACATAATCCGCATTTAATGCAAGCTTCATCATTTACAATCTGTACCTTGTTGTGAACTATCTTCAAAACATCTTTGGGGCAAAATTCCGCACAAATACCGCATCCTTTGCACCATTTTGGATTAATAACCAATTTCTTGTTATTTTCCATTTCATTCACCTCGTAATTGTATTTAAGTATTATCACAAGTCCAATGATACCATATATTGTTGTCTTTTCAACATTTTACGAGAAAAAGCACTTTTTTTGTACAAAAAGCCTTTTTGTATTAATTTATACAAAAAGGCTTCTGATTTTGTTAGCTGTTGTAATCTTCTTTGGTCAGTCTTATAGTTATCTCTGTATTAAGTTTATATGCCGGATATGGCTGGTATTCTCCCCTTTTCTTACTCCAGTATACCTTTTTATGTTCTTCAAATATTTCTTCGTCAGAAAGGCCTCTGCTTATGCCGTCAAATATCAGCTTGCGTTCTGCTTCAGCTGCACATATGTAGCTGTCAAAGAAATCGTCCATCATGTCTTTCTTCAGAACTCCGAAATGAGGAACAATTATATAGTTTGCTTTAAGTTTTTTAAGCTTCCTTGCAGATTTGATGCTGTCATCATAACTTTTCAGTATTGAAGGATACATGAAATTGTCCACACTTATTACGCCGGTGGACTCGCTGGCAAGAAGAATCTTCTCCCGCACAAGTAAATAACTCATTGAACAGTCCGTATGACCTTTGGTTTCATAGGCGGTTACTGTTTCTTCTCCAAGATTGATGGTGTCGCCGTCTTTCAATATAACATCTATTCTCAGGTTATCTGCCTTGATTTCAACATCGCTGCCGAACTGCTCCGCAGCAGCCTTTCCGAGACTTACCATGGTATTTCTTGCTCCGGAGCTTGCAAATACCTCTGCCGCTTTTTTGCTTCCGCATACCTTTGCATGAGGCCATTCATCCAGAATATAAGGGAGCGCTCCTATGTGATCATAATGGGTATGTGACATGAATACATAATCCACTGTCCTGTTTTCTCCATCGAGCACTTTGTGAATGTTCTCTATGAGCCTGTCACTGAAACAGGCCATACCGCAGTCATAAAGACCTGTCTTTTCACTTCCCAGGATAAGTATTGCCTCTCCTCCGCTTCCGCCGGTTACCCTTATCAGAGGTTCGGGAAGATTGAAAGGATCATATTTTTCATCGCCTACATCTTGTTTTGATTTCTTTTTGATATAAAAGAAATTCCCGATTATCATAGCGATTATAATAAATCCAAGATATCCTTCCGCCGGGAACATATATGCGACTACATTTTTAAAGCCTACGAGCCCCAGAAGGAAGGCTGCAGCTGCAGCGCAGATTACAATTCTGCTCTTCTTGGGTCCCTCTTTTATTTTAGTGGTAAAACCGTAGAAATTGCTTGTGGCAGAGGAATAAATTGAGGCAAAAAGTATGACCGAATATATCAGGCCGGCAGCTTCTGAATATCTTGTGGAATATGCCAGCATAGGCATATCAGCCTCCTGTGCAAAAAGCATGTCCATCTGAAGGACATTTACTATTACAAAGGAAAGGAGTCCAAGAAATATGCCTCCAAGACCGGAGCCAACAAGAGCCGCTCTCTCAGATCTGGCGTTTATTGATGAAGTTGCAACAATAGGTATCATTGCAAGAATGTTATAAGATATGTAAAGGCATGAAGCCAGAATCCAATTGCCTGCAATAGGAGAAGGTTTAAGTCCCTCTGTGGGAACTGCTGCTCTATCCCCTGACATTATAACCATAAGGCTCACAACTATAACTGCAGCAAAGAGCACCGGCATTATATACCTGAACACCTTTGAAATACGCTGAAATTCCCCCAGTACCGTAACTACAACCAGAAGGGCTATGATTATTCCCCCTATAGCCGGGCTGATTCCTAAAAGCTGGTTCAGCATTGCTCCGCATGCGGCGGTCATATTTATTAAAACGGTAAAAAGTATTGCGGCCATAAACCAGCTGACTGCCTCAGAAATTTTTTTATTATTTCCCGGCACGATTATTCTCCCCAGTTCATTGGTGCCCAGCTTTCTTGCAATATAAGCAGTCATTGTGCCGAGGAGAACGAATAGAATTCCTGTAAGAAGCACACCGATACGGCCTTTGGAACCGAAGACGCCGAAAAATTGCCAGATTTCACGCCCTGACGCAAAACCGGCCCCCATTATCGCACCGACGAACATGAGGGCCACATTTATAACATTAAGATTTACTTTTTTATTTTCCTCCATCTGAAGACTCCTTCGAAATTCTGTAATATTTGAATTCTCCGTAGCTGAAAAACGCCAGTCCTATCCATATTATGGCAAAGGCAATAAGCTGAACATATTCAAAAGGCTCTTTAAAGAGGAATATACCAATTATAAGAGAAATGGTCGGAGAAATATACTCTGTCAGCCCCAGTGCAAATAGATTGATTTTATTCGCTGCATTGGCAAACATGCCCAGAGGAAATGCCGTAAACAGGCCGCAGAGCATCAGCAGCCCGTACTTGTACATCTCCCCTTCTCCAAGTGAAGCCAAAGCACCCTGCCCGGTTGCTTCCAGATATATGACCACAGCAAGAGCAAAAGGTGCAAGGAAAATAGTTTCGTACAGAAGTGACAGTATCGGAGGTTTATTAAGCCCCTTCTTCACTGCTGCATAAACAGAAAAAGTAACCGCCAGACTCAAAGCAATGAGAGGTACCTGTCTGAAGTATATAATTATAACAGCAACACCTGCCGCTGCAAGGGCCAAAGCGATCTTTTTGTATTTATTGAGCTTGTCCTTAAAAATGATAACTCCGAAAATACAAACCATCAGAGGCTCTATGTAATATCCTATGCATGTCTGAATTACATAATCGGCGTTAACTGCCCATATGTATATAGACCAGTTGGCCGTAATAAGAATGCCTGCAGCAATATATGTCAAAAGCAGCCTTCTGTCTTTAAGGGGCGCAATTATCTCCTTAAAGCTGAACTTAAACAAGGCGGCAATGAGACACACCACTGCCACCAGCAGAATTCTGTAAAATATTATAACTGAAGATTCAATTGGACGAAGCCATTGCCAGTATATGGGCATTATACCCCACCATATACTGCATATGACTGCAGATGCAAGACCCTCTTTATACTGCTTCAATGAATCTGTTGCCAGCTGAGGTTCCATTTACTCTTTATCCTCCGAAGCATCTCTGGATTCACTCTGAGTTTTGTATGCCAGATTCTTTATTTCTTCTCTGTTTGCATTTAAAGTAGTGCCGATTTCCTCAAATGTATGAGCCAGATTAGTATACATTTCACCGAAATACTTCATATTGAGCTCATCCATTTTTCCCTGCATGTCATAGAGGATCTTATCCACATAGTCATAAGTCTTCATTTTAAGCATCCGCGCATTTACTTCAGCATCTTCAAGGATTTCACTGGCAAGCTTAGTTGCTCTTTTGGTTATGTCATCGGTTTCGACCAGATAATCGGCCTGCTTCTTTGCCTCACGTATTATTCTTTCATACTCAGTCTTGGCATCTGCCAGGATTCTGTCTCTTTCCTCTCTTATCCATTTTGCCTGCTGCATGTCATCAGGCAGAGAAAGTCTGATGTCTTTAAGAATGGCAAAAATCTCTTCAGATTCCAGAACGACCTTGTTGGTCAGAGGCACTGCAGTAGCTCCCTCTAAAAGATCTTCTAATTCATCCAGTAAGTCTAAAACTTTTGTAGTATCTTCCATTTACTTGCCCAATTTCCCTTTCATTATTTTTAAGATATAAGGAGGAACAAGACATTCACCGTCTCCTCCCAGTGAAATGACCTGCTTGGCCATCGTTGAACTGATAAAATCATATTTTGAATCAGACATAAGAAAAACAGTCTCAACCTTGTCTTTGTATAAATACTGATGCAGCTGTGCCATCTGCCTTTCCAGGTCATAGTCTGATACGCCGCGAAGCCCCCGTACAACCACGTTAAAGCCATTATTGTTAACATAGTCTGCCAGAAGTCCGTCGCACATGTCCACGGACACATTGGTCAGATGCTTTGTCACCTCTTTTATCATGTCCATGCGTTCTTCAAAGGAAAACATTGTTTTCTTTTCCAGATTGACAACAACACCTACAACAACTTCGTCAAAAATATTAGATGCTCTTTCGATGATGTCCAGATGTCCTAGTGTGAGAGGGTCAAATGACCCTGCATATAAAGCTTTTGTATTCATTTTTACCTCGGATTTCCGCAAAAATATCTTCTGTTATTCTACCACATTAACAAGTCCTATTCAACCGTATATTGTTATTGCAACTGTTCCGTAAGTTCTTTCCTTTATCAATTGGAAACCGCATATTCCCTCACAGAGCACATCCTTGACGTTGTGTTCCGCAATTATTATACCTTCTTCAGCCAGAAGGTCATATTCTCTTATTAACTCAAAGCACTTATCATAAAGGCCTTCTCTGTAGGGTGGGTCGAGAAAAAAAATATCGATCTTTTCGTCTTTTTCTCCCAGCCTGGCAAGAACTTTCTCAAAATCTCCCGGCATTACAAGAGAGCGGTCCTCAGCTCTGCACATGGCGATATTTCTCTTTATCAAGGCAAGGCTTTCTCTGGAATTGTCCCCGAAATAGCATTTTTTTGCACCTCTGGAAAGTGCCTCAAGGCCGAGATTCCCTGTTCCTGCAAATAAATCAACACACACTGCGTCTTCAAGATTGCCTGCTATTATGCTGAAAACGGCTTCCTTTACCTTTTCGGTGGTCGGTCTTATATTATAGTTTTCAGGCATTTCAAGACGTCTGCCCTTAAAATCTCCTGTTATTATTCTCATATATAAAGCTTCCTTTTACTTATAAAATTTTTTTAAAATCTTATAATATTTATATTACCCTAAATCAAAATTAAAAGCAAACATATCTTTTCCAAAGAAGGCCAATCCCCCCATTCATTGCATTAAAAATAAACTTCGGCCTATGCCAAACTAGTAATGTAATAGGAGGTGAACAAAATGTCATTACAGGATAAGATGAATGTTAATGCTAAACCTGCATTGAACAGCTTAAAGACAGAAGTCGCTAACGAGCTTGGTTTATCTAACTACGAACAGGCTGACAAGGGAAACTTGACTGCTAGACAAAATGGATATGTAGGCGGTTATATGACCAAGAAGTTAGTTGAAATGGCTGAAAGACAGTTAGCCGGAAAATAACCTATAAGATTGGATAAATTCAAAAAGGCCGTGCCGGGGATTTCTCAGCGCGGTCTTTTTGTCTCTAAAGTCTCAGCTGTATCTTATCGCCGAACATCTTCTTCACACGCTTCTTAAGCTCTGCATGTTCCGGCATTTCAAGCTCGGGGTCTTCCTCTATAAGTCTTCTTGCCACATCTTTTACTTTTTCCACCATGTCGGCATTCTTTACAAGGTCAGCAATATTAAGCTCCGGCAGGCCGTGCTGGCGTGTGCCGAAGATTTCTCCCGGCCCTCTAAGTTTAAGGTCCTCCTCTGCGATTACAAATCCGTCTTCCGTAGAACACATTATCTCATTGCGTTTCCTTGCTGTCTCGCTGTCGGTACCGCATATGAGAATGCAGAATGACTGATGTCCGCTTCTGCCGACGCGGCCCCTCAGCTGATGGAGCTGGGCCAGTCCGAACCGCTCGCAGTTTTCTATAACCATTACTGTGGCATTTCCCACATCTATTCCTACTTCAATTACAACTGTTGAAACGAGAACATCAATGGCGCCTTCTGCAAAGCTCTCCATAACAGCGTCTTTATCCTGCTGCTTCATACCGCCGTGAACCAGGCCGATTCTTAAGGCAGGGTATGCCTTGCAGAGCTCTTCATATATTTCTTCGGCAGATTTACAGTCTATGTTTTCGGATTCTCCTATAAGCGGCGCGACCACATAAGCCTGCCTGCCCTCTTTTACCTGCGCCTCAACGAAATCATAAATCTTTTTGCGGCTGTCCCGATATCTTAAGAAAGTTCTTATAGGCTTTCTGCCTGCAGGAAGTGTATCAATTACCGAAATATCCAGGTCGCCGTAAAGTATGACCGCAAGAGTCCTTGGAATAGGTGTCGCTGTCATAACCAGAATATTAGGGTTCTCGCCCTTCTGCGCCAGCAAAGATCTCTGATTTACTCCGAATCGGTGCTGTTCATCGGTGATAACAAGACCCAGATTATTAAACTTCACATCAGGCTGTATCACAGCATGAGTTCCTACCAGTATATCTATGCTGCCGCCTTCCAGGGCTTCGAGGATCTCTGACCTTTCCTTTGCTCTGGTGCTTCCGGAAAGTAACTTCACATTAATTCCCAGAGGCTCGAAATGGCCTTTCAGAGTGGCCAGATGCTGCTTTGCCAAAAGTTCTGTAGGGGCCATCATTACCGCCTGAAAACCGCTTTTTACCGTCTTGTACATTGCGAGCTCAGCTACGGCAGTCTTTCCCGATCCCACATCTCCCTGCACAAGCCTGTTCATAGGGCGGTCCCTTTCCATATCTCTTTCAATCTGACCGAATGCTTTCATCTGCCCTTCGGTCAGTGTGAATGGCAGCATATGGAGAAATGGCTTAACAGAAATACCTCTGCCCACGGATACTCCTTTATATGTTCTTTCTCTGTCCCACTTAATATAAAAGAGGCCGCTCTGCAGGATTAAAAGTTCTTCAAATACCAGACGGAAGCGGCTTTCCAGCACAGGTCTTTTTGCAATGGGAAAATGAATGTTCTCAATGGCATAAGCCGGGTCACACAGGTTGTTTTCTCTCACTATTGACTCAGGCAGCCATTCTTTTATCTGCTGTGCCGTCTGCCTTACTGCCAGCTGCATTGAGCGCATCTGACCCTGATAAAGTCCCTCTGTCAGAGGATATACAGGAAAAAGGCCCCTGATATCATCTTTATCTCCTGTTACATGAAATTCCGGATGAGCCATCTGACGTCTTCCGTTGTTCAGGGAAATTTTGCCGAAAAGTGTCAGAGAAAGCCCCGGCTTAAAATACTCCGACAAATATTTTCCGTTAAAAAAGAGTATTTCAACACTGCCTGTATTGTCCTCAGCCAGAACCCTGAGCACCCTCTTTTTGCTGTATGGATTACCGCCCAGCTGCTTGGTGACGACTCTGACTTCCAGAAGAACATCCTCATTAAAAGGCGCCTCCATTATTGTTACGGCACGTCGTCTGTCTTCATATTTTCTCGGGAAAAGATAAAGAAGATCTTCCACTGTCCTTATATTCATTTTTTCAAGGAGCTGTGCCCGCTTTTTGCCGACTCCTTTAATATGGGTTACACTGTCTCCCAGTTTCAGTTCACCTTCAGATTTCATACTCTCTCACAATCTCTATGTTTCTCTTGGCAATATTTTTTGATTTTACACCTACTATTTTAAGAATTATTTTGCATCCTTTGTCAGGAAACATAGTTCTTATCTGCTTTTCCAGATTGTCAAGCACTTCAGTGCAGTTCTTCTTTATGCTGGCTCCAAAGGACATAATAACAAAGAATTTCAGTAAGTAATGCTTTGCATCTTCACTGATAATAATATTAGATGCCAGTTCGCCGGGGGATACTTTTTGGTCTATGCCGCCGAGGATTTTTCCTCTTTCAGAGGCGCAGAAAACCTTTCCTTCGGTTTTTGAAACTGCAGCGAGTACTGCCTTTGAAAATATATTGTCATTAAGTTTGATTTTTCCGTATTCCGTACTGCGTTCAAGAGACATTTTTCTTTCTCCTTTTCACCATATATTTTTAATATATCACATTTCCGCACACTTTCCTATTCTTTTTCATAGAATATATGGGGTATATGAAAAGTGGAGTATGAGAAATGAGCGGTAATTTTCGCAAAAAAAAATGTTTTGACATATATAAAGAAACCAAGGATATAGGATTCGTGCTTCTGGTTTTCGGTGCAGTAACAATATGCGCCTTTTTCCTCCCTCCAAAAGCATGGATCATTCTCCTTGGTATACTTCTGATTGTCTGCGGTTTTACGCTGCTCAAACGCTGAAGAGCATCCCGAGCAGAAAAAAAGAACTCAACAAAATGCGAGTTCTCTCAATTCTTTTTCAAAATTAAATGGCACGGTTTACTTTATTTGATCTGATGCATCTTGTGCATACGTTAGCTCTTCTGACTGTTCCGTTTTCATCAACAACTCTTACAGTCTGGATGTTAGCGTTCCATTTTCTTCTTGTGTGTCTCATGGAGTGAGAAACGTTGTTTCCTGAAACCTGTCCCTTACCGCAAATTTCACATTTCTTTGACATCTACCGCACCTCCTTTAATATATTTAAGCCGTAGCATTTTTCTTAATTTATCTGTCCGCACTCGAACACAAGATAGTATAACATAAACAATCCGGTTATTTCAAGCACTTTTTTCTATTTTAATAATATTTTTCTGCCAGAGTAAGCTTTCCGCTGTTGCGTGTAAGATTCATGTCAATGACTCTCTGATTGCGGCTGCCTCTGAAAAGCAGTGTCAGATCTCTCTGGCTCAGAATAAATCTTCCGTCAATGAGGATATCGGTCAAATCAAGCAGTTTCTTTATCCATATGTCTTTTTCTGACATAATAAGCAGCTCCTCGTATGTATATCCCGTATATGTTACAATATTAAGGTTCCTTTTTTTTATTTCAGCTGCCAGGCTGCAAAATGCTTCTGCCTGACACATAGGTTCTCCGCCGCTGAATGTTACGCCGTCAAGGAGAGGATTTTTATCTATGGCTTCAAGTATTCTTGAAATATCACAGTCGTATCCTCCGGAGAAATCATGCGTTGCCTGGTTATGACATCCCTCACAGTTATGAGGACAGCCCTGACAGAATACCGTGAACCTGAATCCGGGGCCATCGACTATGGACTCTCTCACAACGCCGGCAATCCTGATTGTATCCCTGTTTTCTGTCATTTTAACAGCCTCCGCTTCACTCAGATTTGTTCCATATCTCCCCCATTAAGGTCATGCTTAACACGATCTCTTTCCTCTGCACGCTTGGCATTATTCCAGTGATCCATGGTTCCTACCAGATATCCGGTGATTCTTCTGATTCTTTCAAATCCCACATCCCCTTCTTCTTCTTTTCTGTGACACTGCGGGCACTCATTATCTATTATGCCTGTATAGCCGCAGCAAGGGTCTCTGTCCACAGGATGGTTAATGGAACCATAGCCTATACCGCTTTCTTTCATACATCTTACAACCTTTTCAAAGGCATCAAGGTTTTTAAGGGGGTCGCCGTCAAGCTCAATGTAGGAAATATGACCTCCGTTGGTAAGTTCATGATATGGAGCCTCCAGCCTTATTTTCTCAAAGGCATTGATATCAAAGTATACAGGAATATGGAAGCTGTTGGTATAGTACTCCCTGTCAGTTACTCCCGGGATTACACCGTATTTTTCTCTGTCAATCCGTACAAAGCGGCCTGAAAGTCCTTCTGCAGGTGTGGCGATAAGGGACCAGTTAAGGCCAGTCTTTCTCGCCTCCTCATCCATACGTTTCCTCATATATCCTACGATTTCCAAACCGAGATTCTGAGCTTCCTTTGATTCACCGTGATGAACACCCAGAAGGGCTTTGAGACATTCTGCCAGCCCGATAAAACCTATAGTAAGGGTTCCGTGCTTTATGACTTCCTCAATTGTATCTTCCGGGCCCAGTTTTTCGGAATCAAGCCATATTCCCTGCCCCATAAGGAATGGGAAATTCTTTACTTTTTTCTGTGACTGAATCTTAAATCTGTCATTAAGCTGATCTATGGCAATATCAATAACCCTGTCAAGTCCCTCAAAGAACATGTCCACATCACCTTTAGCTTTTATAGCAAGTCTTGGCAGATTAATGGATGTAAAGCTGAGATTGCCTCGTCCCGTAACAATTTCTCTGGTTGGATCATACACATTACCGATAACACGGGTTCTGCAGCCCATATAGGCGCACTCCGTGTTAGGGTCACCTTCAACATAATACTGCTTGTTAAAGGGCGCATCAAGGAAAGAGAAGTTAGGAAAGAGTCTCTTTGCCGATACTCTGCATGCCAGTTTAAAGAGGTCGTAATTCGGGTCTTCAGGGTTATAGCTTACACCCTCTTTAACTTTAAAAATCTGGATCGGGAAAATAGGAGTTTCTCCGTTTCCAAGGCCTGCCTCTGTTGCAAGCATTACGCTCTCCATTACAAGTCTTCCCTCCGGAGACGTATCCGTTCCGTAGTTAATGGAACTGAAAGGAACCTGTGCTCCTGCTCTGGAGTGCATGGTATTAAGGTTATGTATAAGTGCTTCCATGGCCTGGTAAGTCTTTCGCCTGATTTCTTTATCGGCAAATTTTGTGGCCTTTTCCTGCATCTTTACCGCTTCTGCTTCGGGAACAATTTTTTTCAGCTCCTCAAGTTCGATTTCCTTATAATTGTTGTCCCAAGCCATACATGGATAAACTCCATACTCTTCTTCGATTTTCTTTCCGAGAGCTTTCATTCTGTCAGTACCGTCTTCTGTGTCCTCCAGGAAATCAATCATTTTACCCAGATTGGTCAGATACAGTTTTTTGTACGTCTTTTTTACGCCGGGAGCCATGCTGTAGTCAAAATTAGGCACAGATTGTCCGCCGTGCTGGTCATTCTGATTTGACTGGATAGCAATACAGGCAAGAGCAGCATAACTCTCAATATCATTGGGCTCTCTTAAATGTCCGTGTCCTGTTGAGAAACCGCCTTTGAGCAGCTTCAGAAGGTCAATCTGACAGCAAGTCATAGTGAGAGTATAGAAATCCATGTCATGAATATGAATATCACCCTGTTCATGAGCCTTTACATGTTTAGGGTCAATGACATACATCTTGTAAAATTCCTTGGCACCTTCCGAACCGTATTTAAGCATGGTGCCCATGGCTGTATTACCGTCAATATTGGCATTTTCACGCTTGATGTCGTTTTCTTTAGCTTCTTTAAAGGTAAGATCCTCGTAAATTTTCATCAGCTTGGTGTTCATGTCCCTTACACGGGTACGTTCCGCCCTGTAAAGTATGTACTCCTTGGCGGTACGCGCATGACCGCTTTCAATAAGGATTTTTTCTACAGCATCCTGAATCTGTTCGACAGTAGGCACACTGTTATGGCAGACTTCCAACAGATAAAGCTCAACCTGCTTTGCAAGGTACATAGCCATTTCCCTGTCGCGCCCGCCGAGAACCTGTGCCGCTTTAAAAATAGCGTCTGCAATTTTGTTAACATCGAAATCTACTGTTCTGCCGTCTCTTTTTACGATTTTCTTAATGCTATCCATATTGACATGTTCCCTTCATTTTTTCAGTATTCCCACTATATGTAGTGGTTGCAGTAAAAATATACTACTAAATGGGACAGGTGTCAATAAAAAGTTAGATTAACTAAGAATTTTTTTGAGCAAAATATTCATCTCTTAGCATAGACATAAGGTGCAGATCTACGTATTTTCCGTCTTTCTTGCCTCCATGCCTCATTATTCCCTCGTACTGGAACCCTACCTTAAGATACAGATTCGCCGCAATTTTATTGTCCGTAAAATGATCAAGGGTAACTCTTTCTCTGTTCATCTCTTCAAAAGAAAGCTTAAGTGCGGCGCGAAGAGCTTCCTCTCCAAAGCCCTGGCCTCTTATGGCTTTATCTGCTATATATATTCTGGTAATGTCCAGGGAATCATAATGATTGTCAATATTGCTTATGTAAATCCTTCCTATAGGCTTTTCGTCATTTTTTCTGCAAATTGTCAGCTGAAGCTTGTCATCATCGTCCTGACGACAGATAAATTCCGTAACCACTTCTTCATAATCTCTGTCTTTGTTTATGGTAAAAAACTCGGTAACAGAATCCATCTGCTCCCACTTGGCAAAATATTCACAGTCATCGAAGGTGCTTTCCCGGAGAAATATTCTCTCTGTTTCAACTTTCTTCATTTTCTTCACTTCCCTTTTTCACATATTTATGGTATATTTATTCTGGAATTTTTCATTTTCATTATAGTATAAAAAAAGGTGAATTGGAATGAGTATTTTTAAGAAGAAAAAATTATTAATTATAATTGCAGCAGTCATTGTTATTATCTGCTGTATTGCAGGGGGATTATTTTATTTTGGCCTTAATGGCGATAAAGAGCCATCCCTTGAAGAAATTATTGACGAAAAGCTCGCCGCCTATGAAACCGATCTTGCGGATTCTCTTGAATCAATGGAGACAAATGATGATGTTGCGTCTTATCTTATCAACTGGGGTAAGAACAAGAAAATCAATGTTTCTCAAGACAGCAGCGGCAATGTGATTTTTTCTGTAAGAGCTGCCGAAGAAAACAAGAACGGGCAGCCATGTGTGATTATATGCGGTTACGATGCAAAAAACATGGGAGAATACACAGAGCCTATGGCGGTTGCCCTGACGGTTGCTAAAAACGGACATCAGAATTGTAAATATAAAGTTATTTTCTGCCCGGAAGATTACGGTAAAAAAACAGGCGCTGAAAATCTGTCTGCTGATTTGTTTTCAGACAACCCTCGTGTGTTCTATTTGGGCAAATCCGGAACATCCAAAGCAACACAGGTCACAGGCGGATTCAGACAGTATGAACTCTATGAAAAGCTGAAATATACAGTTCCGGACTTTGATAAGGCTTACAGGATAAAGATAAAAAATGTACCCTCAGAAGTTATGGGAAGTAAAATGGGCAGCAAACCTAACGCCATTAAAACCATCGGGAATCTCCTGGCCAACTTTAAATCAACATCAATGCTTTTTGAAGTATCAAGCTTCTACGGAGGCAGCAGTGCAAGCGCTATTCCTTCTTCTGCTGGGATTACAATTGTAATCAACAGTTCAGATGCTTCTAAATTTGAAGACAAGATGGATAAAGCTATTGAAAAGTTTATGGACAAGTATTCGGAGGATTATCCGGAAATCGAATACACCTACGAAGAAACGGATATGCCTTCAAATGTTCTCACTAAGAATGAAACAGATAACATAGTAAGTCTGATGTATACTGCCCTGAACGGTGTATATAACAAAGACGATGACGGAAACGTGGTCGCTGTAACCAATATTGGAAAGATTTCATCAAAGGACGGAATGCTGAAGATTGCTGTGGCTGCAATGAGCTACAGCAGCGAATATCTTGAAGAGATCACCGAATCATATCGGACTATTTCAGGTCTGTGCAATGTGAATTACGATTGTACTGAAAAAAAAGGCATATACAACGGAGACGGCCTCGGCAAAAATGTTGCTATGATGAAGTCCTTTGAAAAGGCCTTTGCCGACTTTACCGACGGCTCGGAACTGAAAAATCAAAAAGCTGTCGAATACACGCCTCTTACAGTCCTGGCGGAAAAAAACGAAAACATGTCTTTAATGTATATCGGAGTTACAGAAAAGACCAAAGAAAAGTATGCCGGTTCTCTGGTTACATTTATGGATATGGGGGCCGAGGATGAAGAATAGCCTAGCTATTCGTAAGAAAAAAATGCATAAAGTGCCTGGAATTTAATATGACATCTTATTGGAGAATTCTTTTGTGTAACTTTTTTCTTCGAAAATCGAGTTATTTATAGTATAATATATGCAAGGGGGTATTTTTATGAAAGCAAAAGATATTTTAAAGTCACCACTTTATCTTATAACACTTACCCTTTGTATTTGCCTTGCAGTCGCTTTTCTAATATTTGAGGTCAGTCACGAGGATGAGTCTGTAGATATTGAAGATAAAAAGTTAGATATTGCATACACCGCAGTTTTAGAAAAATTCGACTTTTCTGAAGAAGAAATAGATTCATTTTCAGTCACTTATGAAAGAAATACAGAAACAGATGTTGAGGGCTCCTACGTATATCAAGTTATTACTATAGCTGATGAAGAAACTCGAAATTTTACAGTAACTCTTTTTTTAAACGGGACTGTAAACGTGATTGAAAATAAAACTGGCGAAGACACGGATTCAGAAGAGGCTTCCAGTAATTCAATCAGTCAGACCTCTGGCTCTAATGCATCTTCTTCGTCTGCAAAAGAATATTCCACTAAGTCAAAATATGCTGATATTGAATTAGTGAAGGAATACGTTCTGCTTGACTCCAAATTGGATTCTGATGAGATTAATTTTATTTCAGTTGAACTGAATAAATCTTCAGAACCGCCTATATATGAAATTGTGTTCGAAACTACAAATGGCTATAGAAAATACATTTACCATGCAAATGCATTGAATGGATTGCTTAGAGACAGAACTTACTATAATGCGGACGATGTAGTTGATGAGGCTAATATTTTCATGATAAAAGAGGGGAAAAATGCAAAATATTATGATGTCATCTGGGATAACTCTGACGGTTATAATGTTCCGGATGGAAAACGAGGTTCTCAGTCGTTCTACGGTGATCCTGTTTTTGTAGAAGGTTACTCCGGTTAAAATTTTACCAATATTTTACAAGCAGTCTGCCTATTATATATAATGGTAATAGCCAAAAAGATAATATGCATAGCGGCGAGAATAGCTTTTTATACAAAATTTTCTTACCAAACCCGCAAACCATTGAAATTAAAAATGAAATCGGAAAAACTCAGTGCCGCTACCGGCTGAATATGATAAAAAAACACCGTTTTTGCCCTTAAAAACAGTGTTATTTTTATTTTTGCAGATAGCAGTTAAAAAATTTTTTCTGATTTTAAATTTTTTTATCAGGTTTACAGCTATTCGTAAGAAAAAAATGCATAAAGCGCCTGGAATTTAATATGTCATCTTATCTCGTAAAAGGAGCCAGCTCAAACCTGATAAAGTATCCCTGATCGTGATGGCATACAGGACATACTGCAGGTGCTGCTCCGCCATCCTCCACATGTCCGCAGTTGAGACACATCCACTTGCAGGTTATGTCAGACACGAAAAGTTTTCCCTGCTCCATGAGGTCCGCAAGTTCTCCGAATCTGTCGCCGTGAGTCTTCTCAATCTGAGCAATTTTATAGAACGATGCTGCCACAGGCATATAGCCTTCCTCTGACGCTTGGTCACCAAAGGCCTGATATGCATCCTGCCACTCTTCGTATTCGTTATGCTGTGCAGATCTGAGCAGCTGAATTACCGTATCCTTGGGGTCAACGGGATATCCTCCGTCAATTTGAATGGTCTCTCCTGCCAGAGAGCTGAGATGATTATAAAAAATCTCTGCATGCTCTTTTTCCTGATCAGCAGTGAATCTGAACACCGCCTCAATGGCATAAAGATTGCTGTTCTTCGCCTGATCTGCCGCAAAGGTATAACGGTTTCTGGCCTGGCTTTCTCCGGCAAACGCCCTCATGAGATTTACCGCCGTACGGCTGGACTTAAAATCTGAATCCATAATGCTTCCTCCATAATAGTAAAATATAACACTATTATTCAGATTTTAGTCTCATATTATGCACATGCCTTTTTATCCGTTGAGCTTTTCTGCGGCCTGTGCACCTGTCATTCCCACTTCAACGCCCAACTCTGCAGCCTTAGCAGTAACCGCCTTAACAGGGTTTGCAAGAATCTCATCGAAACTGCTGCCTCCTACAACTGCTGCAGCATCTTCAAACTTATCTGCAG
>CAKMLH010000004.1 GCA_927797855.1 uncultured Clostridia bacterium | reverse complement strand
TTGACAAGTTTTTTATGGAAATCGTAATACCTTACGGAACAACCACAGCCGAAGGGGGACAGCTGGTTAAAAAATTCAAACCTTTCAGCAAAAAAAGTTACGATGAGTTTGTAGATAAATTCCGTGAATATGCAGCTATGACAGAGGCGATCTCAGTGGAAAAGATCCGAATTCCACAGGAGGATACTCTGGCGCTGGAATTGGCCGATGCTTTTGAGAAATGCAAGGATACTTTTATAAAACTCTGCACACGGAATGCTGATTTCTACGATTTTCAGAACAGAAAAGCCGCAAAAGAGAAGGTGACCCTTGATGAATTGCAGGATATAACTCTGAAAGTCAATCTTGCCATGAATTCTGCAGGAAGGGATATAGATATTTTGGAAAACGCCTACAAGGAAATGAAGGCTGACGATGAGCCTGAGTATGCCAAGATACTTCAATCGGAAAAGGATGCCATTGCTAAAGCACAGGAAGAACACCGGAAAGCTGAGGCACAGAGAGTCGCAAAGGAATCCGAAGAAAACATGAGGCGTGTGGCAAAAATGAGAAAGAGAAGTATGTGATATGACAGAATTAACTTTGATATACATACTCCTGGGAGTGACGGCGGCAGCGGTAATACTGCTGCTGCTGGTAATAATGAATAACAGAAGCTTAAGCCAGCAGGTGGAAGAAATACGAAACGAAAACAAAAACACGGTGCAGAACATACAGGGAACTCTGAATCTTTTCGGAGAAACCCTTTCACGGAGCCAGCGTGACAGTGCCGAGACTCAGGACAAGAGACTTTTCGAGCTCAATAACCGTTTCAGCCAGATGGCGGTGGAAAACGAGCAGAAGCTTGAAAACATCAGAACCACCATGGAAAAGAAAATCGGCGACCTGACGGAAGACAACAGCAGGCAGCTGGAAAAAATGCGGGAAACCGTAGACGAAAAGCTGCAGAAGACTCTTGAGGACCGTATAAGCCAGTCTTTCAAGCTTGTAAGCGAAAGACTTGAGCAGGTTTACAAGGGCCTTGGAGAAATGCAGAATCTGGCTGCCGGAGTGGGAGACCTGAAGAAGGTTCTTTCCAATGTAAAAACCAGGGGAATACTGGGAGAGGTTCAGCTGGGAGCAATCCTGGAGCAGATTCTTTCTCCGGATCAGTACGAAACCGATGTAAAGACAAGACCCGGATCCACCGAAAGAGTTGAGTTTGCTGTAAAACTGCCGGGAGACGATGATGGCGGTCCGGTATGGCTTCCTATAGACGCAAAGTTTCCGGGAGATGCTTACGCAAGATTAAACGATGCTTACGAAACGGGGGACAAGGCTTTAATCGATGCAGCCTATAAGAACCTGGAAAAGGTGATCAAGTCGGAAGCAAAAGACATTAAGACCAAGTATGTGGAGCCGCCGTACACTACTGATTTTGCCATAATGTTCCTGCCTTTTGAGGGACTTTATGCAGAGGTGGTGCGCCACGGACTCATAGAAGTGCTCCAGAAAGAATACAAAGTCAACATTGCGGGACCCACCACCATGGCGGCACTATTAAACAGCCTTCAGATGGGCTTCAGGACACTGGCAATTCAGAAGCATTCCAGTGAAGTATGGGAAGTTCTGGGGGCAGTGAAGACGGAGTTCAACAACTTCGGCAATGTTCTTGAAAAAGCCAGAAACAGAATAAAACAGGCCGATGACGAGCTGGAAAAGCTTATCGGAACCAGAACCAATGCTATTATCAGAAAGCTCAGAAGCGTAGAGGCTATTGACAGCAGTGAAGCGGAATCGGTGCTGGAACTGCCTGATTTCAATAAACAGGAGAACTGATGAAAATATTTGCAATAGGCGATTTGCATCTTTCCTTCGGAGAGACTGTGGAAAAACCCATGGATATCTTCGGAGGTCAGTGGATAGGCCACACGGAAAAACTTTATAAAAGCTGGCATGAAAAAATATCAGATGAGGATATTGTAATCATATGCGGTGACATTTCCTGGGGTCTGAAACTGGAGGAAGCAAAGGCCGATCTTGACTGGATTCACGGCCTTCCGGGCCGCAAGCTGCTTTTCAGGGGAAATCACGATCTGTGGTGGAAATCTATCGGAAAGCTCAATGAGCTTTATGATGACGGGACCATGGAATTTGTCCAGAACCGATGCGTTGTGGCGGAGGTACCCGGCCAGGGCCCAGGCAGGGTTGCAGTGTGCGGCACAAGAGGCTGGATCTGTCCCGGAACTGAGGGCTTTACACAGCACGACCGCAAAATTTACCAGCGGGAGGCGGCAAGGCTGAGAATGTCGCTGGAAGATGCGAGAAAAGCAGGCGCCGAAACCATAATCGGAGTTCTGCATTTTCCGCCTACAAATGACAAGCAGCAGAGGTCCGATTTTACAGATTTAATGACGGAATACGGAGTAAAGACCTGCGTATACGGCCACCTGCACGGCAGGGAAGCTTTCAAAAACGGTTTAAAAGGCCTTTACAACGGAGTGGAATACAAGCTGGTTTCCCTGGACTATCTTGACGGGATACCGCAGGAGATATTGTAAGGAGGCAGGATATGAAAAAGATTATTTTAGTAGTAACAGACAGCCTTGGCGTAGGTGAGCTTCCCGACGCGGAAAAATACGGTGACAAGGGGGCAGACACCTTCGGACATATAGTAGAAAAATGCGGAGGGCTTAAAATACCTAATCTGCTTAAACTGGGCATGGGGAATATTGACGGCGTATGCGGCGGCAGACTGGCTAAAGCTGAGCCTGTAGGATGCTTCGGCAAAATGGCGGAGCTTTCAAAGGGAAAGGACACAACCACAGGCCACTGGGAACTTGCCGGGCTCAGGACGGATGTACCTTTTAAAACATACCCTGACGGCTTTCCAAAGGAGTTTATGGAAGAATTTGAGAAGGAAATCGGTATGGGATGTCTGGGCAACTACCCTGCTTCAGGAACCGCAATAATTGAAGAGCTGGGGCCTGAACACGAAGCTACAGGAAAGCCTATCGTCTACACATCCGCCGACAGCGTTTTCCAGATCGCTGCAAACACAGATGTAATTCCTCTGGAGAGACTCTATGAGATATGCAAAACAGCCCGCAGACTTCTGGTAGGAGACTGGGCCTGCGGCAGAGTAATAGCAAGGCCATATGTAATCAGAGACGGCAAGAGAGAAAGAACCTCCGACAGGAGAGATTTTGCGGTAACGCCGCCTGAAGATACTGTCCTTGATATGGTTTCAAAAAGCGGAAAAACCATGTACGGTGTGGGTAAAATCGGAGACATCTTCAATCAGAAGGGATTAACCGAAAGCGTTCACACCGTCAGCAACATGGACGGAGTTGACAAGACACTTGAAGCTATGAAAATGGATTTTGAAGGCTTCATATTCACCAACCTTGTGGATTTTGACTCCAAGTACGGTCACCGCCGTGACCCTGAAGGCTACGGCCGATGCATCGAGGAGTTTGACAGGAGAATTCCGGAACTGATGGAAGCCCTGGGGGATGAGGATATTCTTATGATATGTGCAGACCACGGAAACGATCCGGTGGCTCACGGTACAGATCACACCAGAGAATACGTGCCTATTCTTGTATACGGAAAGAACCTTAAGCAGGGAGTAAATCTTGGCATTAGGCAAAGCTTTGCCGATGCGGGTGCTTCTGTGTGCGACTTTCTGGGCATCGAAGGCCCTGCAATCGGGGAGAGTTTTTTACCGTCAGTTCTTGCAGATTGCTGAGCTATAGCATAAAACGGGGGATGATATTATGGCATTTAATATGAATGATATAATTTTTAAAAAACGTGAAGGCGGCAGGCTTTCCAGAGAGGAAATACATTACTGGATTACCGGCTACGTGGCAGGAGATATTCCGGACTACCAGGTCTCTGCCCTTCTTATGGCCATCTTTTTCAGAGGGCTTGACAGAGAGGAAACCTTCAACCTGACAACGGCCATGCGCTATTCAGGAGACACAATTGACCTTTCACCTATAAATGGAATTAAGGTTGATAAGCATTCCACCGGTGGCGTAGGAGATAAGACAACTCTTATCGTGGCACCCCTTGCTTCTGCCTGCGGCGTTCCAATCGCCAAAATGAGCGGCAGAGGTCTTGGCTTTACCGGCGGAACGGTGGACAAGATGGAATCTATTCCCGGTTTCAGGACAGCCATGGAACCGGAGGAATTCCTCAGTCAGGTAAATAAAATCGGAATGGCTGTAATCGGTCAGACGGCTCACATAACACCTGCAGACAAAAAGCTTTACGCTCTCCGCGATGTAAC
Source organism: uncultured Clostridia bacterium (assembly GCA_927797855.1). Taxonomy (GTDB): domain Bacteria; phylum Bacillota; class Clostridia; order Peptostreptococcales; family Anaerovoracaceae; genus SUG1106. The sequence goes on along the minus strand of CAKMLH010000004.1, from coordinate 27,195 downwards.
GGCAACTGTGGACAATTTCGGACTCATAGCTTCAAGTATAATGAGCAAGAAGCTGGCAGCCGGAAGCGATGCCATAGTGCTTGACGTCAAGTGCGGCGACGGCGCTTTCATGGAAAACCTGGAGGATGCCGTTACTCTGGCAAACCTTATGGTGGATATCGGAACCGATGCAGGCAGAAAGACCGTGGCAGCTATCACCGATATGAGCCAGCCTCTGGGAAAGGCTGTGGGAAACAGTCTTGAGGTAATCGAAGCCATTGAAACTCTCAAAGGAAAAGGTCCGGCAGACATTACAGAGCTGGCAGAAAAGCTCAGCGGTATTATGATATACCTGGGCGGCAAGGCTTCTGACCCGGATGAAGGCTATGCTATGGCAGGAAAAGCCCTTGCCGACGGCAGCGGTCTAGCGCAGCTTGGCAGATTCATCGAGGCTCAGGGCGGAAATCCGGCCGTAATTGATGACTACAGCCTGTTTCCGCAGGCCTCAGTCATGGATGAGCTGAAAGCCGAGAAGGACGGATATGTTGAGGAAATCGCAGCAAGAACCATCGGCCTTGCATCTCAGCACACCGGCGCCGGAAGAGCCACCAAGGAGTCATCTATCGACCTTTCCGCAGGAGTTTATTTACATAAGAAAGTCGGCGACAAAGTGACCGCAGGTGATACTCTGGCTGTATTCTACGGAAATGACAGGGCAAAGGTTGATGCGGCAGTGGCAGAAGCGAAGAAAGCCTTTAAGATTACCGATAAAACCTGTGAGCGGCCTGTTCTCATAAAGGAAATAATCGGTCTGGAGGAATAATTTATGTGGATAGTATATGCTTTTGGTTCGGCGATTTTTGCCGGTCTTACATCGATTTTAGCTAAGTGCGGTATCCGCCGGACTGACTCTACAGTGGCTACAGCCATAAGAACCATAGTTGTTCTGGCCTTTTCCTGGCTCATGGTTTTTGTGGTAGGTTCCCAGGGACAGCTTTCCTCAATCCAGGGGAAAACCCTGGTTTTCCTCATTCTGTCCGGTCTTGCCACAGGTGCATCCTGGCTCTGCTATTTTAAAGCTCTGCAGATAGGCGACATAAACAAAGTAGTGCCTATTGACAAGTCCAGCACCGTGCTTACTATATTGCTGGCCTTCATCTTCCTTCATGAAGAAATCAGCCTTACAAAGGCCATTGCTGTGGTGCTTATAGCCATAGGAACATTCATGATGATCGAGAAAAAGGATGCAAAACCTCAGGATGAGAATCAGGCGGCCAAGGGCAGAGGATGGCTGTTCTATGCGGTGGGTTCAGCAGTTTTCGCCAGCCTGACGGCCATTCTGGGAAAAGTGGGAATTTCCGGAGTTGAATCAAACCTGGGCACTGCCATCAGAACTGCAGTAGTGCTGGTAATGGCATGGGTAATGGTCTTCGCCACGGGAAAACAAGGGGAGTTACATAAGGTGCCGCGAAATGAGCTTGGATTTATATGCCTTTCAGGTCTTGCCACAGGGGCATCCTGGCTGTGCTACTACAAAGCTCTCCACGACGGCCTTGCCAGCGTGGTTGTGCCTATTGACAAGCTGAGCATCCTTGTTACCATCGCCTTCTCCTACATAGTTTTCCACGAGCGCCTTTCCAAGAAAGCCGCAGGAGGGCTGATCCTCATCGTAGCTGGAACGTTGATTATGCTGCTTTAGATATAAGGAATAACAAGCCGCCATTTCACATACATTGAAGTGACTGATACTGAGATTATGTGGAGGGGTGGCTTTTTTATGTGGAAAAAGGTGGTTTCAAGTCTGACAGGTGTGGCGCTGATACTCTGCGCTTTCGTGGGAGTAGCTAAAATCAGGGAGAATCTTCCGTCACAAAAGCCCATAGTGCTGGAAACGGTAAATGATGTTCCATCAGAGGACAAAGGACCGGAAGCGGCCTTTAATGTTGCAGCCAAGGGGGCGGTGCTTATAGATGCGGAAACGGGAGAGGTGCTCTTTCAGCAGGACGCCCACAAGGAACTGCCTCTGGCCTCTGTCACCAAGGTAATGACCATGCTCCTTGTTATGGATGCAGTTGACGCGGGCAAAATCACCCTGGAGGATACTGTGACCGTCTCCGAAAGAGCTGCCTCCATGGGAGGAAGCCAGATGTACATGGAACCGGGAGAAACTCACACCGTAGCCCAGCTTATGGAGGGAGTGGCTATGGCAAGCGCCAATGACGGCTGTGTGGCTCTGGCCGAATATGTGGCAGGCAGCGAGGAGATTTTTGTGGAGCGAATGAATGAGAGAGCAGCAGAACTTGGTATGAAGGATACACATTTTGTAAATACCAACGGTCTGCCTGTAGCAGATCACTATTCCAGTGCATATGATATAGGACTAATGTCAAAAGAGCTTTATAAACATGAAGAAACCCACAAATGGTTTACGACATGGCAGAGTACCATTACCGTAGGACTTCCGGGAAAGGAAAAGGAATTCGGACTTACAAACACCAACAAACTCATCAAGCACTACCAGGGCTGTAACGGCATTAAAACCGGCTTCACTTCCGATGCCGGCTATTGCCTCAGCGCATCTGCAACCCGTGGTCAGACCCATCTCATAGCTGTGGCCCTCGGATGCGAAACTGCAAAAATAAGAAACGCTGAGATCTGTAAAATGCTGGATTACGGTTTTGCCAACTTTGAGACCCATGTGGCTGCGGAAAAGGGTCAGATGATTACAACTGCAGAGGTTCGCAGGGGTACACCTGAGGAGATACAGGCTGTTACAGCAGACAGGGTGACGGCTCTGGTTAAAAAAGGGGAGACCGATTCGGTGACCACAAAGGTGGTTATGGACGACAAGGTTCCTCTTCCTCTTAAGGAAGGCGACAAGGTGGGAAGCCTGCAGGTGCTTAAAGACGGCAAGGTTGTGGGAGAGTGCGACCTTGTATCGGATCGCAGCGTGGAAAAAGCCTCCTTTACTCAGCTGGTCAAGCGTATGCTTACATACAAAGGAAAAGAATACGGGAAGTAACTTTAAAGGAGTGCAGAATTATGGAGAAACTCATTATACCGGAAGGCTCGATAAAGGAATTCATACTTTCCTTTTCGTCTTTCTACAAGGCTGCTTATGCACAGGATATGCTGGAGGAAAGCGGAATTGGCTCTACCCTCAAAAAACTGCCGCCTGAACTTGTAAGATCCTGCGGCACAGGGCTGTATCTGAGAACCGACTCCATACAGCCGGTAAAGGAGGTCCTGGACGAAAAGCAGATTTCAACCCGGGGAATTTATCAGATTCAAAGAGACGGAAACAGGGGAAAGAAGTATGTGAGGATGAAATGAAAAAGGCCGTGCTTGCCGTAAAAGGCAGGTGCGGCTGTTTTTTATTATATATCCGATGCATATGGAAAAAACTTCGTGACATTTCTTTCAAAAAGTATTACAATAGCCGTGACAATATTTTGACAGAGTAAGGACAGCGCGTCAAGTGCCGGCGGATGGGATGTTGCCACCGGACGAAAAGCCCGGGAGGCTTGCGTTGCTGATTCTGCGTCCGCTGCCACCTAAGGAAAATATAAGCTCCTTTTGTGGCAATCTGCCATAAAAACGAAAGGAGTTTTTGTTATGTCTAAAAACGCAAAAAACACAAAGAAACTGACAATTAACGCTATGATGGCTGCCATGTGCGCAGTGCTGGGATATCTTGCCCTGGACATGGGGAGCCTGAAGATTACCTTTGAGAGTCTGCCGGTTCTTATAAGCGCATTCCTGTTCGGCCCTCTTGACGGAATGATTGTCGGAGGACTGGGCACACTGGTTTACCAGCTTCTGAAATATGGAGTAAGCGCTACAACGGTTCTCTGGATGCTGCCTTATATAATCTGCGGTCTCATAGTAGGCCTGTATGCAAAAAAACACAGCTTTGATTTGAGCAAGGGACAGTATATGATGATAATAATCGTAAACGAACTGCTGATCACGGCTCTGAATACGGGTGTCATTTATGCGGACAGCAAGATCTACGGATATTATTCTGCGGCTCTCATTGTGGGAAGCCTCCTGCCTAGGATAGCAATCTGTGTGGGTAAGGCAATAGCCTTCGGACTGGTTATTCCGGGACTTGTAAAAGCGCTCAAGCATCAGTTATAGACTCTGCCCCCCGGCAGAGTTTTTTTATGCAAAAAAAATTCACCCCCTACTCTCTTTCGACAATTTTCGCACAAACCATGGTGTATGATAATCCCGTGAGGTAGGAAAAGTGGTTATATATCTGGAATACCTTCTTTTGGAGAACTTCATTACGGGAGGGCTGCTGCTGTTTTTTACGGCAAAGCTGGCGGGAGACAGCCCGGGCCCTGTGCGTCTTATTATAGGAAGCGCAATTTCCGGGGCAGGAGGTCTTACAATTTTTATTCCTGTATCGGGGATTGCAGGAGGTTTACTGAGAATCGGACTGACAGCACTGATATGCGCAGTTGTGTTCGGTTTGAAACTGAATAGACTCCTGAAAAGAACTGTGCTTTTCCTTGCCTTGACTTTCCTTTCCGGCGGGGCGGCCATGGCCTTTACATTATGGCGGCAGATACCTGCTGTCACCGGCAATGGTGCCCTGTATACCCAGCCATTGACTTATGGGATGCTGCTTTGTATCGCAGTGCCGGCTTTTGCGGTTACATACTTTTTCGTAAGACTGGTAAGGGAAAAAAGAACGGAGAAAATCACCAGAGGGAGAGTGTGTTTAACCATAAAAGGGCAGGTTTATTCGTTTGAGGCTCTCGCAGATTCGGGGAACAGCTTGAGAGAGCCTTTCACGGGTAAGCCGGCGGCGCTCATAGACAGCAAGGGCGCCGTAAAACTTCCCTTTGGACCTGAAGATGCGGAAAAGGGAGACGATGAGGAACTGAGGCGCCGGTTTGTTCTTCTGCCCTATAAGACGGTGGGGACCGATAAGGGGGTTCTTAAGGGGATAAGAACGGACTGCATTACCTTCGGAGACAAAGAAATGAAGGGGGCTGTACTGGCCTTTTATGAAGGGGATTTTGGAGATTTTGAGGTCCTGCTCAGCAGGGAGGTTTTAGATGAAGGGATTATATAGGAAAATAGACTGCTCCATGAAATGTGCAGCTGAAGCATGGCATCGCATTTACAGATATCTGCTGCTTAAGCTCAGCAGAAGTCTTTATTACATAGGCGGAAGCGATGTGCTGCCGCCGCCTCTTTCGGCGGCCGCGGAAGAAAAGATGCTCCAGGCTTATGCAGCCGGTGATATGAACGCCAGAGCCGTGCTTATCGAACATAACCTTCGCCTTGTAGTGTACATAGCCAAGAAGTTTGAAAACGCAGGGGTAAATGTGGAAGACCTGATTTCTATCGGGACCATAGGACTGATTAAGGCGGTGAACACCTTTAAAATCGATAAGCAGATCAAACTGGCCACATACGCATCAAGGTGTATAGAGAACGAAATCCTCATGTATCTTCGGCGCAATACCCGATTAAAAAGCGAGGTGAGTCTTGACGAGCCTCTCAATGTGGACTGGGACGGCAATGAACTTCTGCTCAGCGATATTCTGGGAACGGAAAACGATATAGTGTCTCAGCACATAGAAGAGGAGGTAAACAGAAACCTCCTTTACAGCGCCATGAACAAGCTTCAGCCCAGGGAAAAGGAGCTTATGGAGATGCGTTTCGGCCTGAAAAGCGGCAGAGAGATGACCCAGAAAGAAGTGGCCGACAGACTGGGAATTTCCCAGTCTTACATATCGCGGCTGGAAAAGAGAATTATAACCAGACTTCAGCGGGAAATTAAAAAACTGGGTTAAATTGGCCCGTATTAAACCCGCTGCCATAGTACATAACAAAACCATAAGAGAAAAAACGATTAACGACAGGATGGTGCGTTACTATGGCAAGCAAAGTTGAAATATGCGGTGTGAACACTGCCAAGCTGCCTCTCTACAAAGAGGCGGAAATGATGGAAATGATCGAAAAGGTCAAAGCCGGAGATAAGGAGACCAGGGATAAGTTCATTCAGGGAAATCTCAGACTGGTTCTCAGCGTTATTCAGAGGTTTTCAAACAGGGGGGAAAATCCGGACGACCTTTTTCAGGTAGGCTGTATCGGACTTATTAAGGCACTGGATAATTTTGATACAAGCCACGGCGTAAAATTCAGCACCTACGCGGTGCCTATGATTATAGGGGAGATACGCCGCTATCTGAGAGACAATAATTCCATCAGAGTTTCAAGATCCATGCGTGATCTGGCGTACAAATCCCTTCAGGCGAGAGAAGTTCTGGCAAGCAGGCTGCAGAGAGAGCCCACCGTCACGGAGATTGCCCAGGAGCTTGATGCGAAGAGAGAGGATGTGGTCATGGCTCTCGAGTCCATTCAGGAACCTGTATCACTGTTCGAGCCGGTTTTTCACGATGACGGAGATGCCCTCTATGTGATGGATCAGGTCCAGGATACCAAGAACACCGACGTGAAGTGGATAGAGAATCTTTCTCTTTCCGAGGCCATGAAAAAACTTTCGCCGAGGGAAAGATATATTCTCAATATGAGATTCTTTGAGGGAAAGACACAGATGGAGGTTGCAAAGGAGATTTCCATAAGCCAGGCTCAGGTGAGCCGTCTGGAAAAGAATGCACTGAAGTATATGCGCAAATATGTTTAAGGAAAAAACGAAAAAGAAAATAAAAATGCCGGCGCCTGCAGCCGGTGTTTTTTGTTGCTTTCGACACGGCGATGGGATATAATTATCGATATACATAAATTTAAAATCAGATGAGTGGAGAATAAACAAAATGGAACTTGCTGTAACGATATTTCTGTTTATAGTCGGCCTGGCATTGATAATAAAGGGCGGCGATGTTTTTGTGGATGCGGCAACCTGGGCTGCCGACATTTCCGGAATACCCAAGTTCATAATAGGAGCAACGGTAGTAAGCCTGGCAACCACTTTGCCTGAGCTTCTTGTATCCCTCTTTGCCTCTCTGGAAGGAAAGGTTGACATTGCCATAGGCAATGCAGTAGGGTCTGTTACCGCCAACACCGGTCTCATAATGGCCATATCAATGATATGTCTTCCCAGCATTGCAAAGAGAAAAAGCATTGGCTGGAAGTCGGTTTTTCTGATATTGTCAACGGGTCTTCTTCTGCTTTTTTCTCAGGACGGCCGTCTTGGAACAGTAGAAAGCATTGTCCTTCTTGTAATCTTTGCTGTCAGCATCTGGGACAGCATATCCAAAGGGAAAAAAGCAACAGAACTGAAAAATGCATCAGAGGGAGTTACAGTCAAAAGAAAAGAAATCCTGACTAATTCCATGAAGTTCGTGCTGGGGGCAGCAGCCATTGTTATCGGTGCGGACATGCTTGTGGACTACGGCAGCAGCCTTGCCCGCTTCTTCGGAATATCAGAGGCCATTATAGGAGCCACTCTTATTGCTGTAGGAACATCCATACCGGAGCTCGTTACTACCATTACGGCAATAGCAAAAAGAGAAGCGTCATTATCCGTGGGAAATATAATAGGCGCAAATGTAATTGATATAACTCTTATCATGCCCCTTTGCACCCTGCTGTCAGGGAAAGATCTTCCCGTTTCGGGCCAGAATTTAGTATTAGACATTCCGGCCTGCTTTGCTATAATAGTAATGGCACTGGTGCCGATGCTTTTAAGAGAAAAATATACCAGAATTCATGGCTTTATAATTATGGCCGCATATATTGTTTATTTGTATTTAGTTTTAACCGGAGCATATGCTTCGTTTTAGGAGGAAAAAATGATATACACAAGAGAAGTAGAGAATATGTGTCCTGTCAATAAGGGCGCATACCACGGTCCGGCACCCATACCTCAGGAAGGAAAATGGGTTCAGGCCAAGGAAATATCCGACATTTCAGGGCTGACTCACGGAGTAGGCTGGTGTGCACCTCAGCAGGGAGCCTGCAAGCTGACCCTCAATGTAAAGAACGGAATAATTGAAGAAGCACTGGTGGAGACCATAGGCTGCTCAGGTATGACCCATTCTGCAGCAATGGCAGGTGAAATACTTATCGGAAAAACCATCCTGGAAGCGCTGAATACAGACCTTGTATGCGATGCTATAAACACAGCAATGAGAGAGCTTTTTCTCCAGATCGTGTATGGCAGAAGCCAGTCGGCATTTTCCGAAGGAGGTCTTGCTGTAGGTGCAGGCCTTGAAGACCTGGGAAAGGGTACGCGGAGCCAGGTGGGCACTATATATTCCACAAAGGCAAAAGGACCCAGATATCTTGAACTGGCGGAAGGATACATCACCGAAGTGGGTCTTGATGAAGAAGGAAACATAATTGGCTATAAATATGTGAATCTGGGCAGAATGATGGATAACATCAAAGACGGGATAGAGCCTATGGAAGCCATAGAAAAGGCAAGCGGCCAGTACGGAAGATTTGACGAGGCGGTTCGTACCATCGATCCGCGAAGGGAATAGGAGGCGGCCGGAAATGAGTGAAAAGATTACTTTTGAAAATTACGACAGAAAAATAGATAAGATTAACAAAGTTCTGAACTCTTACGGTATCAGCGGACTTGAAGATGCTGCCGAAATCTGCAGAGAAAAAGGGATTGACCCATACAGAATAGCAAAGGATATTCAGCCTATCTGCTTTGATGATGCCTGCTGGGCCTATGTGGCCGGAGGGGCTATTGCAATAAAGAAAGGCTGCAGTGATGCGGCTGAGGCTGCGGAGGCTATAGGTGAGGGGCTTCAGGCATTCTGCCTGCCGGGTTCAGTTGCAGAAGACAGAAAAGTCGGACTTGGCCACGGAAATCTTGCTGCCATGCTTCTCAGAGAAGAAACCGAGTGCTTCGCATTTCTGGCAGGACATGAATCTTTTGCCGCCGCAGAGGGAGCCATCGGAATAGCCAAATCCGCCAACAAGATACGGAAAAAAACTCTGCGCATTATCCTCAACGGTTTAGGAAAGGATGCGGCTCAGATTATTTCCAGAATAAATGGATTTACCTATGTTCAGACACAGTTTGACTACTATACGGGTGAACTTAAGGTTGTAAGAGAAATTCCTTATTCAAAGGGAGAGAGGGCAGAAGTACGCTGCTATGGCGCCGATGATGTAAGAGAGGGCGTTGCTATTATGCACAAGGAAGGGGTAGATGTTTCCATTACGGGAAACTCCACCAATCCTACAAGATTCCAGCACCCTGTTGCGGGTACTTACAAAAAAGAGTGCATTGAGCAGGGTAAGAAGTACTTCTCCGTTGCCTCCGGCGGCGGTACCGGAAGAACACTCCACCCTGACAACATGGCGGCGGGACCTGCTTCCTACGGAATGACCGATACCATGGGCAGAATGCACTCTGACGCCCAGTTTGCAGGCTCATCATCTGTTCCTGCTCATGTGGCCATGATGGGCTATATCGGTATGGGCAACAACCCTATGGTGGGAGCCACTGTAGCCGTTGCAGTTGCTGTGTGTGAGGCTATGAGGGTATAAAAAACTTGCATGAGAAACCTCTAAGTGGTATAATTATCGGGTATGAATTTATTCTTAACTCTCAATACGGAGGAAAAACATGAAGAAAAGCATAACACTATTATTGGTGCTGGCTCTCATTCTGACAGTGTTTGCACTGGTGGGATGCGGAGGCGATGACGGCGCTGAGGGGGAAGAATTGTCTGTCTGCCTGGTTGTGCCTTCTTCTTTTGGCGACAAGTCCTTTAACGACTCAGCCAAGGAGGGCGTGGAGAACCTTAAAGCAGATTTTGGGGTAAATGTAAGTTATATTGAATGCAAAGGAGAAAACTTTAAGCAGTATATGATGCAGGCGGCAGAGTCCGCAGATGTTGTAGTCCCTGTGGGATGGCAGTTCTATGAAGTTGCTCAGGTTGCACCTGAATATCCTGATACAAAGTTCGTGTGGATTGATAACGTGGCTGACGGCGTTGAGAGCATTCCGAACCTGCTGTGCATAACTTATGCACAGAATGAAGGATCCTTCCTGGCCGGCTACATTGCTGCCACAATGTCAAATACAGGCGTTGTGGGAGCCGTTGGCGGAGAGGATTCCAATGTTATCAACGATTTCTTTGTAGGCTATGAACAGGGCGCCAAATACGCCAATCCTGACATAAAGGTTCTGACAGAATATGTTCAGGGAAAGGATGGCTACGATAATCCTGAAGGAGCAAAAGAATGTGCTCAGAGCCTCCATGAAGACGGAGCGGACATTATTTTCCAGGCAGCCGGAAATTCCGGAATCGGCGTGTTTGAGGCCGCAAAAGAAGGGGGCTTCTATGCCATAGGCGTAGATATGGATCAGAAGATTTCAGCCAGCGATTATGATGATGTAATAATCTGTTCCATGGTTAAGGAAGTGGGAAATTCCATTTATGAGACGGTAAGAAAGCTCATTGAGGACGAAACCTGGGAAGGCGGAAGAGTCTGGGTTGCAGATATGGCAACAGGATACGTAAGAATCGCTTACGGTGACGAAGGATCTACTCAGCAGGTACCTGACGAGCTTAAATCGGAAGTGGAAGATCTTTCACAGATGATTATTGCAGGAGAAATAGAAGTGAAAACTACAAGACAGTAGTCAGAAGGGGTAAAAAAGATGAAAAAAGTTTTATCGATGGCACTCATAGCAGTGCTCTGCATAGGAATGGTTTTTATGACAGGCTGCGGAGGAAATTTAGATAATCCGTACTCCAAGTACGATTTAAGCAAGTATGTAACCCTTCCGGATTATGATTCCTATACGGTGGATAAACCCGATGTTACAATAACCGATGATGACATCGATGCAGCCATTGAGGAGGTTCTCAAAGAGAACGCCACCCAGAAGGAAGTTAAAAAGGGAACAGTTGAAAAGGGAGATACCATCAAGTATTCCTACAAAGGCACACTGGCTGACGGTACTACGAAAGACGGCATGAATGCTGATGACCAGGAGATGACACTGGGACAGGCAAACATGATCGACGGATTCCAGGAAGGACTTTACGGTGCGACAATAGGGGAACCTGTTACACTGAACCTTAAATTCCCTGACCCGTACACTGATGAAACTCTATCAGGCAAAGATGTAACCTTTGTGGTAACTGTCAATGCCAAGATGGTAGACGTTCCCGCAGAGCTGACGGATGATTTTGTCAAGGAACACAGCGATGTGAAGACTGTAGATGAATACAGAAAGTACATGGCAAAGCAGCTTGAAGAACAGGAAACCGAGGATCAGCTTTACGAGATCAAGGACAAACTCTGGGATCAGATTCAGGCCGAAACTGAAATTTCGGAGCCTATTGCAGAAGAGGTTGATGCCAAGGTGAAGTTTATAGACGAAAGATACAAGGCTGCAGCCAAGCAGCAGGGTCTTGAGTGGGCAGACTTTCTCGAGCAGTATTTCAGCTACGATGAAGAGCAGTATAACGAGGAGCTGAAGCTTTTCGCAGAGGAGATTGTAAAAACTGAGATGACCGTATACGCCGCCGCGGAAAAGGAAGGCGTAAAGGTTTCCAAGAAGGACTATCAGGAGCAGCTTGACAGTATAAGGGAGGCCTACGGCTACACTGACGACGAAAGTTTTGAGGAAGCTGCAGGAATGAGCGTTGAGGAGTTTGCAGAACAGCAGCACTCTTTAAAGCTTAATTTGTTCCTTGAGGAAGTGCTTGATTCAATTTACGACAGACTTTCAAAGAACCAGAAGTAGGCAGCCAAGGCTATGTATAACATTTTTATTGTGGAAGATGACAGAACTATAGCCCGAGCTATGAAAAGTCATATAGAGGCATGGGGCTTCAATGCCCGCATGGCAGAGGATTTCAGAAACATTATGGAGGAGTTTGCGGAGTTCAATCCGCAGCTCGTCCTTCTGGACATCTCCCTGCCTTTTTTTAACGGTTATCACTGGTGCAGCGAGATAAGAAAAGTGTCTAAAGTTCCCATAGTATTTATTTCTTCTGCTTCTGATAACATGAACATAGTTATGGCCATGAACATGGGCGGAGATGATTTTATTGAAAAACCCTTTGACCTGAACGTGCTGACGGCTAAGGTGCAGGCAATTCTTCGCAGGACCTATGACTTTGCAGGACAGACAGGAATCATAGAACACAGAGGAGCCATTCTCAGCACTCAGGATGCCAGCATGACTTATGGAGGACAGACTATTGAGCTGTCTAAAAACGAATACCGGATCCTTCTTACTCTCCTTGAAAACAAGGGAAAGGTGGTAAGCCGGGAAACTCTCATGGAGAGACTCTGGGCCACCGACAGCTTTGTAGACGAGAACACTCTGACTGTAAATGTTACAAGACTCCGAAGGAAGCTGGAAGCGGCAGGGCTCAGGGACTTTATAACCACCAGAAAGGGTATGGGCTACATATGCTTGTAAAATACATGAAAACTCATATCAAAAGCCTTATACTTCTGGCCGTTTTTGCAGTATCCATGGTGACGGTTATGGTGATTTTCGGTGTGGATTTAAGACCGGTGTTTTACGGCCTTGTTGTTTGCACTTTCATCGGAGGCGGTCTGGCTGCCTGGGATTATTCCCGGTTTCGTGAAAAGCATAGGCTGCTTTCCTTGGCGGAGAAAGAAATTGAGGAGACAATGGACCATCTGCCCCAGCCGCACAACCTCATTGAGGAAGACTACACCTCTATTATTAAAGCGTCATTTGATGACAGAATGAAGCTTGCCTTTGAAAACAGCCGGGGCTTTGATGAAATGACAGAGTATTACACTATATGGGCTCATCAGATAAAAACACCCATTGCTGCAATGAGACTGATTATTCAGACTGAGCCGGACAGCCCTGCAATGAGGGAGATATCCGACCAGCTGTTCAGGATAGAACAATATGTGGAAATGGTGCTCTGTTATCTTCGTCTTGACGGGGGCAGCGACTACGTGGTTAAGCCATGCAGTCTTGACGAGATAATCAGGCAGGCCGTGAGAAAGTATGCTTCCCAGTTTATCAGAACAAAGAACAGGCTGATATATGAAGGTACGGATGTTACTGTCATTTCAGATGAAAAATGGCTGTGCTTTATTGTGGAACAGGTGCTGTCCAACGCTCTGAAGTACACAGAAAAGGGAGAGATCACAATTGAAGTGAAAAAAGGAGAGCCATCGGAGGGCCGGACTGCAATTGTAATAAGAGATACGGGAATGGGAATAGCACCTGAGGATCTGCCGCGCATATTTGAAAAGGGTTTTACCGGATATAACGGCAGAGCTGATAAGAAGTCCACCGGCATCGGCCTTTATCTTTGCCGGCGCATAGCAGATAAAATCGGATGCACCATAAGCGCTGAGTCTGTGTGCGGACAGGGAACTGCCATTGCCATTGAAATGGGCAGCCTTACAAAAATGTAAGATTATACTGAGGAAATGTAAGCCAAATAAATGGCAGACCATTTCCTTTTTTGTTACTGTTAAATTGCTGAGAAAAAAAACACAATAACAATAAAAGAAAGGGGACCCGAAGAGGGGGGATAAAATGACTATACTTGAAGTTAGCAATGTAAAGAAGATATACACCACAAGGTTCGGCGGGGCCAAAGTACAGGCTCTTTCAAATGTTTCCTTTACAGTGGAGGAAGGAGAATTTGTGGCTATAATGGGCGAGTCCGGTTCAGGAAAGACCACACTTCTTAATATTATAGCGTCTCTTGATAAGCCCACAAGCGGAGAGGTGACTTTAAAGGGAATGACCCTTTCCCGCATCAGAGAGAAGGACATAGCCGCCTTCAGGCGTGAACATCTGGGGTTTGTTTTTCAGGACTTCAATCTCATGGATAATTTCTCTGTAATGGATAATATTTTTCTTCCTCTTGTTCTTTCCGGAAAGAAGTATCCGGAGATGAGGGAGCGGCTGAAACCCATTGCGGAGGGCCTTGGAATAAGTGATATTATGAAAAAATATCCCTATGAAATTTCCGGAGGGCAGAAGCAGCGGACGGCCGTGGCAAGGGCGGTCATCACCAATCCGGAGCTGATTCTTGCCGATGAGCCTACAGGTGCTCTGGACTCAAAGTCAGCAGACGAGCTTTTGGATATTTTCAGACAGATTAACAAGTCAGGGCAGACCATTCTGATGGTGACCCATTCCAACAAGGCGGCCAGCAAGGCAGGCAGGGTACTTTTTATCAAGGACGGAGAGGTTTTCCACCAGCTCTACAGAGGAACATGCACCGACGAAGAGATGTTTTCAAGGATTTCCGACACCCTGACAATGGTCGATGCCGGCATTGAAGCCAAAAGGGTCAGAGAGGCAGAGAATGGCGGTGAAAGGCAATGAAGGGAGGATTGTTTGCACGGCTGGCACTGACCAATATAAGAAAAAACAGAAAAATATATGCTCCCTACATCTTTGCCTGTGTAGGAACGGTAATGATGTTTTATATAATAGCAAGCTTGTCTTATGACCCTGACGTGCTGAACTTTTACTGCGGAGGTTCTGTTTCCGTGATACTGAAGCTGGGAAGTATCGTCATAGGATTGTTTGCTGTGATATTCCTGTTTTACACCAGCAGCTTTCTTATGAAAAGAAGGAAGACAGAGCTGGGACTTTACAATGTGCTCGGACTGGGTAAACGGCATATTGCAGGAGTTCTGGCGTGGGAGACCATTATTGTGTGGGCGGAAAGTACAGTGCTGGGGCTTGTTTCGGGACTCGTCTTCGGAAAGCTGGCTCAGGTGGCGCTCCTGAGGATGATGGGAGGGGGAATCAATTATGATTTCAGCATCAGCCTCAAGGCAATAATTCTGACAGCTGCTTTGTTCGCAGGTATATTTGGAGTAATTTACGTTAAAAGCGTAATTGAGATTTACAGGGTTAATACAATCGATCTTTTATACAGCTCGAAAAAGGGAGAGAAAAAGCCTCGTGCCAATTATGTTCTTGCTGTTGCCGGCGTTGCTTCACTGGCAGCAGGCTATTATATCGCACTGGCGGTAAAAAATCCTCTTGAGGCAATAACTTTCTTTTTCTTTGCGGTTATTCTGGTAATTGCAGGAACATACATGTGTATGATTTCAGGAAGCGTCGCTCTCCTTTCCGTGCTGAAAAAGAATAATAATTATTACTATAAGACAAACCATTTCATCTCCACCTCATCTATGATGTTCAGGATGAAAAAGCACGGTGCGGGACTTGCCAGCATATGCATCCTTGCCACCATGGTCCTGGTAATGATTTCGTCTACGGCATGCCTTTATATAGGGGCAGACAAGGCTATTGAAACCAACTTTCCGAGAGATCTGGAAGTGACATGCAGAACCTTCGGATCTGATGGGGATACTCTTCATGCTGTCTCAGAGGATATTGACAGATTGATTGCAGATGCTTTAAAGGATGAACAGGTAAAGCCGGCAGGGGAAATAACCTACAGCCTCTGCGACTTCTACGCAAAACCTGAAGGAACGAATTTCACCTGTGCGGCCTTTAACGGAAACACAGATGTTACAGCAGTGACCGTAATTACCGCAGATGACTACAACAGAAACTTCGGCAAGAAGGCTCTTCTGGATACTGATCAGGTGCTGGTATATGGCAAAGGGATCAGCTACGACAAGGCTGTTATCAGCTTCGGGGAGAAAAAATTCAAAGTGGCCGGAAATGCGGACGACCTTGTGATGTGCGGAGAAGATGCGGCAAACATGAGTGACTGCCTTTATATAGTTACGGCAGATGAGGATGTGCTTCTCGGTATTTATCATGAAATGGACAAGGAAGCTGAGATAACCGGATTCCCGAGGCCGGGTCTTGCTGCCTACAGAGCCTTTGATGTTACATCCGGCAGCGGTGAGAGAATCCTGGAACCAGACCGCTTACATGAAATACAGGACAGAATTTTTACGGTGAAATCCGATGATTATGAGGGAACCTATGGAAAAGATTCAGAACACATGGGACTGGACTTTTCTGTAAGAAGCAGAGCCGATTCCGGAGATGTCTACGGACTTTACGGAGGACTGTTTTTCCTGGGAATCCTTCTGAGCATTCTCTTCATGGGTGCAGCTGTAATTATAATGTACTACAAACAGGTAATAGAGGGCTATGATGATAAAGACAGATTTGACATCATGCAGAAGGTAGGTATGAGCAGGCAGGAAGTAAAGAAAACTATCAATTCCCAGGTGCTTACGGTATTCTTTATTCCTCTTCTGGGAGCGGGCGTTCATATGGCCTTTGCATTTCCTATCATCGCATTGATGCTCAGGGCCTTTATGATAAGCAACACGTCTTTGCTTATGGTGATAACACTAATATCTTTCGCAGCCTTTGCCCTGTTCTATGTGGCATCATACCTTATAACCTCAAGGGCGTACTACAAGGTGGTGGCTGACAGGTAAGACTGTTTTCCGGCATATTTTCCTGATGACAGAATATAATATATCATCATTATATGTATGAGAAAAACAGGAGGACAAGGCATGCTGAGCACGGATAAACTTAAAAATAAAGAGGTAATAAACATATTTGATGGAAAGAGCATAGGATTTGTAAGCGACATTGAGGTTGACCCCAAAGAGGGGGTTATCGGGGGAATAGTTATCCCCGGGGGAAAGGGCATTCTCGGCTGGTTCGGACGGGGAGAGAACGACATACTCATAAAGTGGGAAAAGGTAAAAACCGTAGGGGATGATGTGATTTTAGTAGACTTGGGGCCACAAGATGTGGTATAGTGTAAAGGTAAATACAGGAAAGTGAGGTATGAAAGTATGAAATGCCCGTATTGTGACAGCCCTGACACTAAAGTTATAGATTCCCGTCCTACAGAAGAGGGACATGCCATAAGGAGAAGACGCGGCTGCGACAGATGCAACAAACGCTTTACAACTTATGAAAAGGTGGAGGAGACCATCCTCATGGTTGTAAAAAAGGATAACCGCAGGGAAGTTTTCGACAGACAGAAGGTGCTTAACGGCATAATAAAGGCATGTGAAAAGAGACCTGTTTCCATGGCCCGTATGGAGCAGATTGTAGACGACGTGGAAAGGGAGCTTAACAACCGTATGGAAAGGGAAGTGGAAAGCACCTACATCGGAGAACTCATCATGGATCAGCTGAAAAAGGTGGATGAGGTTGCCTATGTGCGCTTTGCGTCTGTTTACCGCCAGTTTACGGATGTGAATACTTTCATCAAAGAGATAGAGAAACTCATAGGAAAGCAGGATAAATAAATGGCTGACAGAATTTTCAGAATTGCAATCGACGGGCCCAGCGGAGCGGGAAAATCTACCATAGCAAAGGCAGTGGCCAGACGGCTGGGAATAGATTATATAGATACGGGAGCCATGTACAGGGCTATAGGCCTTAAGATGCTTTCACGGGGTCTTGCCATGGAGGACAGCCAGGCTCTTTTGGATATGCTGGCGGAAACGGAAATCGATTTTGCCGGAGGCAGAGTGATTCTTGACGGACAGGCTGTAGACAGCCTCATAAGGACGCCGGAGGTCTCAAAAGCGGCTTCGGACTGCTCGGCCCTTGCTCCTGTACGGTCAAAACTGGTTGAGCTTCAGAGAAAGATGGGAAAGACAAAAAGCGTAATTATGGACGGCCGGGATATCGGAACCAATGTGCTGACAGATGCAGAGTATAAGTACTTTCTTACAGCCTCTCCGGAGGAAAGAGCATTGCGCCGCTACAAGGAGATGCAGGAAAAAGGTCAGGAAAGCGATTATGACAAGGTACTTGCTCAGATAATCGAAAGGGATCATAACGATTCAACCAGAGCGCTGAATCCTCTGAGAAAAGCCGAAGATGCCGAAGAAATCGACAGCACCCACATGACCATTGATCAGGTTGTTGACTATATCTGCAGCCAGGTCACATTATGAATGAAAAATACCTCTGACGGAGAAACTACCGTCGGAGGTTTTTTTATGAAAAAAATCAGCTTTAAGGTTCGAAGCGGGGAAAACATCAATAAAAAAAGGCTGGTGACGGCGATGGTATTTTTTGCCGTACTACTGACCGGACTTTTGTGCCGCCTTTTTTATATCCAGATAATGTGTCACGACGATCTGGCTGAAGCAGCGGTTTCTCAGTATGAAATTACCCTGGAAGGCATGGATACGAGAGGCAGAATCTTCGACAGAAATATGAAGCCTATAACAGGAGGCACATATCAGTATTATTACATCATTAAAAAGGGAAATCTCACCGTTGAAGGAGAGAGGCTTCTGGAGAAGCTCGGCGCGCGGCAGATCGCTTCCTCAGACTCCCAATACCTTGTTTACAGGACTGAAAACTACATGGAGGAAATAAACGAAAAACTTGAGTCCTGCTGCGGAGCATACGTGTTCAGAAGCCCCTCAAGGTATTCCGACTCCCAGACAGCATGTCATCTGGTGGGGTATCTCAACCAGTCGGAAAAGAGAGGTGTTTCAGGTCTGGAATACCTCTTTGAACAGATACTGAAGGCTGACAGCAGGAAGCTTGTCATAAGAGCCGATGCCGCCGGAAACATCCTGAAAGGATGGGCACCTTATATTAAGGGATATGATAATAATGTGCCGGAAAACAATTCAGTGGTGACATCACTGGAGCTGGGACTGCAGAAAAAATGTGAATCTCTCCTTGAGGGAATAAGTTCCGGAGCCTGCATAGTGACGGATTCCGGCAGCGGGCAGGTGCTGGCTATGGCGTCTGTGCCGACCTTTAATCCCAACAGGATTTCAGACTATATTTCGGAAAACATATCAGCAGACAGTGACTGCCTTATTAATAAAAGCCTCCAGGCTGCATACCCTCCCGGCTCGGTTTTTAAGCTTGTAACAGCAGCTGCTGCCCTGGAAAACGGTGTGTGCACACCGTCACAGAAATATCGGTGTACCGGTGAAACCCGGATTGAGGGAATAAGCATATCATGCTCAACGGCACCGGAGGGAGGCCATGGTGAAATAGACATGTATGAGGCCATGGCCAAGTCCTGTAACTGTTATTTTGCTCAGCTGGGAAGAGACACGGGTGCGGAAAAAATACTGGAAACCGCCGAAAAACTGGGATTGGGGTCAGCAGTACTGGAGAACTTTCCGGAAGAGAATACCGGCTTTGTGCCTGACGAAGAAACCACGGCACTGCAGGATATTTCAAACATTTCCATAGGCCAGGGACAGCTTCTTGCCACACCCCTGCAGATTGCCCGTATGACCGGAATTATTGCACAGGGAGGAAATGACGTGCCCCTTCAGCTGCTGGCAGAACAGGGGGCCGTGTCCGCGTCCCAGGCCGTGCCGGCCTCATCAGAAGGCCTTGAGGGGCGGCGGCAGGTCATTACGCCGCAGACTGCAGAAACGCTGCAGGACCTGATGGGCGGCGTAATGACCCGCGGTACCGGATTTTATCCGGATTGGACCATGGCCGTATGGGGCAAATCCGGTACCGCGGAGGCTTCCTGCAGGGGCAGGGAAGTAAAGGACTGCTGGTTTACGGGTTTTTGTGATGTCAATTTACCGGATGGAGGAGAAACAGAAAGTGCCGCAGCAAAGCGCCTTGTAATTACAGTATTTGCTGAGGACGGTGTGTCAGGCTCTGCCACGGCACTTCCCATATTCAGGGAAATTACAGAATATCTGCAAAGCCATGTCAACGATATAATGTGATTCCGACACGCTAAAAATCACACTATCCCCTTGAAAATAACAAGGTTTTCAAGTAGAATATAATTGAGTAATTATGGGAGAATGAGATTTATGGAACATTTCTTTGAAAACATAGTTTCAGGTATTGGAATTACAGACATACTGGATATTCTGATTGTTACGTTCATCATCTACAAGCTTCTGGATTTCATACGGGAGACGAGAGCTGAGCAGCTTGCCAAAGGTCTCCTGGTGCTTGTAATCATAACAGTACTTTCAAAAGTGCTTCAGCTGTACACACTTCACTGGATTCTTTCCGGAGTAATGACGGTAGGACTTATTGCCATTGTGGTAATTTTCCAGCCTGAACTGAGAAGGGGGCTTGAATACCTGGGAAGGAGCAAGCTGAGCAATGTGCTTACGGAAGTTGACAAGGATGAAGCAAAGCACATGGTGGGCCAGCTTGTAGAGGCTGTGGATACCATGTCTTCCTCCAGGACGGGAGCGCTTATTGTAATAGAGCGGGAAATTTCACTTAACGATATTGCAGAGACGGGAACCGTCATAGATGCGGCCGTTTCAGCACAGCTGATAGGAAATATATTTTATGAAGGGGCACCTCTTCATGACGGAGCGCTGATTATAAGGGGAGACAGACTTTACGCAGCGGGATGCGTACTGCCCCTTACACAGAACAAGGATCTCAACAAAGAGCTGGGTACAAGGCACAGGGCAGGAATAGGCATTACTGAAAATTCCGATGCCCTTGTAATAATAGTATCTGAAGAGACGGGGATTATTTCCACAGCACAGAACGGAAAGCTTACAAGATTTCTCGATGCCAAAAATATTGAAAAGATGCTGTACAGCATATACCTGGAGGAAACCAAGAAGACCTTCGGAGAAAAAATCTCATCAATGCTGAAGGGTGTCAAGCAAGGGGGTAAAAAATGCTGAAAAACAATAAAGTGAATCTTGTCATCGCCCTCGTTGCAGCCATATGTCTCTGGGCCTATGTGCTTGGAGATGATAACTCCTCATACAGCGATACCATAAGAAATATTCCGATAAACTACATAAATGCACAGGCTCTTGCGGACAGCGGCCTTGTGGTGCTTGAAAATCCGACGGAGACGGTGAACATTACCTATACCAGTCAGCGAACAGTTAAAAATAAAGTAACGGAAAAGGATTTCAAAATAACCGCAGATCTGGAAGGACTTAAAGAAGGAGAGAATACTGTCAAGCTGACGGTGGAGAAACCGGAAAACGTTGAGGTTAAAAGCATAAGCAGCCAGAAGGTCAAGGTTGTGGTAGACCGTCTGACGGAAGAAGAAAAACCTGTTAATGTGGTTATAACCAACCAGACCAGTGATGACAGCGAGCCGTATATAGTGCAGGTGAGCAATGATAAGGTGAAAGTAAAGGGGGCTGAGACTCTTGTCAAAAGCGTTGTGGCTCTCAATGCCACCCTTGATGCCTCAAAGGTGGGGAATTCACTTAAATCTCTGAGCCTGGAGCTTGTACCTGTGGACAGCAGAGGAAATAAAGTTGAAAATCTGACTCCGGAATACGACAACATATCTGTCACAACCATAATGCACAACAAAAAGACCGTGCGCCTTAATGTACCGGTAACAGGGAATCAGAGCACATATATTGACAGAGATATTTCCCTTCCAAAGACAATTACAATAAAAGGAACAGACGAGAACCTGTCACGTGTTGATTCAATCAGCTGCAAGCCTGTGGATATATCGGATATTTTTGAGGATACCACCATTGATCTGGAGCCGCTTCTGCCTGAAGGAATAGAAGTTGCCACGGATTCACAGCATCTTCAGGCAAAGATAACCGTCACCGGAGTAGCAACCAAAACCTTTGATTTTACGGAAAATGACATCGTTCTTACCGGCGTGGATGAGGACTCTGTTATTACTTTGGAAAATGTAAAGGTAAAGGTGAGAATTTCGGGCAAAGCCGAGGTGGTGGAACAGATTTCAGAAGATGATTTCAGGCTTTATGCCAATGTGGAAGGGCTGACCGCAGGAGCCCACATGGTTGATCTTAAATGCGTTTGTGAGAATAAAGGCCTGGAAATAGAATACAATCCTAGTGAAATAAAAGTCATCATTGAATAAGACGGATGACGCAGCTTTATAAATTACAGAATTGAGGTAAAAGTATGGGAAGACTTTTCGGAACCGATGGGGTGAGAGGAATAGCCAATAAGGAGCTTACCCCGGAACTGGCATTTAACCTTGGAAAGGCGGGAACCTTCGTGCTCAGCAAGGAGAACAGCAGGCCTACTATAATCATCGGAAAGGACACCAGGGTGTCGGCAGACATGCTTGAAAACGCTCTGACGGCAGGAATACTTGCAGTAGGCGGAAATGTAATCAAAGCCGGTGTGATTCCCACTCCGGCAGTTGCATACCTTACCAGGTACTATAAGGCTGATGCGGGAATAGTCATCAGTGCCTCCCACAACACCTTTGAATACAACGGAATAAAATTCTTCAATTCGGAAGGCTTCAAGCTGGATGACCTTCTGGAGGAAAAAATCGAAGATATAATTATAAGCAGTATAGATGTCAACAGCCACATTACAGGAGATCTCATCGGTAAGTGTCTGGAGGCGGAGGAAAGTGCCGCTGAGCTTTACGGGGATCATCTCATTGCAACAGCGGATTTTCGCCTGGACGGAAAAAAAGTGGTTCTGGACTGTGCTAACGGTGCTTCCTACAAAGTGGCACGCCGCGTATACGAAAGCCTGGGTGCGGAAGTTGTAACAATAGGCGACAGCCCAAACGGAATTAACATCAATGACGGCTGCGGATCAACTCATCCCGAAAAACTCCAGGAAAGAGTGGTAAAGGAAAAGGCTTTCATCGGCCTTGCCTTTGACGGGGATGCTGACAGACTTATGGTTTCAGATGAAAAGGGCAGAATCCTTGACGGTGATAAGACCATTGCAATCTGCGCAAAGATGCTTAAAGAAGAAGGACGCCTTAAAGATAACAGGGTAACAGCTACGGTAATGAGCAATATCGGCTTTCATAAGGCCATGGAAGCGGAAAATATTTCCGTAGACGTAACCGGCGTAGGCGACAGGTACGTCCTTGAAAGAATGCTGGAAACAGGCTGCGTAATCGGCGGTGAGCAGTCGGGCCATATAATCTTTCTCGAGCATACCACCACAGGTGACGGAATTCTTTCCTCCCTGCAGTTTGTGAAGGCGGTTCTTAAAAGCGGCAGAAAAGTATCGGAGCTTTCCGACGAAGTTGTCATCTATCCGCAGGTGCTTGTAAATGCAAAAATCAACAACGATTACAAGAAAACCTATGACAAGGATCCTGAAATAGCTGAAGCTATCAGAAAAACCGAAGAAAAGATGAAGGGTTCAGGAAGAGTACTCATCAGGCCGTCAGGCACGGAGCCTCTTGTGAGAGTAATGCTTGAGGGACGCGATACAGAGCAGATAAAAGAACTGGCTCAGGAACTGGCCCATTTAATAGAAAGTAAATTTAAGTAGAATTAAGAACAATTAAAAACAATCAAAAAGGGAGTAAGTTATGTGTGGTATTGTAGGATATACAGGCAGGGATAATGCCAGGGACATTATCATAGACGGTCTGAAAAAACTTGAATATCGCGGCTATGATTCGGCAGGAATCGCCTTGCTTATTGACGGGAAAATAGAAATAAAGAAGCATGTGGGGGGAATAGAAAACCTGGAAAATCTTATTGCAGGGCAGAACCTTTACAGCCATACGGGCATAGGACATACTCGCTGGGCAACCCACGGGGCGCCTTCGGATGTCAACGCTCATCCTCACGCCAGCGAGGACGGAAAGGTGGCAATCGTCCACAACGGTATCATTGAAAACTTTGTGGAGCTGAAGGAAGAACTCATTGAAAAGCACCATGTGCATTTCAAGTCCGAAACTGATTCTGAGGTGGTGGCACATCTGATCAGCCTTTACATGAAAGAGTGTGACTGCCTCGAAGATGCTGTATATAAGGCTATGGGGCGCATGAGAGGAGCCTATGCCATTGTGGCCATTTCCTCCGACGATCCCGACAAACTGGTGGCCGTAAGAAAGGACGCACCCCTTATTGCAGGTCTTGGAAAGGGCAGCAATTTTATTGCTTCCGATATCCCTGCCCTTCTTAAATATGTCAAGGAAATCTATCTCATCGAAAACGGTGAGATGGTAGTAGTAACCCCTGAAAGCGTAAAGATTTTCGACGAAAACAGAAATCCTGTAAAGAGGGAGGTTTTCCATGTAACCTGGGATGTGGATGCTGCAGAGAAGGAAGGCTATGAACATTTCATGCTTAAAGAGATCTTTGAGCAGCCTAAAGCCATCAGGGAAACCGTAAACCGCCGTATTGATGAAAATGGAATGATAAAGCTGGACGGGATTTCCCTTACCGGGGAAGAACTGAACCGTTTTTCCAAAATATATATAGTTGCCTGCGGAACTGCCTACCATGCAGGCCTTGTGGGCAAGACCATAATAGAAAAATTTGCGAAGATTCCCGTAGAGGTAGATGTTGCCTCAGAGTTCAGATACCGTGACCCACTGGTGGACGAAAAAACTTTGTTTATTGCAATAAGCCAGTCGGGAGAGACACTTGATACTCTTGCGGCCCTCAGAGAAGCTAAAAGAAAAGGAGCCAGAGTTCTCAGCGTGGTAAACGTTGTGGGCAGCTCTGTGGCAAGAGAGTCCGACGATGTATTTTACACATGGGCCGGACCGGAAATTGCCGTTGCCTCAACAAAGGCATACACAACTCAGCTGACCTGCATGTACCTCCTGGGACTTTACATGGGACTACAGCGGGGAACCCTGTCAGAAGGATTCTACCGTGACTTTATCAGAGAGCTTTATGAAATACCTGAAAAGCTTGAGGGCTATCTCAAAAGGACAGGTGAAATAGAGGCTCTTGCTAAGATATTATATAACCGGGATCAGGTATTCTTCATCGGAAGAGGCCTTGATTCAGCTGTAGCCTTTGAAGGCTCTCTCAAGCTTAAAGAAATATCGTACATCAATTCCTTTGCAATCGCCGCCGGTGAGCTTAAGCACGGCACCATAGCACTTATGGAGCCGGGTACTCTTGTGCTGGCACTGGCTACTCAGGATTACCTTTACGAAAAGATGATTTCAAACATTCAGGAAATAAAGGCCAGAGGAGCCCACGTGCTTTCCGTGGCCAAAGAGGGAAACCGCAGCATTGAGGCTCAGAGCAATGAGGTAATATACATACCATATTGCCGCGATGAGCTCACCCCTCTGCTTTCCGTAGTGCCCCTGCAGCTTTTCGCATACTATGTGGCAAAGGAGCGGGGCTGCAATATTGATAAGCCGAAGAATTTAGCTAAATCCGTAACCGTAGAATAAGGAGAAGAAAAAATGCAGAATTACGAAGTAAGAGATATAACCCTGGCGCCATCCGGCCACCAGAAAATTGAATGGGTAAGGAACAATATGCCTCTCCTCAGAGGGCTTGAGGAAGAGTTCAGGCAGACTAAACCTTTTGAGGGAGTGAAAATTTCCCTTTCCGTGCACCTTGAAGCAAAGACAGCCTATCTCTGTCTGGTGCTGGCTGCCGGCGGAGCTGATATGTCAGTAACGGGAAGCAATGTGCTCAGCACTCAGGATGATGTGGCAGCGGCCCTTGCAGACAGCGGTCTTAAGGTTTTCGCATACCACGGAGCCACTAAGGAGGAATACGACAGACATATCGAAATGTGTCTTGAAAATAAGCCTAACATCATTATCGACGATGGGGCCGACCTGGTTTCCATGATACACGAAAAGCGGCCCGATCTTGCTGAAGAGGTCTGGGGCGGCTGCGAGGAAACCACAACAGGCATAATCAGACTTAAGGCTCTTGACAGAGAAGGTCTTTTAAAGTTCCCTATGATGGCTGTAAACGATGCAAAGTGCAAGCATCTCTTTGACAACAGGTATGGCACGGGACAGTCCACATGGGACAGCATAATGAGAAACACCAACCTTATTATCGCGGCTAAGACTGTGGTTGTAGTGGGCTACGGCTGGTGCTCAAGAGGCATAGCTATGAGAGCGGCAGCTCTCGGAGCAAAGGTCATCGTAACTGAGATTGACCCGGTAAAGGCCATCGAGGCTAAGATGGACGGCTTTGATGTGATGAAGATGGAAAAGGCAGCACCTTTAGGCGACATTTTCGTGTCGGCTACCGGCTGCGCATGGACTATTACAGTTGATCATATGCTTACCATGAAGGACGGAGCAATTCTTACCAATGCGGGACACTTTAACTGTGAGGTTGACATGGAAGGCCTTGAGAAGGCCGCCGTGGAGAAGAAAGAAGCCCGCAAAAACATCATGGGATATAAGCTTCCTAACGGAAAGTGGGTAAATGTCATTGCAGAGGGAAGACTTGTAAACATTGCTGCTGCAGACGGACATCCCGCAGAGATTATGGACATGAGTTTTGCCGTTCAGGCCATGGCTGCTCTATACATAAGGGAAAATCACGAGAAGCTGGGTAATCATCTTATCAATATTCCTGAGGAAATGGACAACATAATCGCAAGCAGAAAGCTTGCCGCGTGGGGAATCGAAATTGACAAGCTGACACCTGAACAGGAAAAATATCTGAATTCATGGAAGATTTAGTTATAAACGAAAGAAGGCACAGAAGATGAATTTTACATATGAAGACATCAGGCAGCAGGCAAAGACTGCTGCAGAAGAACTTGTAAAGACAGCCAGGCTGAAGAAGGGCGACATTTTTGTAGTAGGCTGCAGCTCCAGCGAAATTATGGGGCAGAGAATAGGCAAGGGCTCCGACATTAATGCGGCTCAGGCGGTGTACGAGGGCGTTATGAGCGTTCTTGAGCCAAAGGGAATATTTCTTGCCGCCCAGTGCTGCGAGCATCTTAACAGGGCTGTAGTTGTAGAAAAAGAAGCTCTGCTTCCGGGAACGGAAATTGCCAATGCAGTTCCTCAGCCTCATGCGGGGGGCTCTTTTGCAACTACCATGTACGAGCATGCCAGATGCCCTGTGACTGTTGAAGAAATAAAAGCCGATGCGGGAATGGATATCGGAGATACTTTAATAGGCATGCAGCTTAAAAAAGTTGCAGTTCCCGTAAGACTGGCAATTAAAAAAATCGGAGAAGCCAATCTGGTGTGTGCCAGAACGAGACCTAAGTTTATAGGAGGAAGCCGCGCAGTATACGATGACGCCTTGAGCGGCGGTGACATTCCAAGATAAATCTTTTCCTCGATGACATAAAAAAGAAACATCAAAAGCCGTAACACAATTTTGCTTTTTGTCATATTCTATACTACAACTGAATATATTTTAGATTTCAAAATATGAAAGAAGTAGGTGAGTTAATATGGGAAGCACTTGTGGTTTATTAGGTGAAGGCGGTGGAATCGACACCAGCTTGTTATTCTTCTTCCTGTTACTGGTAATTATTTTCTGTAATTGCTGCTAACAGCCTTAACCGGTAAATACTCTGTGGCAGGGGGCATCAGCCCCCTGTTTTTTCGTCTGAAAAACAATATACCCAAAAGTTTATATAAGAATATCCGTCCGGGTAATTGTGATAATTAT
>CAKMLH010000003.1 GCA_927797855.1 uncultured Clostridia bacterium | reverse complement strand
AATGAATTAAATATCCCCTTTGAAATAGTGGAGCATGAGCCGGCCCTGACCACGGACAGGCAGACAGCTTTATCGAGGGGATCGAAGGTGTAAGGACAAAGACCCTTTTCCTCACAAATAAGAAAAAGACATAAAGTATGATGTGAACATTATTGAGGTCTGAAAATGAAAAAATATGTAGTTCTGATTAAGAAAAAACGACATTTTTTACAACATCACACCTTATCCAAAGCGTTTGGGGGTCTTCCATGGACCGGAATGTTGTAATAATTGCAGGATAACGTTTGATTATACAACGGAATAATAATTTGCGTTGTATAATTCCAGCGGATTGAAGAAATAGTACAACATCCACCATGTTTCAAGCACGTGTTCATGTATGTCAGGCATGCTATGTTGTAAAAAACTCGTTATTCCAGGATTAGTACAACATTCACTGCGCAATGGAGCCCATGACTTCTGCACAATAACCCCTATTACCCCCCTGCCAGATATTCCTCTGCGTAGTGGGCGGCCACGGCGCCGTCTGAAGCGGCGGTAACCACCTGGCGGACAACCTTGGTTCTCACATCGCCTACGGCATATACACCGGGCAGGCTGGTTCTGGTGGATTCGTCGGCTATGATATAGCCTCTTTCGTCAAGGTCAAGCTGACCTGCTGCAAGCTCTGAAGCAGGCTTTCTGCCTATGGCCACGAAAACACCGTCACAGCTCAGCTGAGTTTTTTCGCCGGTCTTAAGGCTGCGTATTGAAACTCCGGTAACTTTGTCACCGGAAAGAATTTCTGAAACCTCTGAATCCCAGTAAAATTCCACATTTGGAGTTTTCATAAGAGTCTCGTGATATATCTTGGAAGCCCGCAGGGTATCCCTGCGGTGAACTACAATGACTTTAGATGCGATACGGCTCAGAACTATGATGTCCGCTGCCGCAGTGTTGCCTCCGCCTACAACCACAACGGTTTTTCCTCTGTAAAACATTCCGTCGCAGGAAGCACAGTAGCTTATGCCTCGGCCTATGAGCTGCCTCTCTTCAGGAACACCCAGTTCTCTCGGATCTGCACCTGTTGAGATTACCACTGTTTTTCCGTAGAAAGTCTCTTTGGCGGTCTTCACAACCTTCGGGTCAGACTTAAGGTCCACTGAGAGAACTGTGGCTGATTCTGTCTTTGCGCCGAAACGCTCAGCCGACTGCTTCATCTTCTGACCCAGAGAAAAACCGTCAATGCCTTCTTCAAAACCCGGGTAGTTGTCTATCTGATCTGTAAGGGCCATCTGGCCGCCTGCAGACATTTTTTCTATAATCAGGGGCTTAAGGCCGGCTCTGGCTGCATAAAGGGCTGCAGTATATCCGCCGGGACCTCCGCCGATGATAATCATATCGTAAATTTTATCCATATTGATACTCCTTATTTTCGCTTCTTCATTTATTTATTTCTTTTCGCGTTTTCATATATTGTATTATACCACCCATTGCCTAATTTACCCACAGAGCCATTGCTTAATCTGAAAAGCACAAAGCTTTGCAGCCTTTTCAATTAATGGGCGAAAACAATGTTTCCTGCATTGTTCTTGCTCCCTTAGTACATGTATATAATATGGTGAAAGCATAATTAAATAAATGTAAATGAGAGGTGTGAAATGAGATTCTGGAAAATGAACGGAGCCGGCAACGACTTCATCATTATCAACAACATGGAAGAGAAAATCCCTGGGGAAAAATTCCCTTACATTGCAAAGACGCTGTGTGAGAGGCATCTTTCCATAGGGGCTGACGGATTTATGGTGGTGGAAAAACCAAGCAATCCTTCAGCGGCTGATTACCGCATGCTGTTTTTCAACTCCGATGGAAGTATGGGGGAGATGTGCGGAAACGGAGCAAGATGCATATGCCGTTACGGCTTTGAGAATGGCCTGTCTGGAAAGGTGCAGAGAGTGGAAACAACCGCAGGGGTTGTCATAGGGAAGAGAATAGACAAAAGACTTTATCGTGTCCGCCTCAATGATCCTTGCAATATTCGACTTGATGAACCCGTAGAAATGGACGGCAGGATTTACAGCTGCTCCTATATTGAGTTGGGAAACCCGGGAATTCCTCATTGCGTTGTTCCTGTCTCAAACTTGAAAGACTATCCCGAAACAGAACTCTTTGAGCTGGGCAGGAAACTCAGATCTTACGAAGGATACCCTAAAGGTGCCAATGTTAACTTCTACGAAATTGTCGGCGAAAATCACATATTGGAGAGAACATATGAGAGAGGCGTTGAGGACTTTACCTACGCCTGCGGAACGGGCACCGGCTCTGTAGTAACTGTTCTGACTCTTCAGAACAAGGTTTCGGGGCAGCATGTCAGGGTGGATATGACCGGAGGTACTCTTTTTATAGACGTGGAAAGAGAAAGTGACAAGATAAAGAATCTGTATCTCACCGGGCCTACCAATATAGTGGCAAAGGGAGAGGTGACAGACGAGGAAATTATTTTATAAACATATGAAAGGAAAAGGTGAAATAATGATTTGTGATAATTTAACAGTAAAAGACGGTGTCCTGTATTTTGCCGGTCAGAATACGGTTGAGCTGGCAAAGAAGTACGGTACACCGCTATATCTTCTCGATGAAGATAAAATTCGTGAAAAGTGCAGAATATATAAGCACGCTTTTGAAAAACATTTCGGACCTGGCTCGCAGCTCCTTTATGCTTCAAAAGCCAACTGCTTTAAACAAATCTACGAGATTATGACTGAAGAAAAGATGGGAATAGATGTTGTGTCATCGGGAGAAATCTACGTGGCACTTAAGGCGGGATATGACCTTTCAGATGCGTATTTTCACAGCAATAACAAAACAGACGAAGATATTTCATATGCTATGGAAAAGGGCATAGGATATTTTGTGGCTGATAATGTTGAGGAAGTTAAAGCCGTAGAAAAGGAGGCTGCCCGCAGAGGAATAAAGCAGAAGCTGCTTTTAAGACTTACTCCGGGGATTGACCCTCATACTTATGAGGCTATTGCCACCGGCAAAGTGGACTCCAAATTCGGAACTCCAATTGAAACAGGCCAGGCAGACGAAATTGTGGAATTCACCCTTAAGCAGGAGCACATCTTACTGGAAGGTTTTCATTGCCACGTCGGCTCACAGGTTTTCGGAGAGGATATTTTCGAAAGAGCCGCTGTAGTAATGCTGGAATTTATTGCTGCAATGAGAGATAAATACGGTTATACAGCCAGGGTACTTGACCTGGGCGGAGGCTACGGCGTCCGTTACATCGAAAGCGATCCGTATCTTGACATTGAAATCAAGGTGGGGCAGGTGGCAGCATCCATCAAGGAAACCTGCAGGAGGCTGAACCTTGAAATGCCTGAGATACATATGGAGCCGGGCAGAAGCATAGTTGCAGATGCCGGAATGACTCTCTATACTGTCGGCACTGTGAAGAAAATTCCGGGATACAAGAACTATGTATCCATCGACGGCGGTATGCCGGATAATCCGAGATTTGCACTTTACCGTTCGTCTTACACCTGCCTGCCGGCAAACAAGATGGATGAGAAATGTGACTTCCAGTGCTCTGTCGTAGGGAGATGCTGTGAATCGGGAGATATCATTCAGGAGCATGTGATGATGCCTGAAAGCATCGGGCGCTATGATACTGTTGCAGTCTGCACCACAGGGGCGTATAATTACTCTATGGCCTCGAATTACAATAAGCTGCCGAGACCGCCTATCGTAATGCTTAGAGGCGGAAGGGAAAGCTACGTGGCCGTAAAGAGGGAATCCTTTGAGGACCTCGTAAGGAATGACGTATAGTTAAAAGGAGGATTATAAAATGGCCTTTGGCGTAAAAAAACTTCACCTGGTGGACGAAACTCCCCTGCAGTACCTGCCAAACATATCGCAGGAGCTGGGAATAGAAATGTACATGAAGAGAGACGATCTGACACCTTTCGGTGCAGGGGGCAACAAGCTGCGCAAGCTGGAATATCTCGTTCAGGACGCTCTTGATAAGGGTGCGACCATGCTCATAACAGTAGGCGGCGCGCAGACCAATCACGGCAGACTTACGGCGGCAGTGGCAGCAAAGTACGGGCTGAAATGCGCTATAATAGCTGTTGACGACTATCCGGGAGAAGTTTCCGCCAACATTCTTCTGGACAGAATACTTGACTGTGATCTTATTCTGAAAGCCGATGACGGGCGGGACGAAGATGAGCAGTTTGATGAGCTTTGCCCTGAGATTATAAAGGAGTACGAGGAAAAGGGAGAGAAAGTCTACTTCATCCCCATGGGCGGTTCCAATGAGCTGGGTGCACTGGGCTACTATGACTGCGCCGTGGAGCTTGACAGACAGGCAAAGGAAATGGGCCTTGAGGATGCCCGGGTCATTGAATCCGTAGGCTCCATGGGTACTTATATGGGCCTTTTCTGCGGGCTGAGAAATGAGAACTCTCCTCTGCGTCTTACGGGTATTTCCATTTCACCTTTCGGGCGCAGCAAGGAAAGACGGATCGTAGAGTATTTCGGCCAGATGAAAGAAAAGTACGGACTGGCTATAGACCCTTCAAGGGAGGATTTCGATATACAGAAAGACTATACCCGCGGAGGCTACAACAACCCTTGTAAGGAAGTCCGCGATGCCATATACCTGATGGCCAGAAAGGAAGCGATTTTCCTGGATCCGTGCTATACGGGAAAGGGCTTTGCCGGCATAATTGACATGGTTCGTGACGGAAAAATAAAGCCCGGCGAAAAGATCATATTCATCCATACCGGCGGGTTCCCGGGACTCTATACCCTCCATCACAGAGTTGAGTTTGAAAAAGAGCTTGAAAGCGGTAT
The DNA here is from genome assembly GCA_927797855.1 of uncultured Clostridia bacterium. Taxonomy (GTDB): domain Bacteria; phylum Bacillota; class Clostridia; order Peptostreptococcales; family Anaerovoracaceae; genus SUG1106. The sequence goes on along the minus strand of CAKMLH010000003.1, from coordinate 27,658 downwards.
AAGAATCATAAAGTAATATTTTCCTCCTGACTGTAATAGACTTGCTATAGCAAGGTTATTCTCATAACAGTCAGGAGGAAATTTTTATGGAAAACAAGGAAATTGCAAGAAATTATCGATTTTTGGCAATACTGCTTGGCGCCATGATTGCCGGATGTATAGCCGGATGGCTGTCACCGGCCTTTGCGGGATGGCTGAAACCTTTCGGCACGGTATTCATAAACATGATGTTCTGTATCGTCGTTCCGCTGGTGTTTGCATCTATTGCAGGTTCTGTTGCCGGCATGAAATCAAGAAGGCGTGCGGGAAAAATTCTCGGAACCACTGTGGCCGTGTTTGTCATTACCGGAGCCATAGCGGCATTTATAATGTTTATTCTTATGAAGATTTTCCCGCCGGTACTTGAGGCGTGGAAAGAGATACCAAAGGAAGAAATGGGTGAATACGCAACCCTTTCGGATATGCTGGTAAACTTCTTTACGGCAAATGACTTTGTAGGACTGCTGACAAGGAGGGCAATGCTTCCTCTTATAGTTTTCTCTCTGCTTTTCGGGTTTGCGGTAAACCTTTCCGAGGGAGGAGAGGGAACGGTTACAAGGTTTCTCGACGGACTGACGGCGGTAATGCTCAAGTTTGTAAAGATTATAACCTACTACGCTCCGGTGGCGTTTTTCGCAATCTTTGCCGGTCTGGTAGCTGATTACGGCTCAATGATCACCCAGTCCTACGGCAGAGCCATGCTGGTTTATTATCCTCTTTGCTTCGTTTATATCTTTACCGCATTTCCGATCTTTGCAAGATTCGGCGGAGGTCCCGGTGCTGTGAAGACCATGTTCAAGCATATCGCAAGACCGGCTGTGGTTTCCCTGGGCACCTGTTCATCGGTAGCCACAATTCCCACCAATATGGAAGTGGCCGAAGCCACAGGCATTTCAAAAGATGTTTCTGAGATGGTGGTGCCGCTGGGCGCAACAATGCATATGGACGGTTCCTGCTTCTCATGCGTGCTCAAAATAGCCTTTGTATTCGGAGTATTCGGTCTTGATCTGACCTGGGGCCAGCTGATTCCGATTATTCTGGTTGCCGTTCTGTCATCTGTAGGCATGTCTGGAGTTCCCGGAGGCGGTTACATCGGCGAGTACATCATATGCTCAATATTCTTCCCTACCCAGATGGAGCTGGCATTCCCGATTCTGGTTGCCATCGGAAATCTGGTGGATCCGCCTGCCACCATGATAAACTCATCGGGGGATTATGTGGTATCCTACATAGTATCAAGGTTTGTAGACGGCAAAGACTGGCTGCAGAAACGGTTGAGAGGATAACAGATTTGCAGTGGAATTAACCGGCGCAAAGTGATATAATGCAGTAAGAACAAAAACATATTCGGAGCAATAAGATGGAGAAATTGTTGAACATAAAATATGGATGCATTCACGGAACCTACTGGATGTATTTCGGAATATCTGCAAGCTTTGCGTCGGCCTTCCTGCTGGCCAAGGGCTACAGCAATGCTGAAATAGGACTGATTCTGGCAGTGGGAAACATTCTGGCTGTTTTTCTGCAGCCTCTTATAGCAGACCTGGCAGACAGATCAAAGAAGCTTTCTCTCATTGGCGTCACCCAGCTTTCCGGCATGCTGCTTATGGTTCTTACGCTGCTGCTGTTTATACTGCAGAGAAAGTCGGCAGCTCTCTGGGTGGTATATGTGCTGATAATGGCATGGATGACCACTCTGCAGCCCCTCTTTAACTCCCTTGCTTTCAAGCTGGAGGAAACAGGTGTACATATCAATTTCGGAGCTTGCAGAAGCGTAGGCTCCTTTGCTTATGCGGTAATATGCGCCTGCCTGGGAACTCTTGTAGAGGCAAAAGGGGTGAATGTTCTGCCTGTTTCGGGAGAAATAGTTCTTGCGATGCTGCTGCTCAGTCTCTTTATAACAAAGAAGCAGTTTGATAAAATGATTTCTGAAGGAGGACCGGCCCAGGCTGAAGTTCTGCCTGCTGACGGGGCAGCGGAGAAAGACGAATCTATAGATCTTATTCTCTTTGCCAGAAGAAACAAGCTTTTCCTGGTTCTCAATCTTGCCGTAGCAGGCGTATTTTTCAGCAACTCCGTTCTTAACAGCTTTATGCTTCAGATTGTAGAGGGAGTCGGCGGCACCAGCGAGGACATGGGAAGAATTCTGTCGGTTATGGCATTTCTGGAGATTCCGGCGCTGCTGTTTTTTGATAAAATAGAAGGAAGGTTTTCCTGTCAGACCATTCTCAAGTTTGCGGCAATCTGCTTTACTGTGAAAATATTTCTCATTTATATAGCCCGAAGTGTGACGATGATCTATATTGCCCATATTTTTCAGACCTTTTCCTTCGGGCTGTTCCTGCCTGCAATGGTTTCCTTTATAAACCAGGTCATGGCAAAGGGTGAGGCTGTAAAGGGACAGGCTGTGTACACGGTGACAACTACCGTTTCAGCGGTGCTGGCCAGTGTCCTTGGAGGCATAATGCTTGATGCTTCAGGTCCTTCATTTATGCTTCTTGTATCTACCATAGCCACAGCCGCAGGGGCTTTGCTTGTAATGCTCATTGTTGACAGAATTGGTGTGTCGAAAAATGTCGAATAATGAATAAATGACTCTGACAGCCCACAAATATAAAACCGATAATAAAGGACAAAATCATCTCATAAGCTATCGTGAGGTGATTTTTATGTTTAAAATTGATTGGAAGAAAGCGGTTATGTGCGTAAGTCTCGGGGTAGGGTGTGCGGCCATGATAATTGCTGCCACGGCTGCACCGGTCAGCAACATTCTCCCGGGCGGCCACGTGGGTGTTCTTGGAGAAGGACAGGAAAAGCAGGAGGCCGTAGAAACTGCCGCCGACGGCAACTGGGGGCTGTCTTTTCAGCAGGATAATGCAGCACCTGTAGGCAATGCCACGCCGGAATACCTGGCTAAGTTCAATGCCTACTACATAGCCGGAGCAAGTGGGGAAAGCGGCCGGAGCCATAAGAAGGATGCTCCCAAACCCGTCTATCTGACCTTTGATGCAGGCTATGAGAACGGTTATACGGAGACAATTCTGGACATATTAAAAGAAAAGAAAGTGCCGGCGGCATTTTTCCTGGTAGGAAACTACATTGAAGAAAACCCTGAAATTGTAAAGCGCATGGAGGCGGAAGGTCATATCGTAGGCAACCATACCATGCATCACCCGGACATGTCGGCAATTGCCGATGAGGAGGCTTTCAAAAAAGAAATAACAGACCTTGAAAATACATACAAAGAGGCGGTGGGAAAGGAGCTCCCCAGGTTTTATCGTCCGCCTCAGGGAAAATACAGCGAGAAAAACCTTGAGCAGGCCTGTCGGATGGGATATACTACCCTGTTTTGGAGCCTTGCCTATGTAGACTGGCTTCAGGATAATCAGCCCGACGAAACGGAAGCCATAAACCTTTTGAACCGGCGCATTCATCCCGGGGCAATAGTGCTTCTTCACAGCACATCCAAGACCAACAGCCGGATTCTCGGGCAGCTCATAGACGGGTGGAAGGACATGGGTTACGAGTTTCACAGCGTGTCTGAACTGGGCACGGGAAAGGTATGAGAAGGTGTCAGAACGGTGCATAAAATTTTCACCTAAAATACACAAAAAAATTCATAAAAAATGTTGACTTTACCTATAGTTAGGGGTATATTATATACAGTGCTTAGCACTCCAGTAGCAAGAGTGCTAACAATCAAAAACGGAAAGGAAGAGAAATCATGGAATTAAGCGAACGAAAACTGAAGATTTTACAGGCCATTATCGCTGACTATGTAAGAACTGCAGAGCCCGTCGGTTCCAGAACTCTTTCTAAGAAACCGGAACTGGATTTCAGCCCGGCTACCATCAGAAACGAAATGGCAGACCTGGAAGAAATGGGTTACCTTACACATCCGCACACCTCGGCAGGAAGAGTGCCATCTGACAAGGCGTACAGATTATATGTAAACGCTTTGATGGAAAAGAAGGAGCTCTCAAGGGAAGAAAAGAATATAATCGCGGAGAGACTTCATTCTACGGCAGACGAGTTCGAAAAGACCATCGAACACGCAGCCAGCATACTTTCCGAGATTACCAATCTGACCAGCTTTGCACTTACTCCCAACAAGGACGAAGATGTGCTCAAGTATATAAACCTTATCCCTGTTGACGGAAACACGGTCATACTTATGATAGTATCGGAAAGCGGCAAGGTCTCCAACAAGGCTGTGCACATGAGCGTGCCTTACACTGAAGATAAGCTGCAGCTCCTTTCAAAGACAATGACTTACAACTACAAGGGAAAGACCATCAGTCAGGCGCTGACCAACAACATCATCGCCAACTTTGAAACTGATATAGTGGCCATGAGCGGACTGGCGGAGGATGTAATGCCTAACTTTATGAAGACGCTGGAGGATATGCTCAATGTAAACCTTTATATGGAAGGCCTGACAAATATATTTGATATCCCTGAGTACAGCGATCTTTCCAAGGCAAAGAGCTTTATGGAGATGCTCAGCCAGAAAGAGGAGCTTACAAAGAAGCTTATCGAGAGAGAGGACGGCATGGTGGTAACCATCGGAGGAGAAAATCCTGAGGATATACTTCACGACTGCTCCCTGATAACGGCAAGCTATCATGTGGACGGCAAGCTCATAGGTAAGATCGGAGTAATCGGTCCGACTCGTATGAAATACAGCGAGGTTACATCCATTATTCAGTATCTGACAGATAATCTTAATGATACATTCAAACTTGAAAGCGGAGGTAATGATAAAAATGGCCAATGAAGAACTGAAGAAGCAGCAGGCTCAGGAAGAGGAAAAGGCACCGGAGACGGAGGCAAAAGCGGAAAAGCCGGAAGAAAAGACCGAAGGCCCGGAGGCTGAAGCCGAAGAAGCGGAAAAGCCGGAAAAAGCAGAAAAAAACGAAAAAGATCCTGAGGAAGAAGCTCTTAACACTAAATACCTCAGACTTATGGCAGACTTTCAGAACTATAAGCGCAGAACAGAGAAGGAAAAAAGCGACATTTACGCATTCGCCAACGAGAAAATCGTAAGCGAGCTGCTTAATGTAATAGATAACTTCGAGAGAGCTCTCGACGCAGGAAACGAAGGCGACAGCTTTGTAGAAGGAATGAACCTTATTTTTAAACAGCTTCAGGGAGTGCTTGAAAAAGCAGGAGTTGTTGAAATTGAAGCTCTGGGTCATGAATTTGACCCCAACTTCCACCACGCAGTAATGACCGAAGATTCCGAAGAATATGAAAGCGGAAAGATTACGGCGGTGCTGCAGAAGGGGTATCTTTTAAACAATAAAGTCATCAGACCGAGCATGGTCAAGGTGGCAAACTAAAGACGACGATAACAAGGAGGAAAATAAAATGGCAAAAGTAATAGGTATTGACTTAGGAACAACCAATTCGTGCGTAGCAGTACTGGAAGGCGGAGAGCCTACAGTTATAGCAAACTCAGAAGGAATGAGAACCACACCGTCCGTAGTCGGATTCAAGAAAGACGGCGAAAGACTGGTAGGAGAAACTGCAAAGAGACAGGCAGTTACAAATCCTGAAAGAACAATTTCATCCATCAAGAGACATATGGGTGAAAACTATAAAGTAACCATCGACGGTAAGGATTATACACCGCAGGATATTTCCGCCATGATCCTTACAAAGCTTAAAAACGATGCGGAAAGCTATCTGGGAGAAAAGGTTACAGAAGCGGTTATTACCGTTCCTGCATACTTCTCAGATGCACAGAAACAGGCTACAAAGGACGCCGGCAGAATTGCAGGTCTTGATGTAAAGAGAATCATCAATGAGCCTACAGCAGCATCTCTGGCATACGGTCTTGACAAAGAAGAAGGATCTCACAAGATTCTGGTATACGACCTGGGCGGCGGTACATTCGATGTATCCATCCTTGAACTGGGCGACGGCGTATTTGAAGTTCTGGCAACCAACGGTGATACTCACCTGGGCGGCGATGACTTCGACGATGTAATCCTCAACTACCTTGCAGACGAATTTGCAAAGGAACACGGCGTAGATCTGAGAAAAGACAAGATGGCTCTGCAGAGACTTAAAGAAGCGGCAGAAAAGGCAAAGAAGGAGCTTTCCTCCTCACAGACAACCAACGTAAACCTGCCTTTCATTACAGTAACAGCAGACGGTCCTCTTCACATGAATGTAGACCTCACAAGAGCTAAGTTCGATCAGCTGACAGAGCACCTGGTACAGAGAACCATCGAACCTATGAACAAGGCTATGAAGGATGCAGGCGTTACAACAGCAGATATCGCAAAGGTTATCCTTGTAGGCGGATCCACAAGAATCCCTGCAGTTCAGGAAGCTGTCAAGAAAGTTACCGGCAAAGAGCCTTTCAAGGGCATCAACCCGGATGAATGCGTTGCAGTAGGTGCAGCTATTCAGGCAGGCGTTCTGACAGGCGAAGTTCACGATGTGCTTCTTCTTGATGTAACACCGCTGTCACTTTCCATCGAGACTCTCGGCGGCGTAGCTACCAAGTTAATCGAAAGAAATACAACTATTCCTACAAAGAAGAGCCAGATCTTCTCAACTGCAGCCGATAATCAGACAGCAGTAGACATTCACGTAATGCAGGGTGAAAGAGAAATGGCAGCAGGAAATACTACTCTGGGCAGATTCCAGCTTACAGGAATCGCTCCTGCTCCTCGTGGAATTCCTCAGATTGAGGTTACCTTCGATATCGATGCAAACGGTATCGTAAACGTATCTGCAAAGGATATGGGAACAGGCAAGGAACAGAGCATCACAATCACATCTTCAACTAACCTGACTGAAGAGGAAATCAACAAGAAGGTTAAGGAAGCTGAGCAGTATGCCGAAGAAGATAAGAAGAGAAAGGAAGAGGTTGAGCTGAGAAACAGAGCCGAATCCTTAATCTACGAAACAGACAAGTCACTGAAGGAACTTGAAGGAAAGATTACCGAAGAGGAAAAGAAGGAAATCACCGACGCTAAGGATCAGCTTCAGGCCGTTCTCAATAACGGAACTGCAGATCAGATCAAGGAAAAGACAGAGGCTCTTACAGAGAAGTTCCACATCATTTCCACTAAGCTGTATCAGCAGGCTCAGCAGGCAGCAGGAGCTGCAGGAGCAGGCCCTGACATGGGAGCAGGAGCAGGTCCTGATATGGGCGGCACACAAGCAGGTCCGTCAGATGACAATGTTGTAGATGCAGACTATACTGTAGTAGATGACGACAAGTAATAAATTCAGCGGGATTCGCCCTTAATTCGGGCGAATTCCTGCGTATTGAGAAGAGGGAAATTATGGCAGAAAAACGCGATTACTATGAAGTGCTTGGCTTGAAAAAGGGCGCAAGCGATGATGAAATAAAAAAAGCCTTTCGTAAACTGGCTATGAAATATCATCCTGACAGAAACCCGGGAGACAAGAACGCCGAAGAAAAATTCAAGGAAATCAATGAAGCCTACAGCGTGCTGTCGGACCCTGATAAAAAGAGCAAGTATGACAGATTCGGCCATGCCGGCGTGGATTCTAACGGATTCGGCGGAGCAGGCGGCGGATTCGGCGGCTTCGGAGGATCAGGCGGTTTCGGCTTTGATGACATTTTTGATATGTTCGGTGGTGCTTTCAGCGGTTTTGGCGGAGGCGGCCAGCAGAGAAGGGCAAACAGTCCGCGCAAGGGCAAAGACCTTCAGAAAGCCATAACCATCACCTTCGAGGAAGCGGCATTCGGAGCCAAGAAGACTATTGAACTGAGCAAATATGTATCGTGCAGCACCTGCGGCGGAGAAGGAACCAAACCGGGAACTTCAAAGAAAACCTGCCCTAAGTGCGGCGGTTCAGGTCAGGTAAGCCAGACTCAAAGAACTCCTTTCGGTCAGTTCCAGAGCGTAAACACCTGCGACCAGTGCGGAGGCACAGGTCAGGTTATCGAGGAGCCGTGTCCCACATGCAAGGGCACAGGAAGAATCCGCAAGAACGTTTCCATTACTGTGGACATTCCTGCCGGTGTGGATAACGAAAGCGTTATTCCTATCAGAGGGCAGGGCGAACCGGGCTACAACGGAGGGCCTGCAGGAGATCTGTACATTGTGCTCAATGTCAAACCTCATAAGGTGTTCAGAAGACAGGGAGCGGATCTTTTCCTGGAAATCCCGATTTCCTTCGATCAGGCGGCTCTGGGAGCAGACATCATTGTACCTACCCTGGAGGGCAAGGTGTCATATAAGGTGCCTGCGGGAACTCAGCCGGGAACCACATTCCGTCTTAAGGAAAAGGGAATTAAGTACCTGAAGAGGGATGCTAAAGGCGATCTCTACGTCAAGGTAAATCTTGAGGTTCCGACCAAGCTTAACCACAAACAGCGGAAAGCCATCGAAGACATGGGCAAGGCCGTTACGGAAGATTGTTACCAGAAGAAAAATAAATTTGCGGAAAAGATAAAAGAGCTGTTCAACTAGAGCGGCTCTTTTTTCGTGGTCTGAATGTGCTCTCACAAGAACCCTTGGAAAAATATGGTTAAAAATTTCCTGCGGTAGAATTCCATCGAAAAATGTGTTATACTGAAAAAAGTGTTTGCGCCCCTCCCGAAACAGGGTCGGCGGCGGCACGAAAAGGCACCAAAGGGACAAGACAGAAATAATAAATAACACAACAAAAAAGAGGAAAGCAATGAAAAAAACAAAAAGAAAAAGAGGAGATCGCCGTGACGGTGTCTGGTTAAGAGACCTTGACGCACTTCATGCCATTGTACCTTATCTCTATCCCAACAGAGCAGACAACGAAGCATTCATCAGCGAGAGAATCGACCTTGGACCTATAAAAGAATATCTGGAAAAAAAGAACGCGGATAACCAGGGGGAACCTTATAAATTCTTTCAGGTGCTGGTGGCAGCCATTGTAAAGACCATTACTCTGAGACCGAAAATGAACCGGTTCATACAGGGATACCGCATCTACCAGAGAAACAATCTCACCATGGGCTTTGTGGTTAAGAAGGAATTCAAGGATGATGCCCACGAAGCGCTGGCATTCATACCCTTTGACCCTGACACAAATATAGATGTGGTTCATCGGAAGATGGTTGATGAGATACACAGCTGCAGAGGGGAAGAACCGGACAACTCCACCAAAGGCATGGAACTATTTAAAAAAATGCCGCGGCCTATACTGAGGGCTGCAATGTGGCTCATGAGAAAGCTGGACTTTTACGGCAGGGTTCCTGAATCTCTGGTAAAAGCTGATCCTGATTATGCAACCTGTTTTATTACCAACCTGGGCTCAATAAAACTGAGATCGGGATATCATCACCTTTCCAACTGGGGCACCACATCCATTTTCGTAATAATAGGTGAAAAGAAACTGAGACCCTTCTATGATGAAGAAGGCAATGTTACTATGAAAGAGACCATTGATCTGGGCCTCACTATCGACGAGAGAATAGCAGACGGATATTATTATTCCAGAACCATCAAACTGTTAAAGTATCTGCTGCATAATCCGGAACTTCTGGAGCTTCCGGCAGATCAGGAGGTAGATTATGAATGACTGTGAAAATATGAACGTAAAAACACCTTGGATCAAGAATCTGGGCGGCGTACCGGCTCACCTTGAATATTATCAGGGCTCAATGTATGACAAAGTTGCCGAAATCGCCGAAAATTATCCTGACTACATAGCCTACGACTTCATGGGCGGCAAAGTGAAATACAAGGATTTCATTAAAAAAGTGGACGACTGTGCAAGAGCCCTGGCCGCAATCGGAGTAAAGGAGGACGAGCGTGTCACAATCTGCATGCCTAACGCACCTCAGGCTGTAATAATGTTTTACGCCATCAACAAAATCGGTGCAATAGCCAATATGGTGCATCCTCTTTCCAGCGAAAAGGAAATCGAGTTTTATCTGAAAGAATCGGCAAGCGTTGTGTGCATTACCCTGGACCAGTTCTACGGAAAATTTGAACGCATCAGGGGAAACGTGCCTCTCAGAAGCCTTATTATAACCAGCATTAAGGACGTGCTCAGCCCTGTAAAGAGAAAAGGATACTACCTGGCTCAGGGCCGCAAGATAAAGAAGGTTCCTGCAAATGCAGAAATCGTGTGGTGGGAGAAATTCTTAAGAGACGGTTCCCATTACCATGGACCGTACCATGTTGAGAGAAAAGCCGGCGATCCGGCAGTAATCCTTTACAGCGGCGGTACTACGGGAACAACAAAGGGAATACTCCTTTCAAACCTTAACTTCAATGCCCTTTCACAGCAGATAATCGCCACCAATCCTATGTTCAAGCCGGGCGATAAGATGCTGGCGGTTATGCCGATTTTCCACGGCTTCGGTCTTGGAGTGTGCATCCATTCCATGCTGGCAAGCGGCGGCAGATGCCTTCTGATTCCGAGATTCAATCCGAAGAGCTACGCCAAACTCATTAAAAAACACAGACCGAACTTCATAGCCGGCGTGCCGTCGCTTTACGAGGCATTGCTGCGCTTAAACACTCTGGACAGAGTTGACCTGTCATGCCTGAAAGGAGTTTTCAGCGGCGGCGACTCTCTTTCCGTTGAACTTAAAAAGCGCTTTGACGCTTTCCTTAAGGATCACAACGCCACTATCCCGGTCCGCGAAGGATACGGAACCACCGAATGCGTTACTGCAAGCTGCCTGACACCGTCCCACTGGGCTAAGGAAGGCTCCATCGGGCTGCCTTTCCCGGACACCTTCTATAAGATTGTAAAACCGGGCACAGAAGAGGAGGTTCCTTACGGCGAGGAAGGGGAAATCTGCCTTGCAGGACCGACGGTAATGATGGAATATATCAATAATCCTGAGGAAACGGCCAATACCCTCAGACGTCACGCAGACGGTCTCACATGGGTTCACACGGGAGATCTGGGGATGATGGACGAAGACGGATTTATCTATTTCCGCCAGAGAATCAAGAGGATGATCGTAACCAACGGATACAACGTTTATCCTTCACAGATCGAAAACGTTCTTGACGCTCATCCTTATGTACATATGAGCTGCGTAATCGGAATTCCTGATCCGCTGAAAATGCAGAAGGTAATGGCCTTTGTGGTTCTCAAGCCGGGGGTTAAGGTTTCCGAGGAACAGGCCAGGAATGAAATACTTGAACACTGCCGCAAGTACATAGCCAAGTACGCAATGCCGGCAGACATTGAGTTCAGAGAAGATCTGCCAAAGACACTTGTGGGAAAGGTGGCATACAGAGTCCTGGAAGAGGAAGAAATGAAGAAATACGCTTAGAAGAATTAGACATAAACTTAGGAGGGAATTTTGTAATGAGAAAAAAGCTACTGACAAGCTTGATTATAATAGCGGCGCTGGTGTTTACAACGGCATTTGCTTTTGCGGGAACATCGGTGTCAAGATTTACGGGAAGCACATATTCCCATAACAGCAGGTTCGACAGCAGCATTATAGTAAACGGGCTGGATGTGTCCATATATCAGAAAACAATTGACTGGAAGCAGGCCAAGGCCGACGGTGTGGACTTTGCCATTATCAGGGTAGGAGGCAGAGGCTACGGCGCTGCGGGAAATATGTATGCTGATGACAATTTTGAAAAAAACATCAAAGGTGCCAAGGCGGCAGGCGTCATGGTAGGAGTGTACTTTTTCTCTCAGGCCATCAATGAGATGGAAGCCACAGCTGAGGCCAGATATGCCGTAGAGCTCATGAACGACGCGGGGATCTATGAGCTTGATCTGCCGCTGTTTATGGACTATGAGTTCAGCGGCGGCGCGTCGGGAAGGCTGACCCAGGCAAAGCTCACCAAATCCCAGGCTACGAAAGTGGCAAGGGCCTTCTGCGAAAAGGTAAAAGAGCTGGGATATAAGCCGGGAATATATGCTAATCTCAACTTTCTTAACAAGACCATAGACGGAGCATCTCTCGGAAAGGATTATCCTATCTGGGCTGCACAGTACTATTCCCGGTGTGACTTTGAAGGGGACTACACATGGTGGCAGTACGCCTCATCGGGAAAGGTTTCCGGAATCACCGGCAGCAACGACTGCAACTTCTGGTACATAGAGAGAAATCCGCAGTCCACATCGGCTTTATCCGTAGCAAACGCAGACGTAATGCTCACAGGCTCATCTTCCTACACATACAGCGGCGGAACGCCTTTTGAGCCGTCGGTAGCTGTATATTCAGGCGGTATCCCTCTCACCGAAGGAGTGGACTACAACGTAAGGTATGTGAATAACACCCAGGCCGGCACAGCCTACGCCATGGTAATGGGAAAGGGAGCCTACACAGACTACAAGCTGGTTCCCTTTGAGATAAAACCGTCAACAAGCCTCAGCGGAATTACCGTAGCTGACATACCGGCCATGACCTACACAGGGTCGGTTCGTAAGCCTTCAAGCATTACGGTGAAAGATTCATCAGGCAGAACACTTAAAAACAACCTGGACTATACATACACCGTTTCCGATGCGGTAAATGCGGGTACGGCAAAGTTAAAGATAACTTTTGATGGAAACTACAAGGGGACTAAAACCGTTTCATACAGTATAAACAAGGCAAAACAGACCTTGACCATAGGCAATACAAAAACCAGCGTGGGAGTAAACGAGCCTGATTTCAATCTGAACGTTTCTCTTAAATATGACGGCGCCAAGGTGACATATTCCTCAAGCAACAAGGAAGCTGCTGCTGTTTCATCAGCAGGCACCGTATCGGTGAAGGCACCGGGAACCACTACCATAACTGTCAAGGCGGCAGCCACGGAAAACGTGGAAAGCGCGTCAAAGAGCTTTACTCTCACCGTTACAAAGCCTCAGCAGACGGTGACATCAAGGTTTACCAGATTCAACAAGACGATGGAAAGCCCTGACTTCACCATTACAGGCGTAACCACCGACGGAGACGGAAAAATCAGTTTTGAGTCTTCCGACAAGAGTGTTGCTGTTGTAACATCCGGCGGAAAAGTTTCCGTAAAGGGCGTGGGAACGGCCATCATAACCATAAAGGCCGCAGAGACAGAAAACTATGCTGAAGGAATCCGCAAAGTAACCGTAAATGTAACCAAGGCTGCTCAGACTGTGACCACAAGCTACACCAGATACAAGCGCCAGGAGCTGGACAAGATGTTCAACCTTAACGCCAAAACCGACGGAGATGGCGAGATAACCTATATGTCCTCAGATGAATCGGTGGCCTCCGTTGACACAAGAGGACGGGTTAAAGTTGTGGGACCGGGCACAGCGGAGATAACGGTAACCGCTTCTGAAACTGCAGAGTTCGGTGCTGGAAAAAAGATCGTAACCCTTACTGTAAGCCCTCTTGATGATGAAGAAAGAGAGGCGGTCAAGGCGGATCTTATCTCCGGTGTCAAGAAGACAACAGTTGTTTCCGTTAAGGCCACAGCTCTTTCAAATAAGGTGAGAATTGATTGGAAAAAGAAAAACACCGGTTACGACGTGGATTACTATCAGGTATACAGATCCACTAAAAAAAGCTCCGGATATAAGAGGATTTACACCACCCGAGACTCGAAGGAAAAGTCCTGCACAAACTTCAGGGATGTAAAGCCTAATACCACGTATTGGTACAAAGTTCGCGGCGTGCGTGTAATCGACGGCGAAACTGTCTACACACCGTTCACCCAGGTGTCGGTGAAGACGGGGAGGTAAAGTAAAAAAATAGGCGGCTCCGAATTTTGGAGCCGCTTTTTGCGTCTATATGTTCTCTGTCTATATGAATCTCTCAAGTCTTTCTCTTGTGCGTTTTTCCCCGAGAATCTGCTGGATTTCCCAGACATCAGGTGACTGCTGACGTCCCATAAGGGCAACCCTGATTACGGTGCTCACATGACCTACGTGACCTTTGTACTGGTCAGGGTTTTTCTTGTAGTCCTTCGGTTTTGCGGCGTAGCCCAGCTCCTGAGCTATTGTGCGGATCTTTGCAAACCAGGTTTCCTGATCATCGCTGTGGTCGTAGGTCTCAAGGTATTTTCTGAGAATGGCGGCTGTATCGCCGGCTGCTTCAACCTCAGCAGGGAAGCTGTCCTCAATCTTAAACATATCATCAAAGAAATAGCTTATATTGTCAACCATCTGCTGTGCATAGATGTGGTCCTTACGCGGCTTTGCCTCCTTGCGGCCTATGTCCAGAATTCTTTCCAGATATGCTCTGTCGTCAAACATATGAATGATTTCCGGCCTGAACTCCGCTGCCCAGCCTTTCAGAAAATCATAGAGATCCGAAGCGCTTATTTTAAGGAGCACGTCTTTGCTGATGTCGTTGAGCTTGTTCAGATCAAAGAGGGCACCGGAGGTGGACATTTTCTCCGTGGTAAACTCAAACTCATCAATATCCGCATCCGGGTTGGCAATTCTCCATTCCTCGAAGTTGGAGTTTAAAATAGTCATAAGGTACTCGCGGACTGCCGCCGGGTGGTAACCCTGATTTCGATAGTAGTCCAGAGACAGCTCCGGATCCTTTCTCTTGGAAAGCTTCCGCTTGTTTCCCTCTTCGTCCAGCTTCATCAGCTGCGCCGTGTGACAGTAGACAGGCGGCTCCCAGCCCAGCTTTTCGAAAAGCTCTATGTGAATAGGCAGGGACGGCAGCCACTCCGCGCCGCGGACAACGTGAGTGGTCCTCATAAGGTGGTCGTCCACAACGTGGGCAAAATGATATGTCGGAATGCCCGTAGCCTTGAGAATTACCGTATCCTGGTCGTTTGCCGGCATGTCCAGAGTGCCGCGGATTGCGTCCTGCACATGGATTCTTTTTATCTGATCCTCAGGCAGACTCATGTTCCCGTCGGATTTAAGCCTGACTACATAAGGCTTTCCGGCTTTGATGTTTTCCTCAACCTGCTCATAGGTAAGAGATCTGCACTTTGCAAACTGGCAGTATATTCCCGGTGTAAGCTTCATTTCTTCCTGCTTGCAGCGAATTTCAGCAATTTCTTCTTCTGTAAGGAAGCACGGATAAGCCTTGCCTTCCCTGACCAGCTTCTTGGCAAAACACTGATATATTTCGCCTCTGCGGCTCTGTGTGTAATCGCCGTAGCTGCCTGTATCGCCGTCCATTGTGGCGCCTTCGTCAAAATTGATGCCGAAGAACCTGAGGGAATTTATGATGATCTCAACGGCCCCCTCCACAAAGCGCTTGTCGTCAGTGTCCTCAATTCTAAGATAGAAAACACCCCCCGACTGGTGAGCCAGCCTCTCGTCCACAAAGGCTCCGTAAAGGTTTCCCAGATGGATGAAGCCTGTAGGGCTCGGGCCCAGCCTGGTCACCTTAGCCCCTTCCGGAAGCTGCCTCGGCGGGTACATGGCCTCGTAGTCCTCCGGTGTTCTGGTTATGTGCGGAAAAAGCAGCTCCGCCAGTTTCTCATAGTCCATATGTTAATCCTCCGTTTTTTGTTAGTAATCAAGGTGTTCTTGCGCCGCACTCTTGCGCCGCGCTGCGGTTACGCTCTAACACTTAATTTTAACAGTAAAAGTATGAAATATCAATAAGTTGGGAAAATAAAGTGTGAGAAAAATGAAAGGAGACGGTTTTCTGCGTGTTCCCATTCCTGGGCGCTCTGATTTCCGCGTGTGTTCCCGGAGGGGCCGTTTCTGTTCCATTTTGGAACGGATTTTGACGATTTTGGAACACTTTTGGAAAAAATATAAATAAAAGGAATAAAATGTATGGAAAGGCGAGGCATTTTTGCGCCGAATCCACATAAAAAGCAATAATTTTTCCCAAAACGGCGGATTCTGTTCCAAAAAGGAACAGAATCTAAGGTTTTTGGAACAGAATTCAAGGATTTTAAAAAAGGGGAGTAATATGGACGCATCTGCATTTGATTTGTATATAAAAATATTGAGGAAAGAGCTTCCTATCGGGGAAAGTTTCGATTTACTGGAAAGAAAACTCATTATAGGAGGCCGCCGGGCCAGCATGTTCTTCGTCGACGGCCTCACCGACGGCGAGAAAACCCAGCGTATTCTCGCCTACCTGCTGGCTGTCCCGGCGGCTTCATTAGATGGCGTCACCTCCGGCCAGAGATTTATAGAGACGGCGCTGCCATTTCTTGACGCCACGGTAATCGAGCCGAAGGTCCGCCAGGGCGGCGGCGAAAAGCAGGCAGGCGGCAGCGATGAGGCCAAAGCCGCCGCATCACATGAAAGCCTGCAAAATCACGCCGCCGCCGGAGGTGACGCCCCTGCCCCGCAGGCGGGGCAGGATGGCCCGCCGCCGCTGACCCGGGAGCAGGCGGCGGACTGCTGCAATCAGATGCTCCCCAAGCTTTATGCCGGTCTTGTGCCTCTGCTGGTGGAAGGCCTTGACCGTATAATCGTAATGGACTGCCGTGATTATCCGTCCCGGTCAGTGGAGGAACCGGACAAGGAAAGAACCCTCCGCGGCGCAAAGGACGGATTTACCGAAAACTTTATGGAGAACGTGGCCCTGATAAGGCGGCGCATCCGGGATAATAACCTGATTTTTAAAGCCTACAATGTGGGCAGCGTCAGCAAGGCGGATGTTGCGGTGGTTTACCTGAAAAACAAGGCTGACATGGCTCTCATAAATAAGCTGGACAAGTGCCTGAAGGCCATGGCACCGGCTGGAGGCCGACAGGAACCCCAGGACGGCGAGGCCAGCCGGCAGGCTAAATTAAAGAAGGCTCGCCGGGGCGGCAGGGAAATCCTTTCCGTGGCCGACCAGAGCCTCCTGGAACGCCTGCTTGCGGCTCTGGGCGCGGCAAACCGGCTGAACCCTTTCCCCAAGGTCCGCTATACCCAGAGGCCGGATATAATTGCCGCGCACCTTGCCGAAGGCAAGGCGGCCATTATAGTGGACAACTCGCCTACGGTCATGCTGCTGCCCGTAAGTGTTTTCGAGTTTTTCCAGGATGTTGACGACTATTATTTTCCGAAACTGACGGGCAACTATTTCCGCCTGATCAGGATAATAAACTTTTTCGTGATACTTTTCCTGACACCGGTATACTTTCTGCTGGTGGAATACAAGGATTTTACACCGGAAGTGCTGCAGTTTTTCGTGCCTGACGAGGATTTTGCCATACCGATTTTCTGGCAGTTCATTCTGCTGGAAATAGCCGTTGACGGCCTGAAACTGGCCTCACTCAACACACCGTCATCCCTGGGAATGTCCCTTTCCGTAATAGGGGCCCTGATTCTGGGTGAGTTCAGCATAGATTCCGGCTGGTTCATTTCCCAGACAATTCTCTGTATGGCGGTAGTTGCTCTGGCGGCTTTCACCCAGCCAAGTATAGAGCTCAGCTATGCCATGAAGTTCGGGAGGATACTCATGCTCATAGGCGCTGAAGTTTTCGGCATTTTCGGGGTAATAGGAGCTTTTGCCGTATATGTGGCTGTAATGGCTGCCACAAACACCATTTCGGGAAAATCATACCTCTATCCGCTCATACCATTTAACGGGGCGGCATTAAAAAGGTTGCTTTTTCGTACTAAATCGTGATAGAATATAGTACTGACATGTGCGCTGGCACGGCATTTGCGGCTTTATCAGAACACCAGGGCCGCACAAAAGCCGCCGCTCAGAGATTGGGGGAAAACATATGGCAAGAATTTTGAAAAAAATACCCGACTTCAAGCTTCCTAAATTTAAAATGAAGGAATTTGAGGAAATAGAAGAATTAAAACTTGAATACACACCTGATGACCTTGAAAAGATGAAGGAAAAGCTCCCGGCAGGACGCAGACACAGAGAATGCTACCCGGGAACGGACTACAAGACCGTCAAGGAAATTTTTGACCGTTCCACCACCATATACAAGGACAAGGAATTCATCCTTGAGACATTCAATAAGAAAAAAGGCTTCGAGGAGATAACCTACGGACAGTTCAGAAATGACGTTATCGACTTCGGCACGGGGCTGACAAAGGGCCTGAAACTTGAGGATGAAAAAGTCATCATTATAGGCGAAACCACCTACCACTGGTATGTTTCGTATATGGCACTCCTTTGCGGTGCCGGAATTGCGGTGCCATGCGACAGAGAGCTTCCGGAAAACGAACTTGAAAATCTCATAAACCGCTCCGAGGCGGCAGCAATCATCTTTTCGCCTAAGCTTAAAGATCTTATTAAGAAAGCCTCTGCCAAGTGTCCCTGTGTGAAGTACTGCATCGAGATGAAATCAGGCGAGGGTTTTGATGACAAGGACAAGCGCTTTGTCGGCTTTGACTATGTCAAGGAAGAGGGACACGTCTTTACGGAAATGGGCGATACCAGCCTTATGGATAAGGCCATTGACCCGGATGCTTTCGCCGTGCTTATTTTCACCAGCGGAACCACATCAGCGGCTAAGGGAGTTATGATTTCCAATATGAATCTTGCTGCCAACATAAACGCAGTGACGCCTTTCGTAATGCTCTATCCGGAGGACAGGCTTTTATCAGTGCTGCCCCTGCATCACACCTACGAATCAACCATCGGCTTCATCTATCCTATGGCCATGGGTGCTTCCATAGTTGTCTGTCAGGGTCTGAAACATCTGGTTTCTGACATGCAGGCAACTCAGCCTACATCAATGATTGCGGTTCCTCTGCTTCTGGAGGCCGTATATAAAAAGATAAATAAGAACATCGAAAAAAGCGGCAAGGCCTCCATGGTAAACACCATGATACGTCTCACCAACGGACTCAGGAACGTGGGAATAGATGTCAAGAGGAAGGTTTTCAAGGATATCTACGCAGGCCTCGGCGGCAAACTGAGAATTCTCGTAAGCGCCGCTGCACCTATTGATATGAAGGTGGGAAAGTGGTTTGAGGACATCGGACTTCTCTTCCTTCAGGGCTACGGGCTTACTGAAACGGCACCTATAGCAGCACTGACACCTGACTTTGACACCCGCGTGGGCTCGGCAGGAAAGGCCGTCCACGGCGATGAGATAATGATAAAGGATCCTAACGAAAGAGGAGAGGGGGAAATCCTCATCAAAGGCAAGACCGTTATGCTTGGCTACTACCAGAATCCGGAGGCCACAGCGGAGGCTGTAAAGGACGGATGGTTCAACTCAGGGGACATAGGTTACATGGATGATGAAGGGTTCCTCTACATAACAGGACGCAGCAAGAACGTCATCGTTACCCAGAACGGCAAGAACATCTATCCCGAGGAAATAGAAGGCCTTCTCGGAAAGGTTCCAGAAATCGCCGAGTGCATGGTATACGGAAAGGAAGTCAGCGGAGAAAAGGAGCTTATCATCACAGCCAGAGTTATTCCTGACTATAATGCTATTGAGGAGCTTCACGGAAAAGACAGGAAGAATCCGGATGAACCTTTCACTGAGGATGAAATCTACAAGATCATCTGGAATCAGATAAAGCAGGTCAACCGCAAGCTGACAAACTACAAATGCATCAAGAAGCTGGAGATCAAGACCGATCAGTTTGAAAAGACCAGCACAATGAAGATCAAGCGCTACGCAGAGCTTCAGAAAGATAAATAAATCAACAGATTATAAATAAAATACAGTAATATAAACAAGGAGGACAAAGAAATGGCATTCATGGATAAATTAGGACAGATGGCAGGAAAAGCTGCCGAAATCGCAGGAGACACTATCGACTACGGCAAGGCAAAGGGCAAGATTATGCTGGAAAAAGGCAAGGTCAAAGACGGAAATGAGGCTCTGGGCGCTTATGTTTACATGACACTTAAAAACGGCGGCGAGCTTGATCAGTCAAGACTTGAGGAGCTTATGGCAGAAATCGATGTTCACAAGGACGAAATTGCAAGGATTGAAGCAGAAGCCGCTGCCAAAACCGACAATGATTCCAAAACCGAGTAATTTCAGGTATATTACTTTATGATAGGCGTTATAGTAAATACGCTCACAGTAGTTGTGGGCAGCATCATCGGGCTTCTGGCAAAGAAGCTGATCCCCGAGACCTGGTCCGATTTCATAATGAAGGGAATTGCCCTCTGTGTAATCTACATAGGAATCGACGGGGCAATGTCCGGAGAGAACACACTTATCGCCATTATTTCCATGGCCCTGGGTGCTGTAATCGGGCTTGCTCTTGACCTGGACAGACATCTGAATAATTTCGCGGCCAAGCTTGAGAACAGGTTCAAGAAGCCGGGAGAAAATGTGACCATTGCAGAGGGCTTTGTGACCGCCAGTCTGCTGTTCTGCGTGGGGGCTATGACTATAGTAGGATCCCTTCAGGCAGGGCTCACAGGAAACAACGAAATGCTCTTTACCAAGGCGACCCTTGACGGCATTTCAGCTATAATCTTCTCGGCGTCTCTCGGAATCGGCGTAATGCTTTCTGCGGCTTTTGTCTTTGTATTTCAGGGGGCAATCGTGCTCCTGGCTCAGGCTGTGGAGCCTCTCCTCAGCGATGCCTGTATTGCGGAGATGACCTGCGTAGGTTCTCTCCTCATTGTGGCCATCGGCCTCAATATGCTGGGCGTGACAAAGCTTAAAGTCATGAACTTCATGCCGGCGGTGTTCCTTCCGATTATTCTGTGCCTGTTTATGTAGCTGAGTGATTGTGCGTGACAGCCGAAATATGTAAATCCACGGATTAGAAACCCCGTGGATTTTATTTTTTTGCACTTTTTCTATTTATTTTTACAACTCCCGACCCTTAGAGAGACACTTAGCCACAAGATTGAAAAAACTGTAATTAAACCCTTGAAATGGAAAACAATCTGTGATATAGTAAAAACATCTCATAAAAACCATTTTATTACATTTGTTGTCTTGATTCAAAGGAGGAATACTGTGAAAAACGCAAACGCCACAAAAATCAAATACCCTTTCAGCAATCAGCTGATATTTGCTCTGGTAATGGAAAATGAGAATCTCTGCAAGGAGCTTCTGGAACGAATTTTTCAGGGGCAGCACATCAAAGAGGTAAAAATTCTTGACAGAGTATCCACCAAATCCGAGGCCAGCATAGTTACCGGAGTGACCTCAAAGTCCGTACGTATGGATGTGCTCTTTGAGGATAAAACATCCTGGTTCAATATCGAAATGCAGGTAGAAAACCGCAAAGACCTTCCATTTCGCAGCCGCTACTACAGCGCTGCTCTGGATGTCAAAAACCTCAAAAAAGGCGCAGAATACACATCGCTGAACCCAAGCTATATAATCTTCATCTGTCAGTTCGATTACTTTGGCATAGACGAAGCCGTCTACTTCTTCCAGCGCATGGATCCCCAAAAATCCTTGCCACTTGGTGATGACTCGTATATAATAATAATAAACACAAGATGCAGACACAAGGTGCCCGAGAGTTTGAAGGCACTCTTTGACTACATCAACGAAGGAAGGGTCTGCACAGAAGACAACTTTATCGAGAAGGTGCACAATAAAGTAGTGGAACTTCAGCAGGATGAGGAGGTGGCTCAGATCATGACAATGGAAGAAGAATACGAAAGACGGAATACTGCCGCACGCCGTGAAGGACGTGCTGAGGGCGAGGCTGCCGGACGCGAGGAAATGAAGTTGGAGCTGGCACGCACTATGAAGGCTAAAGGTATGGAAACACAGGCAATCACTGAAATTACCGGTCTGACCAGTGAGGACATTGAGAAGCTGTAGCGGCTGAGCGGAGCTTGTCGAAATATGTCGAAACATGAATAAAAATCTCTGACAGCCCACAAACATTGAAAATAAAAGGCAAAAGAGACAAGTAAAAAAATGTAAAATGTAATAATATGTTAGAATGTGTAAAATCCACGGCTTTTCAGAGCAAAAAACCGTGGATTTTTGAGTTTTTTGCTCTTTTGGAGGGGCAACGGTGACCTGTACCCTTGATGATGACTTTGAAATTTGTCTCTTCTGGCATTTAGTTATGCGGGTTTGAAGGCCCGAAGAGACATTTATTTATAAATTTACATATATTGTAAAGCACAACTGGAACGTACGGCACAGCTCTCCTTGCGAAGGGCCCAAACCTGTGATAAAATCAAATTACAAACAATATATCAGGAGAAGGGAAATGAAAAAATCCAGGATTATATATAAAAAGATATATGAGCATATGACGGAAAAGTGGTTTCTCAAGCAGATAGGCATGTCGGAAAGCCAAATGAAGGAATTCCTGACGAGGGGAAATCTGGGGGAGATCGCTGAAAAAATAGAGAATAGTGCTGATGAAAGACATAGATTCTGCGCCAGGAGCATTGCAGAGGCTGCGGAACCCCTGACTTCCAAGATCTGCGCGGAAGCCGGCCTGCCCCAGCAGAGGCTGCAGGCCGCCTACAATTATGTGCTGGGCAGCCTTTTTCCTGAAAAGCTGGCAGCCATTGCCGCTGAGGAACAGGCTGGCGCGGCTGCCCAGCCGGCCGCCGGCCATGCCGGCGCCGCCCCGGAGGGGCACGGACGGGTGCCTGGGATCTCAGGCGGAATCGAAACGGCCGCCGGCGCCGCGTGCAGCATCGACGGCGGCGCCTCAGCGAGAGCCAGCCTGTTTCTGCTGAACATTCTGGCAGCAGTTTTTGAGTATGAGTCGGAAACGGCGGACTTTGATCCGTGCCTGGACATACATTTTCTTACCGTAGAAGAAGTCAAAGCAAAAAAATATAACAGAGAGTATCTGCGCCTGAGAGAAATTGCGGCGAAGAATTTCATATATGAATTTATGCGCATAGGGGTGGAGCTTACTCCCTTCAACACCCTGGGACATATTGCAGGAGTGCACTATGTTGCCATGCACGCCGCCCGGCAGCTGGAGGCTCTGAAAGTTCCAGTAGATCTGGGGCTGGTTTCCGGAGCCGCTGCAGGCCACGATATCGGCAAATACGGATGCAAGAAGAGCGAGGAGAGAAGAATCCCTTATCTCCATTACTATTATACCGACCTCTGCTTTAACCGGTTCAATATGCCTATGATAGGTCACATTGCGGCCAACCATTCAACGTGGGATCTGGAATTGGAGAATTTATCCGTAGAGTCCCTTCTTTTGATATATGCTGATTTCAGAGTTAAGAGCAGCAGAGTGCCGGCGGGCACCGAAGTAGTTCATTTCTACACCCTTGACGATGCTTTTCAGGTAATTCTGGACAAGCTGGACAACGTAGACGAGGCCAAGGAGCACCGCTACCGCAAGGTGTATAACAAACTCAAGGACTTTGAGGACTATATGATAGACCTTGGTGTGGACACAAGTCTGCCGGAGATTCCGGCGGCGGAGCCGCCGGTGCCGACGCCTGCGCTTAAGAAGGACGCCGCTCTGGCATCATCAAACGAAATTGCCGAAGAATACAAATACGCAGCCATCGATCACAACATCAGGCTTATGAATAAATTCAACAGCGAGGAGGAATTCGGAAGCCTCCTTGAGACGGCAAGAAGCGAAAAACACTGGAAGAGCCTGAGAACCTACGTATCAATTCTCGGCGAGTACTCCACCTACATGACGGAAAAACAGAAGCTCATGACCCTGCGCTTTCTTTTCGAGCTTCTTCTCCACAAGGAAAGCGACATCAGAAGTCAGGCGGGTGAAATTATAGGACAGATAATCGCCCGGTTTAACGAAGAATACAAAAAAGAACTTCCGGCGGGGGTTGATCCTCCCAGCAAGGATGTGACCAACCTTTCCCTCTGGGAAGAAACCCTTAATATCATCCTCATGCCGGACCACAAGCTTACGGAGCAGCACAAAAAATGGGTAGAAAACAGCCTGAAATCCGTTACCGCAGGACTTCTTTCCTCATGCCGCCCTGAGACAAGGCCCCAGTATATGGAAAGCCTTCTGAAGTGGTACCAGAAAGACGACCTT
Organism: uncultured Clostridia bacterium; assembly: GCA_927797855.1. Classification (GTDB taxonomy): domain Bacteria; phylum Bacillota; class Clostridia; order Peptostreptococcales; family Anaerovoracaceae; genus SUG1106. Next base: position 3,865 of record CAKMLH010000003.1, on the reverse strand, counting down.
TCATCCATGAACAAAGAATCCCTTCTGCTGACAGCTCTTTCCATAGAAAGGGATATGTGCAGCAGCCGGCAGATGGAAATCATCCTGGACTTTGCCCGCAAAGCAGCCTCAGAAGGCGGCAGCAGCGCCGGAACGCGAATGGCGGCACTGGGAGCCAGCTACCACTTTGACGAGGGAAAAGACTATTACAGAGAGCTTAAGGAATGTCTGGGCCACGACCCTGACGAAAAGCTTTCCGAAGAGGCTCTTTCAGATATGTACCTTGACAACCTCAAGGCCAGCACCCCTTGGACTGTGAAAGTTGCCAACATTCAGCTCATGCTCAAATCTCTTGAAGAAAGGGTCAGCGACGGCCAGGTTCTTCATGTGGCCACGCATCTAGGAAATCTTGTAAAGGTAAGCGAGACCGTCATCGTCCGCCAGGCAGCCGGAGCAGGCCTGGTCTCAATAATTGACATGATGCCCCTGGAGCAGAGAAACGAAATCGCTGTGGAGCTGGGCAAAGGCCTTGAAATCGGCGACTACCAGTTTTCAAAATATATACCCGACTACCTGGGCGTAATTATGCTTCACCTGCCGCCGAGAGAGCTGGACGAGCTTATCTGCGACCTGGAAAAGCTTCTTGAAGGAGACAGTGGGCAGGTTGCCGGAGCGGTTCTTCACACCTTCGGAATCGTCATTGAAAATTACCGCATTTACCGGGGACTTTTCGCAGATCAGGAGCCGGAAGAGGCCACGGAAGAAAGAAAGTACAGACTCATCAACCTGATGGTGAGAGGCTTTGCAAACTACGACAGCACCATCAGTCAGGAAGCTTTCTGGACTTTCGGCATGCACATTTTCGGATCTGATAAGCTGAGCCCTGAGGAAAAATATGAAATTTACTGCCACTGCGGCAAAAAGATAATGACCTTATACGAGGGCATGGAGGAAACGGAGCTGGGATTTTTCTATAATGCTGCCGTCTTTAACCAGATTTACGGTTTTATCAGCGGATACGAACTGGAAATCGGAGATTTTCAGGTGCCGGAACCGCAGAAAGCGGCATTTTTCCCGGGAACCTTCGACCCGTTCAGCCTGAGCCATAAGGCCATCGCAAGAGAAATCAGAGACATGGGCTGCGAGGTGTATCTGGCTCTTGACGAATTCAGCTGGTCCAAGAAGACTCAGCCTCGCCTGCAGAGACGGAAAATTCTCAGCATGTCCGTGGCCGACGAGGAAAACATGTATATTTTCCCCGACGATATTCCTGTAAACATTGCAAATCCCAATGATCTGGCAGTGCTTAAGGAAATCTTCAGGGGAAAGGAGCTGTTCTTCGTGGCGGGCAGCGATGTCATCAGAAACGCTTCATGCTACCGGGCGGAACCTGCAGAAAATTCAATACACTCTTTCAATCACATTATTTTCAGGAGAGAGTCCCAGGAGCAGGGGTCTTTGCCGGCGGATGGGCCAAAGTCTTTGGACACCGGACGCTATCCAATAACGGGCAAGGTTATAAACCTTACTCTTGAAGAATACTACGAGGATATAAGCTCCACCAGAATCAGAGAAAATATAGACATGAACAGGGATATTTCCAACCTTATCGATCCGGTGGCGCAGAATTATATATATGAAAACAGCCTGTATCTGAGAGAGCCGGCCTACAAGCATGTACTTCAGGCTCAGGAAATTGAGCTTGAACCTTTCGGCAAGCGGGGTTCAAAGGCTGTGGCAAGGCTGGAAGACGAGCTCAGAGCACGAGGCTATGATATGGAAAAAGTCTACGCTTACCTTGACAGAGAAGATGTGAGCACCGTGGTGCTCCGTGACGGGCTGCAGAAAGGCAGAATCGTCGCAGCGGCAGGAGTCAGCAGACTGGACAGCATAGATTTTCTAAAAACCTTCGGAGATCAGGACATTGCAGCTTTCATCAGAAGCAAGGCGGCGGGAGCCGTTGCAGTAATCGGAGGAATTTTCTTCAGCAGAAACAGCTCCATCACAAACCTGGGGCAGACCATACTTGTGGAGCTCCTTTCCGAGCTTCTGGCAAGGGACTACACCTACGTGGTATATCATCCCTGCGAAGAGGCCGGAATGAGAAGGAGCACTCTGCGCATAGTGGAAAAACAGGGCTTTGTGAACATCGCACCTGCCGGCAGGAGACCTATTTATGCGGCGGATATGCACTCACCTGTGGTAGTATTCAAAAATGTGGACACCATAATCAAAAATCCTCTTAACAAGAACCCGCGGGTGCTGAAAGCAGTGGAGGAGGCTCACAACAGGCTTCTTTCCAAGCTGACGGAAATCTATCCGGGAGAGCTGGTGCTTTCCTACAACTCGGGAATAATGCACCACAAGATGATTAACCTCATTACGAAGCTTAACGGCGTTCCGGCAGTTCCTCTGGCGGAAAAGCGTTACGGTCCGTGCATGGTGGTGCCTTTCGGTAAGGTTCTTGACAGGGTGGCTGTGCCTAACACCGTTACCAAGGCCCTTCACACGGAGAAATATTTCACACGGGATGTTTCAGCCTTTACCATCGAGGAAAGCCGCTTCTATTCAAGTCTGGAGAACCAGGTAAAGACCATCAAGTCATTTAACAGGCCGGTAATTCTGGTTGACGATCTGCTCCACAAGGGCTACCGCATGAACAAAATCGACCCGATTCTCAAGAAGACCGGCGTGGAAGTTGCCGACACGGTTGTAGGCGTTCAGACGGGCCGCGGCCGGGACCTTATGACCATAAAGGAAAGAACGGTGGACAGCGCATATTTTCTGCCTAACATGAAATGCTGGATTGACGAGACGGCGGCATATCCGTATATCGGAGGGGACGGCATGAAGGACAGGGAAGCTCCTGTCTCCGGTTCGGCAATGGTGGCCGCCCTTAATCTGGTGCTGCCATATGCTGTTCCGTCTTTCCTGGGACCTATATCGGGAAAGAGCGTCTACGAATACTCCATGACCTGTCTGGAAAACGCCCGCAGCATTCTCAAAACCCTGGAAGAGGAATACCAGAATGTTTTTGAGCGGAAGCTGACAGTCAGAAGACTGGGAGAGGTCATTACCGAGCCTAAACGCCCTGACGTAGGGGAGCACGTGGTCTTCGACGAAAATGTTGCCGCCTCCGCCTACGTGGAAAAGGACATAGAAAGACTTATAAGAATGAGGAAAATATTCAAATGACAGTTAAGATGACAGATAAAGAAAAAACAAACAACCGGGAGGAAGCCGGCACATACAGCATTTGGCAGCTGGCTCCCGGGGCGGCGGAGCTGAAACTGCCGGAGTCTCCTGACCGGGTATCATCCGGCCGGGCATCCTCTGACAGACATGCAGGGCTCAGGGTTAATATCCTTGCCCTGGGAGATGTGGGAGCGACTCTGCTTCTTGGGCTTAAAATCCTCGGCGGCGGTCTCATAAGCCGCATAGGAATATACGATGTGAACCGTGATATGATGTTGCGGTATGAAATGGAAATGAATCAGATAGGCTGGCCTTTCGGCGAAAAAAAACTGCCGGAGGTGGTCTGCCTGGACGAAGAGGATCTCTTTGACTGTGATATGTTTGTATTCTGTGCCAGCAAGGCGGTTCCTCCTGTGGGCGCCGCAGGGGATGTGCGCATGATGCAGCTTGAAGCCAACAGCAAAATTGTTTCATACTACGGTCAGATGGCTGGAGAAAAAGGATTTAAAGGCATTTTTGCAGTGGTTTCCGATCCGGTGGATCCTCTGTGCAAAGCCGCTCTTCTGGCTTCCGGGTATTCAGGACCGGCCTGGGAATCAGGCCAATCCGGACGGTCCGGCCTTGCGCCTGGACAGGTTCGCGGATACGGCCTCGGGGTTATGAACAAGAGAGCCGAGTACTTTGCTTCCGG
>CAKMLH010000002.1 GCA_927797855.1 uncultured Clostridia bacterium | reverse complement strand
GTTTCAGCCAGAACCTCTTCAGGGGTAAGGAGCTTGAACCTGCCCTGTCTGTAGTCTTCCAGAAGAGGGGCCGGCGGCTGCAGCATAAGAGTAAGCAGGCTCACATATGAAGCGTTCATCTCTGCAATCATCCTGCCCGTCTCAACAGCGTGCTCCTCCCAGTCATCAGGACCCGCAAGGCCGCTGATAAATGTTACGGAAGTCTTGATTCCGGCAGCTTCCAGCCTCTGAACTCCTTCAATTAGTTCTTCCCTGGTTTCGCCTTTATTGATTTTTTCCAGTACCTTCTGGCTTCCGGACTCGGCTCCCAGATACACCATCTCAATGCCGTGCTCACGGAGCTCCCGGAGTTCCTCGTCTGTCTTTCTCAGCACGTCGGTCGCCCTGCCGTAGGTTGTAACTCTCTCGCATTCAGGAAAATGCTGCCTGATATAATCCAGAATAACCAGCAGCTTGCGGTTTGCAAGACACAGAGCATCGCCGTCACAGAGAAAGATTCTCTCAACTCTCCTGTAATGTTCCCTCGCCCATGCCAGATCCTCAAGTACTTCTTCCTGCTTTCTCACCCTGAACTGCTTTTCCTTGTACATGTTGCAGAAAGTGCACTTATTGTGAGAACAGCCTATAGTCACCTGCACCAGCAGACTGTAAGCCTCGCTTGGGGGTCTGTATATATCGCCTTCATATCGCATTACGTTACATCCTTTCAGGCGCCTGCATTCCCAGAAGCGCCAAACCGTTTTTAATTGCAGTCTTAGCGGCAATTACCAGTGCCAGCTTGTTTACCTTTTCTTCCTCATCGTCAACGAGGATATGCTCATCGTGATAGAATCTGTTGAAGCTCTGAGCGATATCCACAATATGTCTTGTTACGATGGACGGCTCAAATTTGTCGCCTGCTTCCTCAACAACCTGAGGCAGTCTGTAAATGAGTTTTGCCAATGTATATGAGCTGTCTGAGGTGAGATATTTTGCATCAATTCCGGAAAGTCCCCTTTCCATCGCCTTCTTTGTCATCTCTTCCCCTGCATTTCTCAGCACGCTGGCGCATCTTGCATAGGTGTACTGAACGTAAGGGCCTGTCTCGCCGTTAAAGTCAAGAACCTTATCCCATGAGAAAACGTAGTCCTTTATTCTGCTGTTTGACAGCTCGTTGAAGATAACCGCGCCGATACCTACCTGATGAGCGGTTTCATCTATGTTTTCCGTATTGACTCCCTTTTCTCTTATGATTTCTCTTGTCTTTTCAACTGCTCTGTTAAGAACATCTTCCAGGAAAACCACTCTTCCGTGTCTTGTAGACATGGTTCCGTCTTCAAGGCTTACAAGGCCGAAAGGCACATGGATGCAGTCTCTTGCCCATTCATATCCCATAAGCTCCAGAATCTGAATCCACTGCTGGAAGTGAAGATTCTGCTGGGAAGCTACTACATAGATGTTCTTGTAGAAATCATAAGTTTCCTTTCTGTAAACGGCTGCGGCGATATCCCTTGTAATGTAAAGGGTCGAACCGTCTGATTTAGTAATCAGCGCAACGCCCAGACCGTATTTTTCAAGGTTTACAACGTGAGCGCCTCTGGATTCTTCCAGAAGTCCCTTGTCCTCCAGTTCCTTTACGAAACGCGGCATCTTGTCGGAGTAAAAGCTCTCGCCGTTGTATGAGTCAAATTCAATGCCCAGCATCTTGTATACTCTGTTGAATTCCTTAAGACTCTCGTCTCTGAACCACTGCCACAGCTGAACTTCTTCAGGCTCACCATGCTCCAGCTTTGTAAAGGTCTCTCTTGCTTCATCGTCCAGCTCCGGATGTTTCTCTGCTTCCTCGTGGAATTTTGTATAGTAGTGAAGGAGCGTCTTAATAGGCTCGTTTATAACATCCTCTTTGCAGCCCCAGTGTCTGTAGGCCACAATCATCTTTCCGAACTGGGTGCCGTAATCGCCCAGATGGTTGATTCTGATAACCTTATATCCCAGAGCGTCGTAGATTTTGTAAAGGGAATTGCCTATAACCGTGCTTCTTATGTGTCCGATGTGGAAAGGTTTTGCAATGTTAGGTGATGAGAATTCCACAATTACCGTCTTTCCCTGTCCTATGTCTGTCTTTCCGAAGTCCCCGCCTTTTTCAATTACGTCTTCAACCACGTCCTTGACGAATTCTTCCTTGGAAATAAACATGTTCACATAGGCGTTGACCTGCTCCACCTTTTCAAAAAGGGGATTATCTGCAATTTTTTCAGCGATATTCTTCGCAATTAAAGGCGGCGCTTTTCTCATGACCTTGGCCAGCTTGAAGCACGGGAAAGCGTAGTCTCCCATCTTTGAATCCTGCGGTATTTCTATCATGTTCTGAATTTCAGAAAGTTCAAGATCCGTCACCTGCTCTGCAATAAGCCCCGCTATTTCCTCTTTAAAATTTACCATTTTATCTTCTCCTTCTCCGTTATTATTTCTATCCCCAGTCTATTAACCATTCCTGCAAATACTCCGTTTCCCTCCGTCAGCGTTCCGGTGAAAGTGCCGTCGTATATTTTCCCGAATCCGCATGACGGGCTGTTTGCCTTGAGTATGGCGCCTTCCAGCTCTTCTCCCGCAAGCTTGGCCATCTCAATGCATGATTTCAGAGATATGTCTGCACCCCTGAGAAATGCCTCTGTCAGGTCGTTTCCCTCTTTATCCATTATCCTGCTTCCTATTTTCTCTGCAGGAGGTCTCGGCGAAGGAAGTCTTCCTGCGCTTTCAGGGCAGACCGCCACGTACCTGTGAGTCATGCAGAATTCAAGAACGTCCTCGTTCCGATTGTTTCCCCCGTTATATTTACAGTTTTGTCCCAGAAGACATCCGCTGACAATATACATATCCTACTCCTTGAGCTTTACTATGGTTACACCGTCTCCGCCTTCGTTATATGAACCCTTGCGGAAAGATGCCACCAGCTTGCTTCGCCTGAAAAGCTGCCTCAGGCCCTCCTTCAGGATGCCTGCTCCCCGTCCGTGGATTACAGTAACCTCTTTAAGTCCGGCCATATAGGCGTCATCCAGGTACTTTTCCACCTCCATGGAGGCATCTTCCAGATTTTTTCCCACCACATTGACTGATGGTGAAACGGCCATGGCCTTGGCTCTGTAAAGGTTCCCGTAAGGCCTGCCGCCGCTTCTGCTGCTTTTCCTGCTCTTCTTCTCATTTATCATCATCAGGTCGCTGATGTTAACATTTACCTTCATTATGCCGACCTTCACCATAAGGTCGCCTTTTTCGTCAGGCAGGCTCAGAACCTCTCCCTCCTGATCCAGTGTCAGAAGTCTCACCTTATCGCCTACACGCACGTCATCTATGCTTACAGGGTTTTCATTGACTTCCCGGACAATGCCGTCCTTGTACCTTGCTTCGGCTTCCTTAAGCCGGCCTTTTCCCTGTTCCAGCCGTTTGTTCCGCTCTCCCAGGCTTTGAACCCTGGAAAGCTGCCTCAGATCCTTCTGAACCTCGGCGGCGGTCTCTTTTGCTTCTTTTATGATGGCTCTGGCCTCTTCCCTGGCCTGCTGCAGCACTTCCCTTTCCCGCTTTTCCAGAATCTTCTCCCTCCGGTGAAGGTCTTCCTGCTGCTTTCTCATGGACTCTGCAAGAGCCATTGCCTCGTCTCTTTCCGTCTCGGCCCTTTTCTTGTCTGCCTCGATGGCCGAAAGCACATCCTCGAATTCAATATCCCCTTTCTCCAGAAGGTCGTTTGCCCTGTGGATGATCTCCTCCGGCAGCCCCAGCTTTTTGGAAATTTCAAAGGCGTTGGATTTGCCCGGAACACCTATGGAAAGCCGGTAGGTGGGACTCAGTGTCTCCACATCGAACTCCATAGACGCGTTTTCCACACCTGCCGTGGAAAGAGCGTATTTCTTCAGTTCGTTATAGTGAGTGGTTGCCACCGTAGTTGCTCCCTGAGATGCAAGCCTTTCCAGGATTGCTATGGCAAGGGCAGCTCCTTCTGTAGGGTCTGTTCCCGCTCCCAGCTCATCCAGGAGCACAAGGGTGTCCCAGTCAGCCTTTTTCACCAGCTCCACCGTGTTTCGCATATGTGAAGAAAAGGTGCTGAGGCTCTGCTCTATGCTCTGCTCATCGCCTATGTCAGCGAAAATATCTTTGTAAACCGGCATTCTGCTTGTACCTGCCGCAGGAATGTGAAGTCCGCTCTGGCACATCAGCGCCAAAAGTCCTATGGTTTTAAGTGTCACCGTCTTGCCGCCGGTGTTAGGTCCGGTTATGACCAGCGTATTGTAATCTTTTCCTATGGATACGCTGATAGGAACCACTTTCTTGGGATCTATGAGAGGATGTCTGGCCTGTCTGAGATCCAGATACCCCTCTTCGTCTACAGTGGGCTTCTCCGCCTGCATCATGCAGGAAAGCTTTCCCTTGGCAAAAATCACATCCAGATCTATAAGCAGCCGCTGATTATTCATTATGTCGTGGAAATGCTCCGCCACATTAGAGGACAGCTCCGCCAGAATTCTCTCTATCTCAGCCTTTTCCGCCAGTTCCAGTTCTCTCAGCTTATTGTTGAGTTCTACAACTGCCTGGGGTTCTATAAACAGGGTCGCACCGCTTCCTGACTGGTCGTGAACGATACCGGGCACCTTGGCCCTGTTCTCCGCTTTAACGGGAACCACATACCGGCCGTCTCTCATGGTGACGATGGCGTCCTGCAGATAGGTTCTGCTTGCTTCTGAATTGAGTATGCTGTTAAGTCTGTTTCTGATGGCATCGTTCTGTCTTACCATGTCGCGCCTGAGATTTCTCAGCTCCGGCGATGCGCTGTCTGCCATTTCGTCTTCAGAAAGAATGCACCTGTCGATTTTCTCCGCCAGTCTCGGAAAAGTGACGATTACCTCAGCCATGGCGTTTATAATCGGCAGAGGCGGCAGATCGCTCTTAAGAAAAGTCACTACATTAGATGCCACCTTCAGGTTGTAGAGCACCTGCAGCAGCTGCCGCATGGTAAGACTTCCGCCTTTTCGAGCCAGATGCATGGCATTTTCTATATCATAGATCTGACCTACGGGAAGAGCTCCTTTCCTTATGATTACATTGACTGCCTCAGTAGTTTCAGCAAGTCCTTCCCTTATTTCCGCCGCGTTTTCCGACGGCCTCAAAGCTGCCAGCTTTTCTTTGGCCATTGGGGAACCGGCCTGAGAGCTTAAAAGTTCTATTATTTTATTGTATTCTAAAACTTTAAGTCCCTTTTCATTCATTATTCATTATTTTCCTTGTTTCCCTTTAATTTATCCAGCTGGTCTTTAAGCCGTATGTTTTCCATCTGAACGTCGAAATATGAGCTTTCAAATTCGCTGCAGCGTTCCTCAAGCTGCCTGCATTTTTCCTCCAGGGTTTTCTTCTCCTCGCCGGCTCTGTTGGCGCCCTCCTTATACTGAGCAAAGCTCTTCTTCGCTTCGTCCCACATTTTAAGGTAATTTTCAGCGTCCTTTTCAAGCTGGGCTTTTTCTTCCTTCACCTTTTCGGTTTCTTCTCTGGCCTCAAAGAGCTCATCGGCAATGTTTATAGCCGCAAGAACCGCCAGAGAACCGGGGATATTGGAAGAAAAAAATCTGCTGATTTCCCGCATCTTGCCGTCAACATAGTCGGCGATTTCAACGATGGTTTCTTCATCGCGTTCACCTGAAATTGTATATTCCTGCCCGTAAATTCTTACCTTTACTTTGCTGTCTTCCATGGTATCCTCCTTTTTGAGTATTATTTTATGCGCTTCTGTATTTCAACCATACATATGTGCCATTCTCTTAGTCCTCAACTGTTAAAGATACTTCACATAAAACTTCATGTCTGCCGGCGTGTATCCCACTGCTTTATAAAACTCCATAGCATCAGGATTGGTTAGTTCAGACTGAAACTGCAGCCTTTTGCAGCCTATCTGTCTTGCATATTCCTCTATCTGTTCAAGGGCACTTCTGCCGAAGCCTTTACCCCGGTTTTCCTTAGTAATATAAAGGTCATCAATGATAAGGGCCTTTCCGTGGCTCCATACGCTGAAAATAATAAGCAGATTGGCAAAGCCTATTATCTGTCCGTTTTCTTCAAAGAGCATGAGCCTGATCATATCTTTGCAATTTCTTGCCTGCCTGAAGGTCTCCGTAAACTGATCATCTCCGGTTTCTCCGGTATTGTTCCATAAATCGGCATCCTGAATTTCCTCAGCCATGAATTCTCTGTTCAGTTTTATCCAGATTTCACGGTCCGCTTCTGCCGCCAGTCTGTAGGTAAACACTTTTTCGTGACTCCTTTCCTAAGTATGCTGCATAAATTGTGATTTTTCGTCCATTTATGCAGCATTTGTATGTCCGAGGCACGCTTCGCAGGCAAAATGCTGCATGAAGACGGTTTTTTGCTTATTTAATGCAACATAAAATGCCTGTTTCTCCAAAAATGCTGCATGGATTTGCTTTTTCGGCGATTTCATACAACATTGGCGTCCCGAGGCGGTTCGCCCGAGGCATCCCGGCCAAGGCGGTTCGCCCCGCCTGCAGGTCCTGCATTACATATCTCTCAGGGTCACGCCCAGCTTCTCCTTAAGTGCGTCGAGCACTTTACCGTGAACAGCCTGAACTTCCTCATCTGTAAGTGTTCTGTCTGCTGCTCTGTAGGTAAGAGAAAAGGCCATGCTCTTTTTGCCTTCCTGAACCTGCTTGCCTCTGTATATATCGAAGAGCTTTATGCCCTTTAAGATTTCCGTGCCGGCTTCCCAGATGACATCTTCAATACGGTCTACGGTCATGTCTTCATCTGCAAGAAGGGCAATATCTCTTGTCATTGCCGGATACTTAGGAAGAGGTGAATATACCTTCTCTGTGTCGGCAAGTTCCGTTACATTCTCAAACATGAGCTCGGCTGCATAGCAGCGGACTCCGATTCCGTATTTTTCGGCTACATCAGGGTGAACTTCGCCCATGATTCCAAGCTCAACCTCTTCGTCGGCAGGGCCGTTTTCCAGCTGAACCTTGTGAGCTGCCACTATGCGTGCGCATCTTCCCGGATGATATACACCGTACTCGGTTTCAGGAACGTATTTTACGTTTCTGATTCCCAGCTTATTGAGAAGTTCCTCTATCATTCCTTTAAGGGTGAAGAAATTTTCTCTAGGTCCGTAAAGTCCGATAGACATATTGTCGCTTTCGTAAGGAAGCGCCTTAGGGTCCATCATGTTGGCCATAAAGGTGTTTCCTATTTCGAAAGCTTTCATTGCCTCAAGGTTTCTGGAATAATTTCTGCCCATTACCTCAAGCATCTGCGGAGTGAGAATAGTTCTCATAACGGAAGTATCCTCTCCCAGAGGATTTAATATTTTAACGAAAGCTCTCTCCCAGGAGTCTTCGTCGATTCTGACATTGTCAACACTCTTCGGGCTTACGAAAGAATAGGTCTGGATTTCGTTTGCTCCCATTGCACACATGGTATCCCGAGCCAGATCCTTGATATCTCTCTCGTAGCTCTGGCTTGCCTCGTTATTTCCCTTAGGAATAGTGACAGGAAGATTGTCGTAGCCGTAAAGTCTTGCCACCTCTTCAACGATGTCCTCTTCAATTTCAATGTCCTGCCTTACGGTCGGGGCGGTAACGTACATGTCGTCTCCTGAGCCCTCAACCTTCATTTCAAGGCTTTCAAGGTATCCGACCATCTGCTCTCTGGGAATATCAATACCCAGAACATGGTTGATTCTGCTTACTCTGGCACGAACAGTCTTCGGAGCCTCAGGCTGAGGATAGATATCCACCCTGCCTCCTACGACTTTGCCGCCGCCGATAAGCTCGATGAGTCTGCATACTCTGTCTGCCGCATCGCTGCACAGATTAGGGTCAATGCCCTTTTCGAACCTGCCGGAGGCTTCGGTTCTTAAACCAAGCTTCTTTGAAGTGGTTCTTACGCTGTTTGCATCAAAGTTGGCGCATTCAATTACGATAGTCCTGGTGTCTTCCTTTATTTCGGAATTAAGACCGCCCATAACTCCTGCCACTGCCACAGGCTTTTCGCCGTCATTGATCATGAGCATATCTTTATCGAGAATTCTCTCCGTCTCGTCTAAAGTTACGAATTTTTCACCGTCTTTTGCGGTGTCCACAATGATCTTATGTCCTGCCAGGCTCTCAATGTCGAAAGCGTGAATAGGCTGTCCGTATTCAAGCATTACGAAGTTGGTGACATCCACAATATTGTTTATAGGTCTCATTCCTGCGTGAATCAGTCTTCTCTGAAGCCACCACGGAGATTCTTCAACCTTTACATCTTTAACGACTCTGGCAACGTATCTTCTGCAGAGAGGTGATTTTACCTGTACGTCCACATAATCGGCTGCCCTTTCCTCTTCGCTTATACACTTTGTATCAGGGTATTTGAGCTTAGTTCCGAAAGTTGCCGCAGCTTCTCTTGCCATTCCTATCATGGAAAGGCAGTCCGGCCTGTTAGGTGTAATTTCAAAGTCTATAATGGTGTCTTTGAGGTTGAGAGCCTCTGCAAAGTCAGCACCTACAGGGTACTCTCCGCTTAAAATCCAGATTCCGTCTCTCTGGTTTACAGGTACGACCTTGTCATCAAAACCCAGTTCTCCGAAGGAGCAGAGCATACCGTTTGATACGACGCCGCGGAGTTTGCCCTTGGTGATCTTGGTTCCGCCTTCCTGCTTAGGCTGTCCGTGAAGAGGACCGGGTATTCTGCTGCCGTGAAGAGCCACGGGAACATAGGCCCCCTCAAAAACATTAGGTGCTCCTGTTACAATCTGAAGCAGATCCTCCTGCCCCACATCCAGCTGGCAGACTACCAGCTTGTCGGCATCAGGATGCTTTTCTATCTTAACTATTTTGCCCACAACGACCTTTTGCATATCTTCTCCGGCCTTCTCCATAGTCTCAAGGTTGGAGCCGGACATAATCATGCGGTCGCAGAATTCTTCCGGGCTGACATTAACGTCTGTATAATCTTTTAACCATTCCAGTGATACTATCATTTCCTCTTATCTCCTAAATCAAATTTTCGTTGTCTGAACCGCTGCTACTTGAACTGCTCGATGAATCTCATATCGTTTTCGTACAGCAGCCTTATGTCGTCTATTCCGTATTTAAGCATTGCAATTCTTTCAACACCCATGCCGAAAGCGAAGCCTGTATACTTTTCGGTGTCGATTCCGCCCACCTTAAGTACGTTAGGATGTACCATTCCGCAGCCCAGGATTTCAATCCAGCCGCTTCCCTTGCATACTCTGCAGCCCTTGCCGCCGCACTTGAAGCAGGAAACGTCCATCTCTGCCGAAGGCTCGGTGAACGGGAAATGATGAGGTCTGAATTTGGTCCTTACATCAGAACCGAACATCTGCTTTGCGAAGCTGTCCAGAACGCCTTTAAGATCTGCCATGGTAATGCCTTCATCTACAACAAGTCCCTCAACCTGATGGAACATTGGTGAATGAGTTGCGTCAGGAGTGTCGCAGCGGAAACATCTTCCCGGCGCGAATACCCTGATTGGCGGTTTCTGTGACATAAGGGTCCTTACCTGAACCGGCGATGTCTGGGTTCTCAGGAGAATGTCATCATTTACATAAAAAGTGTCCGTCCAGTCTCTTGCCGGGTGATTAGGACCTGCGTTTAAGGCATCGAAGTTGTTGAAAACCGTCTCAACTTCAGGTCCCTCTGTCAGTGTGAATCCCATGGACTTGAACACTCTTGAAATTTCTTCTATTGTGATTGTCACCGGGTGCTTGGTTCCCAGTTTGTGAACTATTCCCGGTTCCGTAACGTCTATTTTTTCTGCTTTGAACTTGGCCTCTCTTGCCTTGCTCTTAAGCTGAGCAAAGGTCTCTTCGAGCATCTTTTCAACATCGGCTCTCACCTGATTTGCCGCCTGGCCCATTTCCTTTCTCTCCTCAGGAGCAAGCTGGCCCATGGAGCGGAGAATCTCTGTCAGCTGACCCTTCTTGCCCAGAACCTTTACTCTTACATCCTCGGCTTCCTGAACGGAGGAAGCTTCCTGCAAACGTTTTTTTGATTCCTCTAAAATCTGCTTTAATCTTTCCTGCATTTTTCGTTAACCTTTCTACCGAATATTTCGAGGTCTTACTGCCTCATACATTAAAATCCCCGCCGCAACTGAAGCGTTAAGCGATTCAATATTGCCGTGCATGGGAATTTTTATTTTCAAATCTGAGCTTTCCATAAGTTCCCGGGAAATACCGCCGCCCTCGTTTCCGATTATGAGAGCAATGTTTTCCCTCAGGTCCTCATCGTAATAATAACGATCCGTGTCAAAACAGGTCGCTGCAAGTTTTTTGCCGGCTGCCCTGGTAAATTCCATCAGCTCATCTACGGAGTCCATGAAAACAACCGGCATTCTAAAGAGTGAACCGGTCGCCGCCCTTACTGCCTTAGGTGAGAACACGTCAGCCGTGCCCTTCATTGCAATAATAAGTCCGTATCCTGCCGCATCGGCTGTCCTTATGATTGTGCCGATGTTTCCCGGATCCTGCAGCCTGTCAAGAACCACATAATTGCTGCAGTCATTTTTATCTGTAAACTCCTCCTGAGAAAATTCAGGCTTTTTAACTGCGGCTATTACCCCCTGGCTGGTTTCCGTCTGTGACAATCGGTCGAACAGCCTGTCGCTGAGGTAAAAGACTTTGTCATCTGAGCCGTAAAAGCTCCCCCCGTAATCCTGCCGGGCAAGAACCGTCTTTATTTCTGCACCGTTTTTCACAGCCTCTTCCAGAAGGTTCTCCCCCTCTATGAGGTACATGCCCAGCTTATCCCTGTATTTCTTATGGGTAAGCTGTTCGCAGACTCTGAATATTCTGTTTTCTCCGGAGCTGATTGTCCTCATAGACACTCTCTTTTCCTTTCGCTAATTTACCACAAAAGCCGGCGTATAGGCCGGCTTATATTTTTTAAAGAAAACTTGGAATTTCGAAGCGTGAAGTTCCCTTTTCCTCCTCTTCCTTCTGCAATATATCCTGCAGGGTGACTTCCTTTCCGTCAAGTCCATCCACTCTTCCGAAAACGTCATCGTAGCTGCCAAGACCCTGTTTCTTAGGGTCTGCCTCGGAAGGCTTCTCTGCAGATTTACTGCCGCCGGCTGCTCCTTCCAGTCCTTCGTCAAAACCTGTTGCAATGACGGTGATTGAAATCTCATCGTGCATTTCTTCGTCAACAGCAGCGCCGAAGATAAGTATGCAGTCTCTGTCCGCCTGTTCCTCCACAAGGCTTGCGATTTCGCTGACTTCCAGCATTCCCAGGTCATATCCGCCGGATACATAAAGGAGAATGGCTTTGGCTCCCTCAATGGTAGTTTCAAGAAGGGGACTTTCAATAGCCGCTTTGACAGCGTCCTGGGCCCTGTTCTCGCCGGTGCCTCTGCCCACACCCATGTGAGCAACTCCTCTGTCTGTCATAACTGACTTTACATCGGCAAAGTCAACGTTAATAAGCGCAAAGTCGGAAATAAGGTCTGAAATTCCCTGAACTCCCTGGCGAAGGACATCATCGGCCATGGCAAAAGCCTGAAGCATAGATGTATTCTTCTCACAGTTCTGAAGCAGCTTGTCGTTTGGAACGATTACGAGAGAATCAACGTACTTTTTCAGGAAATTAATTCCCAGGTCTGCCTGTTTCTTTCTCTTTGCTCCCTCAAAGGAGAAGGGTTTGGTCACAACGCCGACGGTAAGTATACCCATATCCTTGGCTGCTTTGGCAATAATCGGTGCGGCTCCCGTTCCGGTTCCGCCGCCCATTCCTGCGGTAATGAAAACCATGTCTGTTCCGTCAAGAAGAGAAGTAATCTCATCCAGAGTCTCTTCTGCAGCCTTCTGTCCTATTTCAGGATTGGCTCCGGCTCCCAGACCTCTTGTAAGTTTTTCTCCTATCTGAACTTTTGTTTCGGCCACACATCTGTTTAGGGCCTGTCTATCTGTATTAACAGCAATAAAGTCCACGCCTTTAAGTTCGGCTTCAACCATACGGTTCACCGCATTGCATCCGCCGCCGCCTACGCCGACGACTTTAATGACTGCTGATTTCTCTAAATTTGTATCAAATTGCAGCATTTTAAATCCTACCTCCTCAAGTGTTCCCAATTACTCTTTATTGTACCATAACTTGTCCTTAAATGCATCACTTTTTTAGTCAAAAATCTAATCGATTTTCGGGGTAAAGGAAATAGTTTTATCACCGCTTATTTTAATGGTTCCTCTCTCTATTTTCCTGTCAAAAAGCTCCTGCACCACAAGCTGAAGATTGTCGTTTTCCATGGCTTTCATAATGTTCTCCGGCGTGCCCTGACAGATAAGGTTGTCCAGCACGTGAGCTTTGATTTCTCCCTCGGAAACCTCTATGCTCTTGAAGTACATGTTATTTTTGTCCATAACATCCAGCATCTGCAGAGTCTGTCTCAAAAGGACCTTTTCCTCCGCCTCAACCTTTTCGCCTACAGAAAGTTTGCTGATGGTAAGGCCCTTAAGGACTGTAATTTCAGGCATTACACCGGTTTTTCTCAGTACGGTTCCGCTGCCGTCGACAACCACATATTTTTCTCCGTACACTATGGCCGCCACCTGTCTTCTTTCGTCAAGCTGGATTTTAATGGTGTCGGGAAGAATCCTCTTAACTTTTACGGAGGCCATATATGCGTCCTTCTCAAGCCTTGATTTTATATCCCTCACATCAGTACCGATGAAAATATTCCCCCCTGTTTTGCAGTTTCCCATGACGAGGATTTCATCATCGGTGTAGTAGCTGTTTCCTTCAACCGTAAACTCCTTTACGTCGAACAGGGGTGATTTAAGCAGGAAAACAATCAGCCCGCAAAGGAGCAGAAAAATTCCCAGCTTTATAAAAAACTTTATTTTTCTTTTTTTTCTCTTAATCGCTCTTTCTTCTTTCAATTACTCCACCCAGCTGCGTGAGCCCTTTGTCAAAATTCTCATAGCCTCTGTCTATGTGATGTATGTCTCTGATAATGGTTTTGCCCTCTGCGGAAAGCCCCGCCAGAACGAGAGCGGCACCTCCCCGAAGATCTGCTGCCGATACCGTCTCTCCGTGAAGAGGTGTGCTTCCTCTTATTATAGCATTTTTACCGCAGATTTCAATATTTGCGCCCATTTTAGCCAGCTCTTTTTTATGGGTAAAACGGCTTTCAAAAACTTCTTCCCGTATTGTGGAAAGACCCCGGGCAGCTGTACACAATGTGAGAAGCTGAGGCTGACAGTCTGTAGGAAAACCGGGAAAAGGCGCCGTGACCACAATTCCCGGGCTCTGAAGCTCCGCAGGGGACGCAATCTCGATTATATCGGCGAAAGTCCTTATTTTTGCTCCCATTCTTTCAAAGACCTGAAGAACAGACTCCATAAGTCCCGCCCTTATGTTTCTGAAAACAGCTCTTCCACCCGTTGCCAGAACCGCTGCCATATATGTGGCCGCTTCTATTCTGTCCTCCACAATAAAGTACATGGTGTCCCGGCGAGCCGGACCTTTTCCCCCGGTAATGCTGCCTGCAGGTCCTCTTACTGTAATTGTACCCGTACCGGCCCCTGCAACATCAAATCCGCAGTTTCTCATAAAACCCTGCAGGTCGGCTATCTCAGGCTCCAAGGCGCAGTTTTCGATTACCGTTTCCTCCTGAGACGACAGTGCTGCCATCATAAGGTTTTCAGTGGCCCCAACGCTGGGATAGGGCAGCCTGACCCTGCCTCCCCGGCACCTTCCGCTGCATCTTATTTCATCGTCAAAAAATTCAACCTTAAAGCCCATCTGCCTGAGACCCTCAATATGTATGTCAATAGGTCTTCTGCCTATTCTGCAGCCTCCCGGTCTGTGAACTGTAGCTTCTCCGCACCTTGCCAGAAGGCTTCCCATCAAAAAAACGGAAGAGCGCATTCTGCTCATCATAAGGCTTGATACGACTGTATTTTCTATATTGCCTGTATCTACTGTCAGGCAGTGTCTGTCAAAGGAAGTTGATGCTCCCAGGGAATTGAGTATTTCCTCCATTACAAAGACATCGTCGATGAGAGGGCAATCATTTATTTCATGTATTCCCGGGCATGCCACCGCTGCGGCAAGTATGGGCAGAACGGAATTCTTAGCCCCTTTCACCCTGTATTCTCCGCAAAGGGGCACTCCTCCCTCTATGTGATAGCAATCCAAAAAAACACCTCCCAACTATACCATCATAGTATGTGAGAGGCGTGTCTTTAGTTACTTTGCCGCTATGTCTTTTATTGTTTCGTAAATTATATCCAGGGCTCTTGCGGGAGCACACCTGAGACTTGCCTGTCCCATTTCCGCCAGCTGGTCGGGATTGTTTTTAAGACGCATGACTTCGCGGATAAGAGCCTCTGCCGTCAGATCCTTTTCCTCGATGAGAACTGCTCCCCCTCTGTCGGCCACAGCCTTGGCATTGTAGTACTGATGGTTGCCCGTAACATTTGGCGAAGGTATGAGAACGGATGCTTTTCCGCAGACGGTGGTTTCCGCAACGGAAAGGGCTCCTGCCCGGCTGATTACAAGATCACAGGCCGCCAGATAATTCTCCATATCATCTATGTAATCCTTTATGATTATATTGTCTTTTATTTCAACTCCCCGCTCCTCTGCCAGTTTAATCATGTCGTCATAATACCACTTGCCTGTTCCGAAAACCATGGCAGCGCCCTCATGACCGTTGAGAACCTGCATAAGCTCAAAAGCCACTTCGTTTATCTTTTCGGCTCCCAGGCTGCCGCCAAAGGAGAACACGATGAAGTCCTCCTGATTAAAACCCAGTTTTTCACGTGCTTTCTCTTTGGAAAGGGTAAAAAAGCTTTTGCGCACCGGATTTCCCGCTTCCACGCATTTTTCAGGATCTTTGAAATAATTTGCCGCATCTTTAAATCCGAGAAAAACTCTGTCCACGTACTTTTCCAGTGTTCTGTTTGCAAGTCCCGGATAAGCATTCTGCTCATGGAGAAAGGTTTTGGCGCCGTACATCTTTGCGGCCAGAATTACAGGAAAACATACATATCCTCCTGTACCTACCACTACATCCGGCTTGAACTTTCTTATTACCTTTCCCGCTTCCAGGATGCCCTTGGTCACCCTTACGCCGGTTCTCACCAGCTGCCAGAGGCTGGATTTGTCAAGCCACCTGGCATCTACCAGTGCAAGCTCATAACCCGATTTGGGCACCACATCCTTTTCTATGCCCTCATCGTTTCCTACGTACAGAATCTCGGTTTCAGGATCCATTTCCCTGAATTTGTCGGCGATGGCAATGGCCGGATATATATGCCCGCCCGTTCCTCCGCCGGTTACAATCACTCTCATAAGTCAGCTGTTTCCCTTTCAGTAAAATCCGGGCATTCCCGGTAATAATCATACCTCTGCAGATTTTGATATATTTATCAGAATTCCCATAGCCGCCATAAAGATCAGTAGCGCATTTCCTCCGTAACTGATAAAAGGCAGGATTATGCCTGTAGGAGGCATTGATGATGTTACAACGGCAATATTGATTATGACCTGCACTCCCACCATTATGATGATACCCGAAGCAAGAAGCAGACCCGTAAGATCTTTTGCATTGATGGCAATATGACAGCCTCTCCATATGAGAAGCATATAGAGAATTATCAGAACAAGTATTCCCACAAAGCCCAGTTCCTCGCCTATAATTGCCAGAATAAAGTCATTCTGCGGCATAGGCAGATACAGATTCTTCTGTACGCTGTTTCCAAGGCCCAGACCTGTAAGTCCTCCCGTTCCCAGAGCAAGGAGAGACTGCACTACATTCCATCCGTCTCCCAAAGGGTCCTTGAAAGGATCAAGAAAGCTCAGGAACCGTCCGTACCTGTATCCGGAGGTATCTGTTATTATAAGGGCAACGCCGGCCGCCACCGCTGCTCCCGCCAGGGTTCCCAGGTGCTTCCACTTGGCACCGGCAACAAGGAGCATACCGCCTACTATAAAGCAGATGGTGAAGGCTGTAGACATATTAGGCTGCATCATTATCAGCAGGCCGTATATGCCGGTAACCAGAAGTACAGGCACAATTCCTCTCCTTATCTCCGTCACCCACTTTGGATGGCGTGAAAAATATCCGGTTATAAACAGTATTATGCCGACCTTGGCAATCTCACCGGGCATAATGGTTATAGGACCTATCTGGATCCACCTTGTGGCACCATTGGCATTGGAGCCCACTCCCGGAATAAGAACGAGAAGGAGAAGCCCCAGTCCCAGTATATAGGCTATGAGCCAGAATCGTGCCCAGACATGGTAATCCACCTTTGCGCAGAACCACATGGCTGCCGCTCCTGCCGCCAGCCATATGAGCTGCCTGGTCAGATAATGATAAGGGTCGTCATACCATCCAATAGCATAATAATAACTGGCGCTGAAAATCATTACCGTTCCGAATATGGTCAGAATGGCCACAAGCAGCACTATGGACAGATCTCCTGTTTTATTTTTTTGTACCAACCTGTTTTTCATAAAAAATCCTTACAGTCCCAATCTTTTTACACATTCCTTAAAATGCTCTCCCCGCTGCTCGAAGTTGTCGTACATATCCCAGCTTGCACAGGCAGGGGAAAGAAGAACAGTATCTCCCGGTTCTGCCATTACAAAGGCTTTGTTTACACATTCGGGCATATCCTTGGCAAAGGTATAGTCCTTAAAGCCGTTTCTGTCAGCGGCTTCTGCAATTAATCTTCCATCTCTGCCGAGAAGGATCATATGCTTGACTCTGCCGTCAAAGTTCTTTATGAGCTCATCGAAGCTCTGTCCCTTGCCGTCTCCGCCTGCTATGAGTATAATGTTCTTTTTTATGGCTTTCAGGGCAATAATGGCTGCATCCACATTGGTTCCCTTTGAATCGTTGTAGAATTTTATGCCGTTTATCTCTCCCGAATATTCTATTCTATGCTCCACACCGGCGAATTCTGTCAGGGTTTTTACGATTACGTCCCTGTCTATGCCTGCAAAATAGCAGATTGCCGCTGCTGCAAGAGCATTCTCCACATTGTGGTCTCCGATGATCTTAAGGTCATTTCTGCTGCAGAGCTCAATAAGCTCTCCTTCTTCGTTTCTTATGACCATCATATCACCCTTGAGGAATGCTCCGAATTCCAGTTCTTCCAGTCTGGAAAAAGGCACCACCTTTGCTCTGCAGTCCTTTGTCAGACTGTAGCAGAGTTTATCATCATAGTTTACGATACAGTATCCGCTTTCGTCCTGATTTTCAAAGATTCTTGCCTTTGCAGCCCCATAGGCCTCCATGGTGTGGTGCCTGTTGAGATGGTCAGGAGTCAGATTAAGTATAGCCGAAATTTCCGGCTTGAAATACTTGATGGTCTGAAGCTGGAAGCTGCTGGTCTCCGTAACAAGCCAGTCGTCTTCGTCGGCCTCCAGGGCCTTGGAAATGACCGCAACTCCGATATTGCCTACAACATGGGTTTTTCTCTTTGCATTTCTGAAAATCTCTCCAACCAGAGTAGTTGTAGTGGTCTTTCCGTTGGTTCCAGTTATAGCAACAAATCTTCCCCTTGCGATTCTGTAGGCTATTTCAAGTTCTCCCACTATTTCCGCTCCGTCAGCCTCGGCTTCCTGTATGAAATCCAGCTCAGGGTTTACCCCCGGGCTAAGGATTATCATATCAAAATCCGCAACATGCTCAGGTATCTGATGGAAATAGCACTTTACATTCTTACCTTCAAGAAAAGCGAGAAGCTGCGCATCAGCCTTCTCCCTTTCCTTTGAATCCTGAATTGTAACATTTGCCCCAAGCTTGAGCATGGCCTGAGCCGCTGCAATTCCCGATTTTCCCATTCCTACTATTAAAACTCTTTTACCCTTTATATTTTCCAGATTCATGTTAAACATAGCTGTTCACCCCTATATGTTCATTACTATGATGGCCAGAATGCAGAATACCAGAGTGGCCGCCCAGAACATGGCAACCACCTTGCGTTCACTCATTCCGCAAAGCTCGAAATGATGATGAATAGGTGCCATCTTGAAAATTCTTTTTCTCGTCTTTTTAAAATATGTCACCTGTATAATTACAGACAAAGCCTCAATTACATAGACAAGTCCTGCAATAGCAAGAAGAAACTCCAGCTTCATCATGATAGCCCCTGCGGCAAGGACTCCGCCCAGAGCCATGGAGCCTGTATCTCCCATAAAAATCTTCGCAGGATTTTTGTTGAAAATAAGGAATCCCAGGCAGCCTCCGGCAACTGCTCCGAATATTACCGGCTCTCCCATGAAGCAGAAGGCCGTTCCGGCAATTACCATAAACAGTGAAACCAGAGTGGTTACACCTGATGCAAGGCCGTCAAGTCCGTCAGTAAGGTTTACCGAATTGCTGAAAGCAACCAGCACGAATACCTCAAAAGGAATGTAGAAAATACCGAAATCAACATACTTGTCGATAAATGGTATCCATACCTCTGTTCCGCCCACAAGGCCGAAATTTGCATAGGAATAAAAAGCTGCAAATACTGCAAAGGCAATGGAAAAGCCGAACTGCATGATCAGTTTCTGCTTGGGACTGATGCCCGCATTGTTTTTTCTTATAGCCTTCTCGTAGTCATCTATAAAACCTATGAGGGCAAATAAGTACATGAGCACAATAATGCCCACGACCCTGATGTCGAGACTGCCTTCTATGGCCGTAACTGCAAGAGAAGCTGCTGCCGCAGCGTTTATTATTGCAATTCCACCCATGCTGGGTGTTCCCGTCTTTGAAAGATGTGACTGGGGACCCTCTTCTCTCACAAACTGTCTGAACTGCTTTTTTTCTAAAAAAGGAATTAGTATTTTCGTAAATAAAGCTCCTAAAACCCATGCTGCGATCATTGCAATTACAGGGTAAATATAATTCTGCATTTCTTCTGCTCCTATCTTTTATTCTTTATCCTCTAATATTTCTTTAACAATTCTGTCCATTTCCATGCCCCGTGATGCCTTTACAAGGACTACATCACCTGGCTTCAGCAAATTATCAAGGTCTTTTTCAAAATCTTCTCTGCTTGGGTAGCTCAGGACTCTGTCCTCTCCCAGAGAAGCGGCCCCTTGAGCATAATATGCCGCATCTTTTCCCACAGCTACCAGAATATCCGGTTTTTTCTCTGCCGCATATCGTCCTACTTCAAGGTGCATATTTCTGCTCTCCGCTCCAAGCTCGAACATATCGCCCAGCACCGCAATTCTCCTGCCTCCTTCTTCTGTTTCGGTGGACATGAGAGTGTTAAGTGCAGATTTCATGGAATCGGGACAGGCATTATAAGTATCATCTATTACTTTAATTCTGCCCTTTTTCTTTATATTTAACCTTTTCTCCGTAAGCTCAGCCGACTCGAAGCCTTTTATGGCAGTCTCCGGTGTAATTCCCAGAAGTCCCGCTGCCGCCACTGCAAGGGTGGCATTGATTGCGTTGTGTGCTCCCGGCACCGGCAGTTTTACCGGATAGCTTTTTCCTTCATGACACAATGTATATTCTATACCTTTATCGCCGAAATCGCAAACATGGGATATGGTGTAATCGCAATCCCGGCCTGTTCCTACTGAAATTACTTTGTATATGCCCTTTACATTTTCTGAAGTGAGCATATCATTGTCACTGTTGACTATGAGAACGGAGTTTTCATCAAAGAAGGCGGTGACCTCAAGCTTTGCCTTGAGTATTCCCTGGCGGCTTCCCAGATTTTCTATGTGTGAAACGCCGATATTTGTAATCACCCCGGCATCGGGCCTTACTATATCAGCCAGCTTTTCAATTTCTCCTGCCGCTCCCATTCCCATTTCCAGGACAGCGACCTCTGTGTCCGGCTCAAAATCCATTATACTCAGAGGAAGTCCGATGCCGTTGTTGAAATTTTTCGGATTTCTGCCGGTTTTAAATGTTGTGGAGACAGCATAGTAAAGCATATCCCGGGTGCTGGTCTTGCCGACACTTCCCGTTACTGCAAATTTCTTTTTCAGATGGAGTGAATCAAGATAGTATGATGACAGATCCTGCAATGCTGCCGTGGTATCCGTAACACATATGATGTCAGCATCTCCCGGCTGTGCGGAAAAAGCTTGCTTTGGCACCTTGCTCTCGTCTGATACTATAATTGTGCGGCATCCCGCCTCCAGCACCTGTTTCAGATAGTCATGGCCATCGTTTTTTTCTCCTATAATGGGAAAGAAAAGATCTCCCGGCTGCGCCTTTCTTGAATCTGTGCAGATTCTGTATACAATGCTGTCACTTTGTCCTGACAGAAGTGTTCCTCCTACAGCTTTCAGTATTTCTTCAACAGTAAATGGTCTCATTTTATTTCCTCTTCTTCTTAATTTACGGCATTTCTACATATCTCTGAATGAAAGAATTGCCTCTCTGTCATCAAAATGTCTCTTTTCGCTGCCGATAATCTGATAAGTTTCGTGACCCTTTCCCGCAATTACTATTATATCCCCTGTCTGTGCCTGGGAAACGGTCCATTTGATGGCTTCATAGCGATCGGGGATTACCGTGTAGCATCCCTGCTCTTCGGACATGGCCTGGGAAATATCGTGTATAATGTCCATAGGGTCTTCCTTCCTCGGATTATCGGAAGTCACCACGGAAAAGTCAGCCAGATCAGCTGCAGCCTTTCCCATTTCCGACCTTCTGTTTTTGTCTCTGTTTCCGCCGCATCCAAAGACGGCAATAAGTCTTGCCGGCTCATATTCTCTGAGGGCTTTAAGAAGGCTTTCAAGAGCCGGTCCGTTATGGGCATAATCCACAAGGACTGTGAAATCCTCATTGAGTTTTACCATTTCGGCTCTTCCCCTGACTCTGACCTTTGAGAGAGCTCTCTGTATACAGCTCCACGGTATGTTGTGGGCTTCCGCCACAGCGGCGGCGGCCAGAGCATTTGAAACATTAAACTTTCCCGGCATTCCGATAAAAATCTCCTTGCCGCATATTTCAAAGCTGACACCAAGCAGATCTTTTTTTCTTCTCAAAAGGATGTTTTCCGCTTCAAGATCAGCTCTTCTTTCTTCTTCTCTTTCTCTCCCGTCTTGGCCATGAGCGGCTGAGAAGGTGAGAATTCTTTGGGCGCTGCTTTCTCTTATCATATCGTGGCAGTAGGCACTGTCAATATTGATTATAGCTGTTTTGGCCTGTTTAAACAACATGCTTTTCCAGAAGACATACTCTTCAAGACTTTTATGCTCCCCTTTGCCCACGTGATCCTGGTAAAGATTTGTAAACACAGCAGTGTCAAAATCAATGCCGTATGTTCTGTCCTGCATAAGCCCCTGTGAGGAAACCTCCATTACGGCGGCCCTGCATCCCCCATCTGCCATTTTTCTCAGTGCTCTGTGTATATCTTCGGACTGAGGAGTGGTATTTTCGGCTTCATCATAACAGCCGTCATAGCCGGAAACTACTGTCCCGATTATTCCGGTCTTAATGCCCGCCTCCTCAAAAATATCCTTTATCATAAATGTTGTTGTTGTTTTTCCTTTTGTGCCCGTAACACCTATGAGAAGAAGCTCATCTGCCGGCCGTCTGTAAAATTCAGCCGACGCCAGTGCAAGAGCTTTTCTTACATCCCCCACTCTTATTCCGGTAATGCTGTACTCTTCATTGAGGCGGAAAAGCAGTCTGTCCGTTTCTTCTCCCTTTCCTTCCGTGACCAGAACCGAAGCTCCTTTTTCCGCAGCTTTTCTCATATAATCTTTGCCGTCCAGTTCTTCCCCGCTTATAGCAAAGAAAGCGCTCTCAGGAACGGTCTTTTCTGAATGGTAAATCAACGCCTTAACGTCTTTGTCCGGAGTGCCGCAGACAACCTCCCAGGAGAGGCCGCCAAACAAAACATCCAGCTTCATGGGTTAAACTTACCTCCAAAATATATTTTGCTTTACCTTTACTCTTTGTAAACATAAACAACGGAATTCTTTTTCACCTTGGTTCCGGCCTTCGGATACTGATCCACAACGGTGAAGTTGTCATCATCCCTGGCAGACTTCGGACGGCTGTATTTAAGATCCTTTCCTCCGATAATGCCGGCTGCCTCGCTGAATTCCTTTCCCACTACATTAGGAACCACAGTGTAGTTTCCCTCGATTGCAGCTTTTTCTTCCTCCGTGTACTCAGGTGTAATATTCATATAACGCAATACATCGGAAAGTATTGTCTTGGCTATAGGTGCTGCTACGATTGACCCGTAGTAAGAGCCTTTCGGGCTGTCCACTATTACAAGAATGGATACCTTCGGGTCGTTCATAGGCGCCATTCCGATAAAGGAACTGTAATAGTTGCTGCCGTATTTGCCGTTTTCAACCTTGTTGGCCGTTCCGGTCTTGCCCCCTATTCTGTATCCCGTAATCTTGGCATTTCCGCCGCCGCCTTCAGAAACTACATATTCCATAATATCTCTCATTTCAGAAGCGGTTTTGGCCGAGAGAACTTTTCTTACCGTAACAGGTTTGTAGTCCTCTACGATTTTTCCATCGCTGTCTGTAAGAGCTTTCACGTATCTGGGCTGCATGAGAACGCCGTCGTTTCCTATGGCATTAACTGCCGTAAGAAGCTGTATGGGAGTAACGGATATTCCCTGGCCGTAACCTATGGTAGCCAGTTCTACAGGGCCGACATTCTCAAGGCTCTGTACTATTGAACCGGCCTCTCCGGGATAATCCACTCCTGTCTTTTCCGTTATTCCGTATAAATCAAGGTACTTATAAAAAGTCTTCTTTCCCATTTTGGTCGCAACCTTTGCAAGAACCGGGTTGCATGAGTTTCCTACTGCCTGTTTAATGGTCTGGGTTCCGTGATCCCTGTGACTCCAGCAGTGGAGGGTGACCCCTGCTATGGTTACTCTTGAATTACAGCTGAAAGTCTCTGTAGTAGTAATAGCTTTTTCTTCGAGGGCAGAAGATGATGTTATGAGCTTAAATGTGGAACCCGGTTCATATGTATCGCTTACTATAGGGTTTCTCCACATCTTTGACAGGTACTCGGTCTTCTTCTTGTTGCTCATCTTTTCAAATTTTTCGGCCTCGTCCTTGTCTGTAGGCACTATTGCGTTGTTTGGGTCGAAGCCCGGCGTAACGGCACTTGCGAGAATGTCACCTGTCTCAGGATCCATAATCAGACACATGATCCGCTTTGCTCCCGTCTTTTCCATTCCTTCATCAATTGCCTTTTCCGCATAATGCTGTATAGCCTCATCAAGGGTTGTGACTACATTGAGACCGTCCTGAGCCTCGTGGTATTCCTCTCTTCCTTCCACCAGTTCGTTGCCGGAAAGGTCATGGTTCATTACCCAGCGTCCTGACACGCCGCTGAGATATTCGTCATACTGAAGTTCAAGACCGGTTCTGCCCTGATTGTCGTCATTTACACTTCCCAGCACCTGGGAGGCAAAGCTTCCCAGAGGATAACTTCTCTTAGTTGCGGCAAAAACCTCAAGACCTGTATACCCTAAATTTCTTATCTTGTCTGCAGTTTCTTTATCAAGATATTTCGCAAGGGCAACCATGTGCTGTTTCTTGGTGACACCTTCTTCTATTTTTTCAGCATCCTTATCCAGTATTTTGGCAATCTCAGCCGACATTGCCTTTATTTCCCCATCTTCTTTTCCTGCGGTAAACTGAGACGGCCATACCCACAGTGTATAGCATGTAGTACTGGTAGCCAGCTCTTTTCCGTTTCTGTCATATATGACTCCCCGTTTTGCTTCAATAGGTGTGTCCGTAGTCTGCTGCATAATGGCTTTTTCAGTATATTCCTTTGCATCCACTATCTGAATCCATGCCACCCTGAAGGTAAGAGCAATCAGAAGCAGAGCCATTATCAAAAAACCTATGGCTATTCTTCTTTTGTTTTTTAACGTTACCGGTGCTTTCATTACAAGTCTCCCCTGCAAACAGAAAGCCAGACCACCAATGGCTGTATTAAGTTGTCTGGCTTGCCTGTATATGAAATTATTCTAAATCTATTTATATTCCCCCGCGGCTATTTATATGCCTTCTGCCTGATGACCTCTGCGAGATCCTCTCTCACCTGGGCTCCGCTTTCAATGTAGACACATTGATTGCTCTTGGGGTATCTCATTCCCAGCTTGGTGATGGCATACTCCTCTACGGATTCTATGCCGTTAGCGCTCTGAATCTTAAGGTTCAGGGTATTTATGTCATTTTCCAGAACCCTTATTTCATTATTGGTCCTGTTTATGGAGCACTTTACCGCTGTGGCTTTGGCGCTCATCCACACTGTGCCTACAAGAAGTATTCCTGCAACAAGAAGAACCGCTACGGCGCGGCGAAGAAATATTCCTGAAATAGGGCTCTGTTCCTTTGTTCCCGGAATAACCCTGATATCTGCCGGGGCACTTTCTCTTCTGCCTGTCTTTGTGCCCTGTGCTCCTCTGTCTCTTTCGGGAAGCTGTCCGGCAAGCTCCCTGGCGTAAACACTGGGTGCAACATACGAATATTCTGCTGTATATGCTTTTTCTGCTGCTGTCATGCCGTTTCCTCTGTTTCTTTCGTTTCTTTTTGGCTGTATTTTGACTATATTTTCTCTGCTACACGCAGTTTTGCACTTCTTGCACGTGGGTTTCTCTCAATTTCCTCCGGTTTGGGCGAAATTGGCCTTCCGGATTTTTTCTTTATGTCCCCCACTTTGCCGCATACACATACGGGAAATTCTTTCGGGCATGTGCAGGGATTGATTCTCCTGTTTATTATGTCCTTTACTATGCGATCCTCCAGGGAATGGAAAGTTATTATACAAAGCCTTCCTCCCGGTGCCAGAACGTCGCAGAACCGGTCCACTGCTTTTTCCAGCTGGCCCAGCTCATCGTTGACCTCTATTCTGATGGCCTGAAAAGTTCTCTTGGCCGGGTGGGGCCCGTCTCTCCGTGCCGATGCCGGTATGGCCGCCTTGATAATATCCACCAGCTGACCTGTAGTTTCTATAGGCTTGTCCTTTCTGGCTCTGACTATGAAGTCGACAATTCTGGAAGCCCATCTTTCCTCGCCGTATTTAAAAATTACGTTTTTAAGTTCTTCGGCGTCGTAGGTATTCACCACATCATAGGCTGTAAAGCCGTCATCCTGACTCATTCTCATGTCAAGGGGAGCATCATGCATATAGGAAAATCCTCTTTCAGGATTGTCCAGCTGGAAAGAAGAAACTCCCAGATCCAGCAGCGCTCCGTCTATGCTTTGGATTTCAAGGTCGTCCAGCACGTCCTTTATCTCCGAGTAATTGCTCTGAACAAATATTTTCCTGCAGGAAAAAGGCTCAAGTCTGGCTTCGGCGGCTTTAAGGGCATCTCTGTCACGATCTATGCCGATGAGCAGCCCTTTGTTTCCCAGCCTGCTGCAGATTCCCTCTGCGTGACCTCCGCCTCCCAGAGTTCCGTCAACATATATTCCGTCGGGTCTGATATTCAGCCCCTCCATGCACTCATCAAAAAGTACAGATGTATGTCTGAATTCCATCAGCTTCACCCGCCTTAGAAACTGTATTCCGCCAGAGCTTTGGCAAAATCTTCATTTTCCATCTTGCTTTCATTGTCAGGAGAATCCCAGACCTCACGGCTCCACACCTCGATTTTGGACATGGCGCCCATGGTAACAAGATCCTTCTCTATGCCTGCGTAAGCTTTAAGCTCCTGTGGAATGACTATTCTTCCCTGCTTGTCGAATTCACATTCGGCAGCATTGGCACAGAAATGTCTGATGAAAGCCCTGACCTTAGGGTCTGACTCCGGCAGCCGGGAGATTTTTTCCATCTGCTTGTCCCAGTCATCGGAGGTGTAAATGTACAGGCATCTGTCCAGGCCTTTGGTCAGAATACATCTTGCTCCTAACCCCGCCCTCAGTTTGGAAGGCACAATCATCCTGTTCTTATCATCTATTGAATTGTAGGATGTACCCATGAACATGGTTTCTGCCTCCCATAAAAAGTGACAAGTATCCAAAGTAAGTTTTATTACTACCACTATACACCACTTTTAAACACTTTTCAATATAAAAATGGGGTGTTTTCGAAAAATTTCACCACTAAAATGTGGAAATTCTTCCTTTGGTAACCCTGCGGAGCCCCGACGCATATAATGACAGTACCTATATTTATGAAATGAGGTAATAAAAAAATGAATTGTATGGAAAATAATCCAAATCGCACTTCAGAAAACCTTGTCTTTCTCAGCAAGGTTTTTTACGATAACACCGGCTCTTCCTGCCCTGTAATTGTGCCGATTAATACGGCAGGCGGAGGCTTCACTCAGCAGCTTACAATCGGAGACAGAAACAGGGAATGTGACAGCTGCAGGGAAAGAAACTGCGGATGCTGTGACTGCGGCTGCGCATCTTCCCGGTGCAGCGACTTCAACCTCTGCAATGCCAAATTTACAGTTACAAATTCCTGTGTGACAATCACTTCGGTTCTCCAGGCAGAAAACTCAACTTTTTCGGCTGAAGATGTAACCGTAGACGGTTTTCCGGTAACAGATCTTGATTTTCAGAACGGAAGGTATTTCGCCGACCTTAGCGGTATAATGGCTGACATCACCAGATGCCCTTGCACCCCAAGGTGTACACATATCTGTGACGACCACTGTTCCTGTGAAAGAGACTGCAGAAATGACTGTGACAACGACTGCGAAAACGACGGACATTTCTTCCTGGCAGAAGTCCCGGGACCTTGGGAACTGCTTTTCACCATTGTACTTGAAGGTTTCGTTTCAAACGGAAGCTGCACCAGGGATTTCAGACTCTGCATCAAAACAAGAAACGACTCAACGGGCAGATGCCCTGTAACTGTAAGAGCTTCAAACAATTTTGGCCTGCAGTGTGTAGAAATCCCTTGCCAGAGCCAGGGAATCGCACCGGCCATCAGATTCAATTTCGAAGGCTGCGGCACCCTTCTTAATCCGGTAATCACAGTTTCTTCCGCCCGCTCGGACGACTGCCCTTCCAGAGATGTAAATCTCCGCGGCAATCTTATTTTTACTCCGAGAATCAGCCTGCAGGTTGTAAGACCATCTCTCTTTGCTCTTAACGCCGAGGAAGTGGATATATGCTGCGACAATCTTGGGCAATGCGACCCTTGTGCTCCTGATTCACATCGCTTCTGCAGAGAGCGGGAAAGAGACAGGGACTGCGATAGCGACAGACGTGAAAACAGGCGTGAAAACAGACGCGAAAGAAATCAGATGCCGGCATGCCAGTGCTGTGATACCAACGGTTTCAGATTCTGATTTTAAGGCAAAGAAAAACCCCGCATTGAAGCGGGGCATACATAACCTTAAAAATTTTTCTTCTTTCCTATACTGTTTTTATATCGGTTCTTTCGATGACTGAAAATGGTACTTTTTCTCGGATTCACCCTTCTGACCACGGCCTTTGCAAGCTGTATCAGGGCCAAAACAACCAACACCGTCACAGCAGCTAAAACCACTGCTGCGATGATTTCCTTTACTTCCCAGATTCCGTTAAACTGGATGGATAGCTTGTCCGCCAAAAAACCCTTCATGATTCTTCCTTTTCGCCAGCAAAAGAATTATCCTGATTATTTATTATACAACAACCCTCCTGTCTATGTCAAATCACATGGCTAAATTAACAATAAATGCACAGTATATTATTTTTACCCTAAAAAATAATATTTTTAGAGCATGGTTTTTTACAAATCTCTCATAGCATTACAGAAAGGTCGGCGAAAAAAACATGATTAATTTTTTTTACTATACAAGAAACATAACAGGGTTAATTCTGCTAATCAGTCCGCTGGTCGGATTTTTATTTATAGATTTTAACTTCACCCTTTCCATGGTATTTCTATGCGCTCTGGCTGCCGGCATGGTCCTTGCTGCGGTGTGCTACGACTATCTCAATTTCAGGCTCTGGACCTGCCTTTTTTGTATAGCGGCAGCGGCCGGTGCCTTTCTGCTGCACTCAGGTCCCGCGGCGGCCGGAGGCGATGTAAGCGCTTCTTCCCTGTGGGGTATGGCTTTTTTGGGATTTTACGGCGGCGGCCTGTTCTCAATCGTACCTTCAAACATTATCATAAACTGGTTTCGGGCCAGCAAGGCAGTTCTTACAGGTGCAGTTTTCGGCTTGTCAATAGTATTGGGGACTGTTTTCGGAATATTCATGGAAAGGTATACTTACTTTGCACTGTTTTTGGGGCTGGCTTCTATGCTTTCCGGTGCTCTTTTATTTCTGCAGCAGCCGCCTCTTTTTCTGGGCTCCCCGATCAACTTCGGCGGCAAAACTTTTGAGTCGGGAAAGCGCAGTCTCACTGTTAAAGTCTTCCTTTTCATACTTTCGGTGAGCTTTGTCTCAGGTCTGGCCCTTTTTAACCCTCCCGAAAAAGCAGCCTTTGATTTTTTTGTTTCCCCTCACCAGATTTTTATTCTGGGGCTTGCAGCAGGCCCTCTTCTTGCAGGGCTCATATCGGAATTAAAAGGCATTTACAGCAGCTTCATATTCATAATTTTTCTTGCTGAATTCTCCGTTTTTTCCCCTGATATGGGAAGCGGAGGCTGGCTGCGGTATATTCACGGATTTTTCTGCGGTCTGTGTCCCTCTGCGGCAGCAGCTGTAATTCCCATTGCCGTTTACTATATCTACGGGCCCAGGGGCTATAACGGCTGTCTGGGAAAAGTATGGCCTTCCCTTCCTTTGGGCCTT
The DNA here is from genome assembly GCA_927797855.1 of uncultured Clostridia bacterium. Classification (GTDB taxonomy): domain Bacteria; phylum Bacillota; class Clostridia; order Peptostreptococcales; family Anaerovoracaceae; genus SUG1106. Next base: position 12,160 of record CAKMLH010000002.1, on the reverse strand, counting down.
GCTGCAGCAGGATTTGTGTCCCGATATGCACAGATTTCCGGATCAGCGGCGCTTCTTTCACACCAGGCTTACGCAATACTTTTGACCGTACTTCTGGCAGCATGCTTTTTCACCATTTTTTCAGCCTGGAAACACAGATTCATCCTTTTAAAATAGCAGTGGATATGATATAATATATGTCTACAAATTTCGGGAGGAAAAGGATTAAATGAGTGCTTATGTTAAGTTTGAACATGTAAAAAAAGTATATCAGATGGGCGAGGTTTCCATAGAAGCTCTGCGGGATGCCTCCTTTGAAATAGAGAAAGGCGAAATATGTGTCATCGTAGGACCTTCGGGTGCCGGTAAAACCACTCTGCTCAACATTCTGGGCGGTATGGACTCTCTTACCGACGGACATGTTTTTCTTGACGGCAGCGAAATCTCAGGATATTCATCAAGGCAGCTGACTACATACAGGCGATATGAAATAGGATTCGTATTTCAGTTCTATAATCTGATTCAGAATCTGACGGCTCTTGAAAACGTTTCATTGGCCACACAGATATGCAAGGACCCGATGGATTCAGCTGAAGCTCTTACAAAGGTGGGGCTGGCTGACAGAATGGACAATTTTCCGGCTCAGCTTTCCGGAGGGGAGCAGCAGCGTGTTGCTATTGCCCGGGCCCTGGCTAAAAATCCTAAACTTCTTTTATGCGATGAGCCAACAGGTGCTCTCGATTATAATACGGGAAAGTCCATACTGAAACTTCTTCAGGATACGGCTCACGAAACGGGGATGACCGTTGTAATAATCACCCACAACCAGGCAATCACGCCAATGGCCGACCGCATTATTCACGTTAAGAACGGCACCGTCACCTCTGTGGAAATCAATGATCACAAGACCCCTGTGGAAGAAATAGAATGGTAGAAAGGCCGGCGAAACGATGAAAAACATGATGACAAAATCCACTCTGCGTGAGATAAAGGACAGTCTCAGCCGGTGGCTTGCAATACTGGCCATTGTAATGCTGGGCGTTGGTTTTTTCTGCGGTCTGAAAGTCTGCAAAGATGCTTTTACACTCACAGGAGACACATACCTTGATGAGCATAATCTGTATGACTTTGAGCTTGTGTCAACTCTTGGCCTTGACAAGGACAGTGTTGATACGGTCAAAGCCGTTGACGGCGTAAAAGATGCCGAAGGTTCATGGTCTTCCGATGTTCTGTTTGAGGAAGAGGATTCGGATAAGGGCGAAAAGGTGGCCAAGCTTCATACTGTAAGCGAAAAAATCAGCACTCTGTCTCTTGTGGAAGGCAGAATGCCCGAAGCTGCCGATGAGTGTGTTGTAGATTCGCTCTATTTTACATCCGATGATATAGGCAAAAAAATACATATTACCGACGGCAACGATAAAGATACCCTGGACATGCTGGCAGAACGCGAATTTACTATCACCGGGCTGGCCAACTCCCCTCTTTACCTGAACTTTGAACGAGGCTCCACATCACTGGGGGACGGCAAGGTAGCATGCTTTATCTACATTAATCCCGAAGGCTGGGACTGTGACTATTATACAGAGGTATATGCCGACCTGGACCGCAGCGCCCCTATTTTCACCGACGAATACGATGAAATCGCAGACAGTATGGAGGATCCTCTTACACAGGCTCTGGAAAGCTGCGGAACGGCAAGGTACGACGATATAATGGACGAAGCAAATGAAAAGCTGTCAGATGCGGAGAAAAAGCTTGACGACGCAAAGGCGGATCTGGCAGAGGGCGAAAGAAAGCTTCGTCAAAACGAGCATAAGCTTGCAGACGGACAAAAGGAAATCAATGACAACGAAAAGAAGCTGAATTCCTCAGAAAAGGATTTAATAAAAGCCCGGGCCGACTACAATGAAGGCGTAAAAAAATATAGGAACGAAAAAAATGCAGCATACGCACAGCTGGATCAGCTTAAAGCCCAGGTTGATTCCGCTGCAGGTACGCCATACTACGACACATATCTTGCCCAGTATAATGAGGCCAAGGCCCAGGCAGACAGCAAGTTTGACGCCGCATGGTCAGAACTGGAAAAGAACCGCGTTAAGATAGAAGCAGGCGAGAAGAAAATTGCAGACGGCAGGCAGGAAATAAAAGATGCAAAAGCGGAACTTGCTGAAGGCAGGCAGAAAATCGCTGACGGCAAAAAAGAAATCGCCGACGGTAAAAAGAAAATCGCCGATGCGGAGGAAGAACTGGACGATGCAAGGGACGAAGTTGAGGATATCAAACATCCGGATACCTACCTTCTGGGCAGAGATACCAACATCGGATATGTGTGCTTTGAAAACGATTCCGGAATTGTAGACGGAATCGCCAAGGTCTTCCCTATCTTCTTCTTTATAGTGGCAGCGCTGGTGGTTATGACCACCATGACAAGAATGGTGGATGATCAGCGCACACAAATCGGCGTGCTCAAGGCTCTCGGATACAGCAAGAATACCATACTCAGAAAATATGTATCCTACTCGGCAAGCGCCACACTTATCGGCGGTTTTGCAGGCTTCATCGCCGGTTCCTACGCCTTTCCTTGGGTAATATGGACAGCCTACGGGATGATGTACAACTTTTCCGATATAATTTTTGTAATCGACTGGAGGATGGGCGGATTGTCAATTCTGGCAGCACTGATCTGCGCAGTGGGAAGCACCCTTTTCTCATGCTACAGAGAACTTTCCGAAGTTCCTTCACAGCTGATAAGGCCGAAAACTCCTGCCACCGGCAAGAGAATTCTTCTGGAGCGTGTGGGCTTTATCTGGAAAAAGCTTTCATTCCTTCATAAGGTTTCCCTGAGGAACATTTTCCGCTACAAGAAGCGTTTCTTTATGATGGTTATAGGTGTCTGCGGCTGTACAGCACTGCTGATTGCCGCCTTCGGAATAAATGATTCAATCAAAAACGTTGTCTCTGACCAGTACGACAAAATATATCATGTGGATTACACTGTTACCTTCGATAAGGATTTAAGCGAAAATGAGAAGCGGGAATTTATAGATGAAAACAGCAGCGTGATATCAGACTGCCTCTTCCTGAACACCCTTTCGGTAGATGCCCGTGCCGGCAATACAGTCAAGTCTGTAAATATGATAGTTGCCGAAGAAGACGCACCTATAGAAAAATTCATAGATCTTCACAATGATGACGGTCATATTGATTTTCCGGGCCTCGGTGAATGTGTAATAAACGAAAATCTGGCATCAACTTTGGGGCTTGGTGTTGGAGACACGCTGACAGTCTATGACAGCGATATGAAAGAAATGAATCTTAAGATTACGGCTCTCTGCGAAAATTATGTGTACAATTATGTTTATCTTAATCGTGACACATACGAGGAGCAATGGGGTCATATGGAAACCAACTCTGCTTTCGTTCTGGGAATTGCCGGTGATGACGGCGAAATAGAGGATCCCAGCGCAGACGGAGCTTATCTGATGAATGGGGACAATGTGGCATCCGTATCCGTTACCCAGGACTTCAGAAATCGTATTTCAAATATGATGAAGAGCATGAACTACATAATAATGCTCGTTGTGGGATGCGCCGGAGCTCTGGCCTTCATTGTGCTCTACAACCTGACCAACATCAACATAACAGAGCGGATCAGAGAAATCGCCACAATCAAGGTTCTTGGCTTTTATCCAAATGAAACTTCGGCTTATGTATTCCGGGAGAACATCATCCTTACAGCTATCGCAGCCCTGGTTGGCCTGCCTATGGGAAAAATCCTGCACAGGTTCATAATGGAACAGGTCACAATCGATCTGATGAGCTTCAATATGCACATTGAGCCGTTCAGCTTCCTGCTGGCTGTTATCGTCACCTTTGTATTTGCAGGAATAGTTAACTTCGTCATGTACTTCAGGCTGGAAAAAGTCAGCATGACTGAATCCCTTAAATCTATTGAATAGATGCACTGTGCCTGATCAGTCAGAAAGCTCAGCAGTCAAAAACCCGTGAGGCGTCTTAACTTCACGGGTTCTGTTTTTATCGTTTTATCTGGCTGTTTTTTGCTCCACGGTAAACTCAGCTTCCACATTGATATCTCCGTTACTTCGGAAGGTTCTGAAGAGATATTTACCGTCCGGCTTTTTAAATCTCCTGATTTCAATTTTTTCGCCTAGAGGAGCCTCCTTGCTGAAATGTATTCTGAATGAGGATACTCTGTGGTTTCCATCATAGAGCTCAGGTATATAATCGCAGAGAAGATCCACATAGTTGGTATTGTTCATGTGGCCGTTGTAGTCAATGTCACTGAGCATAATCCGCTTTTCTCCCACGGTTTCAAGAGCCTCAGCCTCTTCACGGCTGATTTTGAACTTCCCTTCCGGCATCACATCCACATATTCGTCCATAGTGTAGTTGGAAAAATCCACATCTTCAACTTTCATGATTCTGCGTGTTTCGGAATTTACCAGAGACCACTGGCTTGAGATCATTGCCGCCGGCTGCCCGTTTTTATATATGGCATAATTTCTCAGGAAGGTGGCTCTCACGCTGGGGCAGGGCCATGTGTACACATCTATGGGTTCATCAAGATAAACCTCCTGAGGTATTATCATATCCATGCGGCTGAGCATCAGAGCCTGACCCTTGTCCAGAAGCTCGTCGTAGGAAGGCCTCTGGTCTGCCATCTGCCGTGAACCGCACTCCTGCATCTCCCGCAGCAGTCCTGCAGGCCTTGCCATGCGGTTCATGTCAACATTGTTGACATTTATATAACTTCTTAATTTATATATATCTTCTCTCATTTATCTTTTCTCCTTGAATTATTTTGCCTTGTACACCTAATCGATTTCCAGTTCCACAGGGCAGTGATCCGAACCTAAAACCTCAGTGTGAATCTTTGCGTCCTTGAGTCGGCTTTCCATATCCTTTGAAACGAGGAAATAGTCTATACGCCATCCGGCGTTCTTTTCCCTTGCCTTGAACCGGTATGACCACCAGGAATAGATTCCTTCTGTGTCAGGATAAAAATATCTGAAGGTATCGATGAAGCCGCTGTCAAGAAGCTCTGTCATTTTGCCTCTCTCCTCATCGGTAAAGCCCGCATTGCGCCTGTTTGTCTTAGGGTTTTTAAGGTCTATTTCTCTGTGAGCCACATTCATGTCTCCTGTTACGATTACCGGCTTTTCATGGTTTAGCTTAAGAAGATATTCCCTGAAATCATCTTCCCATTTCATGCGGTATTCAAGGCGCCTGAGTTCATCCTGGGAATTGGGTGTATATACAGTAACCATGTAGAAATCATCGAATTCCAGAGTTATGACTCTGCCCTCGTGGTCGTGCTCATCAATGCCTATGCCGTATGACACGCTGACAGGTTCTTTCTTTGTAAAAATCGCTGTGCCGGAGTATCCCTTCTTTTCTGCATAGTTCCAGTACTGATAATATCCCGGAAGATCCATTTCAATCTGCCCTTCCTGAAGCTTTGTCTCCTGCAGACAGAAAATATCCGCATCTATCTCATTGAAGAACTCCATAAAGTTCTTTCCCATTACAGCCCTTAGGCCGTTGACATTCCATGAAACAAGTCTCATCTGTCTGCCTCCTCTGACCCATGGCCCCCTGCCGGTACATCTGTCTTCATCATTTCTTCGCCCCAGTCACTGAGCTCCTCAAGAATAGGCATAAGGCGGTCCGCCATTTCTGTTGTTGAATATTCTACACGGATAGGCACTTCCAGGTATTCCTTCCGCTTTACAAGTCCCTCTTCCTCCAGTTCCTTAAGTGAGCTTGCAAGAACCGTATTGGAAATGCCGTCAAGCTTGCGTCTCAGCTCGTTGTACCGCATTGTACCCTGATTGTTCAGAGAGCATATTATCTGCATTTTCCACTTGCCTCCGATTATGGACATGGTGTAGTTAAGGGGACATTTTTCCAGACATGGACAGTCGTAATGTGTTTGTATCATGTGGTTCTCCTCTCTGCGGTAAGTTATTTATTACTTGGTCATAATTTTTTGCGTTATTGACTTTGCTCTCAGTGATACTATAATTATAGCAGGTAAGAAAAAAAGAGCAAGTCTCTTTTGGAAATATAGGAGGAAAATGTATGGAAATTTATCTGCAGGGACTGACCATGGGCCTGGCATATGTTGCACCTATCGGTCTTCAAAATCTTTTTGTTATCAACACTGCACTTACTCAGCCGCGCAAGCGAGTATATGCCACAGCTCTGATTGTAATCTTTTTTGATGTTACACTTGGGCTGGCCTGTTTCTTCGGTATCGGCGCAGTCATGTCCGCTTCACCTTGGCTTGAAATGGCAATCCTTCTGGTGGGAAGCTTAATCGTCATCTGGATAGGTCAGGGACTTATTCGATCAAAGGACACCCTTGACACCAGTACGGAAGTCAACATACCTATCGCAAAAGTAGTCACAACTGCCTGCGTAGTAACCTGGTTCAACCCTCAGGCTCTTATAGACGGTTCCATGATGCTGGGCGCATTTAAAGCCACTTTGCCGGAAGGCACCGACTTTTTCTTTGTAGGCGGTTTCGCAAGTGCATCGGTAATATGGTTCCTGGGAATATCAACCCTTATATCCTTATTCAGCGCTAAAATCACCGACAAGCTTCTCCGCATTATCAATATCGTCTGCGGAATCGTAATAATATTCTACGGTCTGAAGCTTCTGTGGAGCTTTATTCAGATGGTAATACCGTACTTCGGATAGGTTAAGCTCTGTAATCAGGCAGTAAGGAGTAAATTGTGTGTTCCAGATATGTGCGGAAGTGTTCCAAATACCCGGGAAAGTGTTCCAAAAATCAACAGAATTCAAGGTTTTTGCAACAAAACTTATATTTCATGTTATAAATGTAAAAATAAGTAATACAATTATTTTATTTTTATCTCATTTTTAATAAAAAAGATATGTTTTGTTCCAAATATGCCCGAAAGTGTTCCAAAAAGGAACAGAATTCAATGATTTTGGAACACACATCAATTATTTGTATTATTTATCTTGAAAAACCCGGCAGGTTGTGCTATTATATTCCTTGCCGCCGGGATGTGGCTCAGTTTGGTAGAGCGTTGCGTTCGGGACGCAAAGGCCGCAGGTTCGAATCCTGTCATCCCGACCATAGACAAATAAAGCAGGGTAAAAACCCTGCTTTATTTGTCCTATATTCACTGATAATAGGGGATTCGAACCTCGGGGAGGCACAGCCGTCATCGAAAAGGTCCTGCGAACCTTTGAGCAGCAGAAATAATTTCATCAGCACTCCCCTTTCCCGGGCTGCCTGAATAATACAATCAGAAGCACTGCAGCTGCCATGGACATAAAGGCGCCGAACAGGAAAGGAACAGCAGTCCCGAAGCTGTTCCAAAGGAATCCGCATATCACGCTGGCAGGCAGCAATGCTATGCCTGAAACAGTAGAGTGAAGACCCAGCATCGTTCCCTTCAGTCTGGCGGGAGCAATATCTGCAATGAGAGCCCTTTCAACTCCTGCGGTCATAGCGGTAAATATGCCGTAAACAGCAAAAATCACTACGAATGCCGGTACCGATGATGCGAAAGCAAAACCTGCATAGACTGCGCTGAAAAGAAGATATCCGCAGGTGAGCACACTTTTTCTGCCTATGCGGTCTGACAGTTTTCCGAAAGGTACAGCCAGAACAGATGCTGTCAGATTGTACAGAAAGTACAGTAGTATAACATTTGTATCGTCAAATCCTGCACTCTTGGCACGAAGCAGCAGGAATGTATTTGATGAATTTCCAAGGGTAAAAAGGAAAACAATCAGCAGGTACAACTTAAGTCTTCCGTCAAGAGATGAAAAACCTGTCCAGAATTTTTCACGTTCCTTTATCTGACGGGGTTCCTTCTTTTCCTTTACAAAAGCAAACATAACAAGAGCCAGGATTGTAGGTGCTATGGAAATCATAAAAATGAGCCTGTAGGTGTCCACCATGCCTGAACCTGTACCGCCGACTCCTATGCCGGAGGTGAAGCCGCCTGCCAGACCCCTCAGCAGCATATACGAAAGGATAATGCCGAGAGCCGAGCCCGCCATATCCAGCGCCTTATGTACTCCGAATGCTTTCCCCATAGTATCGTCTTCTGCACTTTCGCTGACCATGACATCACGAGGAGCAGTGCGTATACCCTTTCCAAGGCGGTCTATGACACGGGCTGTCAGTATTCCTGCCCAGCTTCCCGCAAACAGCAGCGCCAGCTTGTACAAAAGCCCCGTGGCGTATCCTGCGAAAGCTATAGGCTTTTTCTTTTTGTATTTATCTGTTATATATCCGCTGAAAACCTTAAGAAGGCTGGCTGTGCTTTCTGCTATACCTTCAATAATTCCAACCAGCGCCGGAGTGGCTCCAAAGGCCGCAGTAAGATATAAAGGAATTATAGGATATACCATCTCGGAGCTTACATCCATGAAAAAGCTTATAAGCCCCAGAAAAACAATATTGCGCATCCTTATGGGCCTCCTCTCGATTATCAGAAAATGTTTATTGTCTTTCTCAGATTTTCCATAATGGTGGTGTCCTCAGGATCCTCGATTCTCTTATCCATTTCCTTAGGAGCCTCCTCGTAGCGGGCAGGATTGCCGCACCCTCCTACACATCCTCCTATGCAGGCCATTCCTTCAATAAAGTTGCCGTCCAGCACTCCCTTTGATGCTTTAAGCAGAGCCGTCTTGCACTGATCTATTCCCTCACATGCCACAGGTCTGTAATTGAAATCATCTGCCCCCTGCTCCTTGAGAGTCTGCTCTACTGCAGCTGACAGTCCTCCGGTGCGGGCAAACATTCTTCCGTAATAAGATGCCTGATTCCACTCGGTCAGCTTCTGTTCCTTCAGAAGTATTCCGCGGCTGTCAAAAAGAGCCTGAAGTTCTTCAAATGTTAAAACATAGTCCACATAGTCCTTAACGCCTTCTTTTCTCACCTCGGCCTTTTTTGCAATGCACGGGCCTATGAAGACGACAACGGAATCAGGGTTCTTCTCCTTGACATGTTTTGCAAGTTCTGCCATAGGTGACAGGTTATGGGAAATATGCTCTTTCATCTTCGGATGTTTTGTCTCGATATATCTGACGAAAGCCGGGCAGCAGGAGGATGTGAGGAAGCCCTTCTCCTTGAGCTCCAGTCCTTCTTTGTAGGCCACCATCTCTGCACCTACAGCAACTTCCAGCACCTGGCTGAACCCCAGCTTCTTGATTCCGGTTATGACCTGCCCGAGAGCTGCATAAAGGAACTGGCTTGCAATGGACGGAGCCACAATGGCTATCATCTTATCTTTTTCACAGTTGTCTTCTGCTCGCTTTATCTCTTTTATTACATTTACGATGCTTGATACATCTACAGTTGCTCCGAAAGGGCAGTGATATACGCAGGCACCGCACCCTATGCATTTTTCGCCGTCTATTGCAGCTTCACCGCCGGGTCCCATAGAGATTGCCCCTACTTTGCAGACCCTTTCACACGGACGCTGAAAATTGTGTATTGCACCGTAAGGACATTCCTTGGCGCACCTGCCGCACTCCACACATTTGCTCTTATCTATGGACGCATGCTGATGACTGTCAAAGGTTATGGCGTCACGTTTGCAGGCCTGGCTGCAGCTGTGGGCAAGGCATCCCCTGCAAAGGTCAGTTACCACATAACCGGCTTCCGGACACTCGTCGCAGGCAATGTCAATTACCTGCACGATGTTTTCGTTGTGCCTGCTTCCCCCTAACGCCAGCCTGATGCGTTCGGCCACAACGGCTCTGTCTTTATATATACAGCAAGTCTGAGGCGGCTCATCCTTTGGAATCACATTACTTGCAATTTCGTTGAATTCCGCAAACACATCATTGCCTTTCCATGTCTGGTAGGCAACTTCCCTCAGAACCTTGTACTTTGTCTCCTGGACTTTATTGTCAAAAAGTTTCAATTCCATCTCTCCTTTTGCCTGTATCGATATGAGGTATAATAGCAGATTTCTTTCTTTTTTTCAACCCTGCCATGCCGCGTCCATTTGAGAAAAAAGTCATTTAAGCAGCCGGCAAAAGGGAGAAAAACATTTATTGTTATGATATAATAAATATAATGAAGGAGGTGCCATTATGAGTCAGCAGGACAGAGTGATACTGCATTGCGATATGAACGGTTTTTTTGCTTCCGTGGAGCTTTTGTCACACCCGGAGCTTAAGGACAGGCCTATGGCCGTCTGCGGCAGCCCGGACAAGCGTCATGGCATAATACTGGCAAAAAACGAATTGGCCAAAAAGGCAGGTGTTGTTACTGCGGAAACAGTATGGCAGGCTCTTAAAAAGTGCCCTGACCTGCATCTGGTACCGCCTCACATGAGCAAGTACAAACACTATAGCCGTCTTATTAACGAAATTTATCAGCGATTCACAGATATGGTGGAACCCTTCAGTATAGATGAGTCCTGGCTGGATGTGACCGCCAGTCAGAGCCTTTTCGGCAGCGGAAAGGAAATGGCAGACACCATAAGAGAAACTGTAAAGGGCGAACTGGGGCTCACTCTTTCTGCGGGTGTGTCCTTTAACAAGATTTTCGCAAAGATGGGCTCCGAATATAAGAAGCCTGATGCCACAACCCTTATTACACGGGAAAACTACAAGGAAATACTCTGGCCTCTTCCTGCCCGTGATATGTTTTTCGTGGGGAAAGCTACAGCACAGAAACTTGCCGATGCAGGCATAAAGACTATAGGGGATATTGCATCATCAGATCCTCATACCCTGGAAAAAATGCTGGGAAAACAGGGACGCCAGCTTTGGGAGTACACCAACGGTCTTGACGAAAGTCCCGTTGCACGTGCAGACAGTGCAGAAAAAATAAAGTCTGTGGGAAACGGCGTGACCTTTACAAGAGATCTTGTGACAGAGGATGATATAATCACAGCTGTGACATCTCTTTCTGACACTGTGGCAGGAAGATTGAGAAAATACGGTATGAAAGCCTGCGGAGTCAAAGTGGATATCAAGGATCCTTATTTTAAGGTGATTTCACGTCAGAAGCAGCTCTTTACGCCCACAAACCTGGCCGCTGAGCTGGCAAAAAACGCTCTGGATATTATACACGCCTCATGGAAAAAAGGTAATCCCATCAGGATGCTGACCATAACAGGAATTAATCTCACCGATGAAAGCTTTGATGAGCAGCTGAGTCTCTTCGGCGAAAGCGGCGAAAGCCGCCGGAAAGGCGAACAGATAGAGCGTACCATGGATCAGGTGCGAAAAAAATACGGCAGCAGTTCAATAGGTTTTGCAGCCGTTCTTGATAATGATATTGGGGCATATGTCCGCGATTATGGTGAAGAGGAAAAAGAGAAAAAGGAATAGTGAACATCCATGCAGAATCACCCTTCTTTTTTTCCCTGTTCCAGAGCTGTCACATCCTCTCCTCTCAGGATCTGAACCGCCTGAACTCTGTTTACTGCACCCAGCTTTCTGTACAGATTTGAAGCATGAACTTTGACAGTATTAGGCGACAGATACAGGATTGCAGCGATTTCTTTATTATTCTTTCCCTGATATAAGAGTTCGGCAATTTCCCTTTCCCTTTTGGAAAGTCCATACCTGTCCATAATAGTGGCAAGCTTCTCTTCAGTGCTTTTCATGCGCTGATCGTCATTTCTTTCGTCTGCCACACATGAACGCCATACAAAAACGAAATTTACAATGTTAAAAACAAACCAGAATGCTACATATATTTCTTTATCGTATCCGATAAAATCATGGGTCGTACGCGAATCCACTATGCTTGCCGTAGAAACAATGCAGAGCAATATAAATACCACATTGTAAATCAGCATATATACAGCGGTCATTTTGTGGCTGTTTTTTTCACGGGCTGCCCTTCCTGTGTGCCAGAAGCGCAGTCCGAATACAGTCAGAAGAACAACAGGTATCATATTGAGAGTGATCATACTTATGACATATACCTTTTCGCTTTTAAACAGAGGCCCCAGGGTGTAAACGCTGTCAGCGTACAGAATTATCAATGCTAAAATACCTTTTGCCTTATTTTTGACAGCGTCTTAACACGGATAAAAAATGCAGCATGTATATCCAAAAACCGGAAAGAACCGAACCAACTGTTCGGCCTTCCGGTCTTTATTTATTCAAGCTATAATATATTAAGGAGAACTTTCAATTAAGC
>CAKMLH010000001.1 GCA_927797855.1 uncultured Clostridia bacterium | reverse complement strand
GCCGGCGGTGCTACAGGCACCATGGGCGTAGGCGAAATCTTTACCAGCATCGGAAACGGTGTTACTTCAATGTACGATATCACCGTGATTTCAATTACTGTAGCTGCCATAGCGGCTCTTGTAAGGGAGTTCGGCGGAATAGATGCAATTCTTCATTTTATACATAAGAATACCAAGACCAAGAAGGGAGCTCAGATGAGCATTGCCGCTCTCGTGGCGGGCGTTGACCTTGCAACAGCAAACAATACTATCGCCATAGTTCTGGCGGGACCTATCGCAAAGGAAATAAGCAAGGAATATGATATAGACCCACGCAGGACCGCTTCACTTCTGGATATTTTCGCATCGGTGGTTCAGGGACTCATTCCTTACGGCGCACAGCTTCTCTATGCGGCTGCAGCTGCGGGAATAACCACATATGCAATCGTTCCGTATGTGTTCTATCCGATGCTTATGGCAGTATCAGCTATAATCTTCATATTTGTTTTTAATAAGAAGGGAAAATAAAAATGGATTATGACATTAAGCCGGGAAAATACAGACATTTTAAAGGCAAGGAGTACGAGGTACTAGGCGTTGCGACCCATTCTGAAAGTCTGGAGCCTATGGTGGTATACAGGCAGCTTTACGGAGAGGGCAGCCTGTGGGTTCGGCCTGCATCCATGTGGAACGAGACCGTTGAGAGAGACGGGAAAGTGTGTAAGCGTTTTACTTTGGTAGAATAGCTGATAGATGTTGTAAAAAAGTAAAAGGGACATCTTATTTTGCAACATAACCCCTTATCTAAAGCTTCTGGAGACCGTTTTGCAGCCGTAATGTTGTAAAAAATCCATGATTAGTTGGGTTTTACAACGTGATTTTATTTTGAGTTGTAAAATTTCGGTGAATCAAAAAATCTTACAACATTCATGGCTATCCGACTCTGTTTTAAGGGCAGATATGTGTGTACTGTTGTAAAAAAAATCGTTTTTGTTCGTATTTTACAACATCGGCAAGTGACTGTGAATTCGACAGCCCATGTAAGGTGCGCTAAGTAATAAACATTTTTAACATTGAAAAAATTATAGAGCATTTTCTTCCGGGCACCGGGGCGCACACACACCCCGGTGCTTTTGTATGTGATTACGGTGACTTTTCAAACCTTTCCCCCAAAGGGAAATATTATGTTTGCTTTTCCCGTCGATTTCAATTACAATTATAGTATATGAAAATTTAATTTGGTATTATATTCGGAGGAAAAGGATGGCACAGTTATATTATAGATACAGCACAATGAATGCAGGAAAATCCATCGAACTTATCAAGGTGGCATACAACTACGAAGAAAGGGGCAAGCAGGTGCTGGCGCTTATTCCGGCTATAGATGACAGGTACGGCATGGGTGTTATAACCTCCCGGATAGGTATTCAGAGAGAGGCAATGATCGTCAACGAGGACACCAATATTTTGGAGCTATTCATGCGTGAAAACGAAAAGCACCCTATCGACTGCGTGCTAATCGATGAATGTCAGTTCCTTAAGAAACATCATGTTCAGGAGCTGGTTGAAATAGTTGACAGCTGCGGAGTGCCGGTTCTGGCCTACGGACTGAAAAATGATTTCAGAAACGAGCTCTTCGAAGGCTCATACTATATGCTCATATATGCAGACAAGATAGAGGAGATCAAGACCATCTGCTGGTGCGGAAGGAAGGCTACCATGGTTGCCAGAATTGTGGACGGGCAGTTTGTAAAGCAGGGTCAGCAGATTGTCGTAGGAGGAAACGACATGTACGTTTCCTTATGCAGAAAGCACTACAATGACGGAAGACTGGGACCTGACAAATAGGAGGCAGAAACATTGCAGATACATATGCAGACAAAACAGGAAAGGCACGGCAGCACATATATAGCGGAAAAAGCAGCCTTGTGGCTGGTCTGCCTGGCAGTGATGCTGGTAATAATATTATCATCAACGGCAGCCGCCATGGCAAAGACAACCACAGGAACTGTGGCCACTACGGCACTGAACCTGAGAAGCGGTCCGGGAAGCAGTTACACATCCCTCGGACTTCTTTCCATAAACAAGCAGGTGACTATTCTCGATGAAACATATGATTTCGCCGGAGAAAAATGGTATAAAGTAATCTCTCCTGCAGGAACGGAAGGATACGTTTCGGCAAAGTATATAGAGGTGAATTCCGATACGGAATACGTACGCGATGAAGCTTTTGAATCATATCTCAATGCTCAGGGCTTCCCGGAAACATACAAGCCGTACCTCAGAGAGCTGCACGCAAAATATCCACAGTGGGTTTTCAAAGCGGCAGATACGGGACTTGACTGGAACAGCGTAATAAAGGCAGAAAGCAAAACAGGTACGTCCCTTGTGGCTTCAAGTTCCCCGTCTTCATGGAAGTCTATGGAACCGGGAGCATATGACTTTACTACAGGCAAGTACATAGAATACGACAGCGGCGGATGGGTCTGTGCGTCGGAAGGGATTGTGGCCTATTATATGGATCCCAGAAACTTTATTAACCCTGTAGGAATCTTTCAGTTTATGACCCATTCCTTTGATTCATCCACACAGACTAAAGAAGGCCTTCAGAATGTCATAAAAAATACATTTATGGCCGGTGAATTTCCGGAGCCCACACACGAGACATATGCGGACGTTCTCATGGAAGCCGGAAGAGCAGCCGGAGTAAACCCTTATGTTCTGGCTTCAATGATAATTATGGAGCAGGGATCCGGGGGAAAGGGAGGCTGTATTTCAGGAACCGTCTCGGGATATGAAGGATATTATAATTTTTTCAATATAGGCGCATATAAAACAGGAAGTATGAGTGCCGTTGCAAGAGGCCTGTGGTACGCATCCCAGAGCGGCTCATACGGAAGACCCTGGGACAGCAGATACAAGTCAATTCTGGGAGGCGCTCAGTTCTACGGCAGCCAGTATGTGCAGCAGAACAAAAACACACTGTATTTCAAGAAGTTCAACGTGATGAACGGTCAAGAGAATGTTGGAACAGGTCAGTATATGACAAATATACAGGGCGCCGAAGGGGAAGCTGCGGCATTGAGAAACGGCTATGCAGACGCTTTGTCGGATCCCATGACTTTCCTCATTCCTGTATATAAAAATATGCCTAGGGAAGCTGCTCCCATGCCTTCTTCAGGAAGCAACAACAACTATCTGTCCAAACTTGAGGCAGAGGGTTTCACTCTTACTCCGGAGTTTGACAGATACACATCGCAATATGAACTGGTAGTCAGCCGGGATACCGGGTATATCAATGTAAACGCCAAGGCAAGTTCATCAGGCGCATCGGTAACAGGAGCAGGGAAAGTGACCCTTTCATCGGATACAACGGTTATCCGCATTACTGTTACAGCCCCAAGCGGAGATACAAGGGTCTACACCATTACCGTTTCAAAATCCCAGAACGGACAGCAGAATCAGAATGAAGCAGGTATTTCCAGTTCCAGGTATACCTTTGATGACTTCGTAAGGGGTGTGGCAGAAAAAACCTCTTACGGAACTTTTGTAAATAATATAAAGGTTACCAACGGGAGACTTGAGGTGCTGAATTCTTCCGGAAAGGTGGTTTCATCGGGCACCGTTGCAACGGGAATGAAAGCGGTGCTTTACGACAGTCAGGGAAAAACAGTCAGTGAATATGCCATTGCAGTTAAAGGCGATACAAACGGTGACGGCAAAATCAATTCAGCAGATGCACTGGCCATACAGCGTCACATAGTGGAAAGCCGGCCTCTGAAGGGTTCCTATCTTGAGGCAGCTGACATAAACAGGGACGGAAGGGTTAACTCCCTGGATGTGCTCTATGTGCAGAAACATATAGTAGGAAGTTACACAATTGACAGCAAAGGGTAGAAGTATCAGGAGGGACAGGCAGATATGGAAAAGAGACGGACAAAATTAAAACTTAAGGCAGCTGTACCTGCTTTGACTATAATGATAATGGTACTTTCTGTATTCTGTTTCGCAGGTACCCAGGAAGCTTTTGCAGGTTCTGCAAGGGTGTCTCTGGGCGGCGGCGGCACAGTTGAAAAAGGCTCAAACATTTCGGTCACTCTTAAATATTCGGGAGCGACTTTCGGCTCTGCCACAGCCAGAGTTACCTACGACTCAAACATACTGGAATACCTTTCATGTTCGGGAGCCGAAGCAAACGGAGGCGGCGGCAATGTAATCGTTACTATGGCAAACGGTTCAGGCACAGCTTCACTGGCATGTACCATTAAATTTAAGGCGAAAAAAGCGGGAAGCACATCCGTCAAGGCCTCAACCACAGATGTGTACAATATCGATCTGGAGGAGCTTTCTGCAGGCTCTGCATCTACTACGGTTACAGTAAACAATGCTGCAGAAAAGGCTTCCGACAACGCTGACCTTTCGGCAATGCAGGTATCGTCGGGAACTCTTTCTCCGGCCTTTTCCCCAAGTGTGACATCCTACAGAGTTAATGTGAAAAACAGCGTAACGGTATGCACCATTTCTGTTAACAAGGCCGATTCCCGTTCTTCAGTAAGTGTTACAGGCTCTCCGGATCTTAAAGTGGGAGAGAATGTAAGGAAGGTCACTGTGACAGCGGAAAGCGGAAAGAAGAAAACATATACCGTTACAATAGTAAGGGCTGCAGCTGACGGAAGTCTTCCTGATAATAAAAATCAGGATGAGCAGAAACCGGAGAATGCTGAAAATAAGACGGAGCCTATTAAGACAGAAACAGGGGGCAAAACATATATTGTATGTGAGGATTTTGAAGGTATTGAAATTCCGGAGACATTTTCAGAGGCAGCTGCCGCATATAATGACAAACAGATTCCTGTAATAAAAAGCAGAGAAGGCAATATTGTCCTTGGTCTTCTCAAACCTGATGATTCTGAAGAAGAGAGCGAAGCCGGATGGTTTTTTTACAGCGAGAAAACCGGCAGCTTTTTCAGAAAACACAGCATGACTGTAGATGAAATCTTCGCTTTCGGCCAGAGCATGGCTGATGAGGCGGCTCTGCCTGCATCAGGAAGTGAGGGCGCCGAGGATGCGTCCGAAAGCGGAGGATGTATTAGGAGTGATAATTTCATGTATATTGTACTGGGAGGCACTCTGGCGCTTCTTTTTATAGCCGTAGTATGCCTTCAGATCAGCATAATCAGGAAGAGGAAAGATTGATGAATGATATTATGAATTTCTTTGGAGAACTGACATTATTATCTGTTGGCTTTCGTCTTGTCATGGCAGCTCTTCTGGGCAGCATCGTGGGAATAGAAAGAGCCAACAAGAGATATGCGGCGGGAATCAGGACATTTGCCCTGGTATGCCTGGGCTCGGCTCTTGCAACCATAACCGGACTGTACTTTGCACAGATGTCATCGGGTGCTGCTGATATAAGCAGAATCCCGGCACAGCTTCTCTGCGGTATAGGATTTCTGGGCGCAGGAACAATAATAGTCACTGACCGCAGGCAGGTAAAAGGGCTTACCACGGCGGCGGGGCTGTGGGTTACGGCATCTATGGGCATTGCCATAGGTGCAGGCCTGCCCGGCCCGGCACTTATCTGCTTCGTCCTCATACTTATAACAAACTACTACATGCATTATATGACCAGGTACGTGGAGGATCATACCCGTACAATGGAGCTTTATGTGGAGCTGGAAAGAAGCGCTGTTCCTGAGCTTATAGATTTCATAAAAGATAAAAGCGGATACAGGATTGACTCTATGGAGAGAAGGAGCGAGGAACCTATAGTTGACGGCGATATTATTCTCAGAATGGAGATTGATATGAGAAGGCGTATCAAGCATTCCATCATTATAAATGATGTTCTTGACATAGACGGCGTTCACTATGCTGAGGAAATAACATCGTAATCTCAAATGCTTTAAAAATAAATCAGGAAATAAGACGCTCTGCTCACCCGGGGCGTTGTTTTTTTAAATCCAAAAATAAAAACCCGCAGGTTATCCATCTAATATACAAAGGGGCACGAAAGGAGGGGGCGCCGTGACAAGAGAGGAGTTCGCAGCAAGAATCGGAGAAATAAGAATAAAGCTTTTCAGGACGGCTATGATTTACCTTGGGAATGAACATGATGCCATTGAAGCAGTGGACGAGGCAGTGTACAGTGGGCTTTGCGCTGTAAAAAAACTGAGGCAGCCTGAGTATTTTGATACCTGGATGACCAGAATCCTCATAAATGAATGTTATAAAATGATGCGTCGACAAAAACGTGAAGAACTGACGGAAACCATACCGGAGATTTCTCAGGAGGATTTTGACCGGCTGCCCCTTAAGGATGCAATCGGAATGCTGCCTGAGGAACTGAGAGATATTGTGGTGCTGCGTTTCTTTGGAGGATTTACCGTGGCGGAAACTGCCCTCATCCTTAAAATACCCCAGGGAACGGCAGCTACAAGGCAAAGAAAAGCCCTCGGACTGTTAAGGCTTGCCCTGGATGAGGAAAGCTGCGAAAAGGAGGCAAAAAATGGAGTACAGAGATAGAGCCGACATCAGAATGAGTGAATATGAGAAAATGATGAATGATCTGGAAAAGGCGGTTCCGCCTGAGCTGGAAGGTGTTTTTGACAGAGCTTCAGCAAGGGAAAGAAAACATCGCAGGGTGATGAGATTCGTAAAATCGGCGGGAAGCATAGCTGCTGTGTTTGCCTGCTTCGTACTCAGTGTCAACTTCATAACTCCGGTAGCGCAGGCCTGCTCTAAGATACCGATTCTAAAAGACCTTGCAGCGGCAGTTGATTTCTCAGGGTCTCTTTCCAGAGCTGTGGAAAATGAATATGTGCAGACCGTAGGTCTTTCTCAGACTAAAAACGGCATAAAGGCGGACATCGATTATGTCATCGTGGACCAGAAGCAGGTGAATATATTTTACAGACTTGAATACGAACCGGGGAGCGATGAAGGAAACGATATCAAAAGAAATGAGAATACCCAGCTGGAGGCTCTCTTTGAAATAGGAAAAGATATGCCGACTCACGGCATTACCTGGAGCGGTCCTGATGAAGAAGGCAAACTCAGGTCAGTCACAATAGATTTCACAGACAGCCATGTTCCGGAAACCATACCACTTGTGCTCAAGGCAAAGGAAAGAGACACACAAACCTGGAATTACTCCAAGGAAAATCTGGCAGTATTTACTTTCACACTGGAAATCGACCCGTACTACACTGCTCAGGGCTAGACAATTGAGCTTAATGAAAAACTGGATATTCTGGGACAGCATTTCACCATTGCAACAGTGGATATATACCCTACCCATCTGCAGCTCAATGTGGAAAGCGATGAAGCAAACACCATGTGGCTTAAAAGTCTGAGTTTCTATGTGGAAGCATCTGGTGAAGGAGATGACAGTAAGCTGGAAAGCATAAACGGCATAAGTGCCTTGGGAAGCAGGGATACGCCTGAGGTAACAGCTTTCAGAAAGGAAAGCCCATGGTTTTTCGAAACAGATAACCTTAAAATTGTCGTTACAGGCGCAAGGCTTGCAGAAAAAGACATGGAAGGCATCAAGATAAAGGTGACAGAACCTGATACAGGGATTATATCGGGAAGGATGCCTGATGGAGTGCATTTAGAGAAAATTTCAAGGCAGAAACATGCCGATGGAAAACAGGCCGTGGAGATAAGATTTAAGATGGTTAAAGGATGCGATGGGGGAAGCACTTCTGAAATTTATGAGGTCTTTGAGAGAGAGTATCTGGACGGAGAAGGAAGAAAGTGCTATATGGATACCTATGCAGGCACAGGGGACCATGCAGAGTTTACAAGCACCCTTATTCTGGAAGACTACGCTTATGATACCGTAACCGTTTATCCTTGCTTTACGCACTGCTGGAAGGCAGGGAAGCCGGTAGAAATTGTTTCGGACAGAAATGATTAATTAGCCTAGAATTGTCCGCAGTTTTGGGCAAAAACACGGACAATAGTGCTAAAAAAGCGGACAAATGTCCACCAATGTAATAATATGTAAGAAAAACAGGCGTTTTTTGTTCGGTTTAAACAAAAAAGCGGACAGCAGCCCACAAAAGAAGGGGATACTGTCCGCATATACTATTTCAATTTTCATACGACATTCGACTTACGGATGGGACAGACGCCTAGGCTTTTTTCCCCTGCCACGTGTCAAGGAGGTTCAGCCTGTCATTGATTCCGTTCAATATGGTTCGTTTATTAAAGCTCCAGGGCGGATTTATGAGGATAGAACGGGGAGCGTCTCCTGTAAGGCGGTGAATTGTAACCTGAGGAGGAATCAGCTCCAGACATTCGACCACTAATGAGACATATTCTTCAATGGAACCGAAGGGCTGGTAGTGGGGATACATAAATTCCATCTGCGAGCCCTTTACCACATTGAGAAGATGCAGCTTCATGCCGAAAAGCCGGTCTATTGAAGCTACATAGCGGACTGAATCCAGCATCATTTCCCGGCTTTCACCGGGAAGCCCCAGAATGAGATGCACAACGGTCTTAATGCTGCGAGAGGCAAGACGATTCATGGCATCATCAAAAACTTTCAGATCATAACATCTGTTAATAAGGCGGGCTGTCTCGTCATGAATGGTCTGCAGTCCCAGTTCAACCCACAGAAAGTGGGTTTTATTTATTTCTGCAAGAAGATCAAGGACATCATCACCAAGACAGTCGGGCCTGGTGCCGATGACAAGACCTTTTATTTTAGGATTTGCCAGTATATCATAATACTTTTCGCGAAGCTCCCCTGCAGGGGCGTAGGTATTGGTATGATTCTGGAAATAGGCAAGATAGCCTGCATCAGGCCATTTATCCGAAAACAACCTTATCTGGTCATCGATGCAGGAAGCAAATTCTCCGGAGCCGCTGTCGGAACAGAAGATACACCCTCCCACGCCTTTGGTGCCGTCCCGGTTGGGGCAGGTAAAGCCGCCGTCAATGGCAAGTTTGATGGTTTTGCTGCCGAATTCTCTCTTGAGCCATGTACTAATGGAGTGGTAGCGCTGCCCGCCGTAAAGTTTCTTTAAATCTTCGCCAAATACTTTGTTCATCTTGTGATTTTCCCTTTAAATTTACGCAAAAATGTGCTATACTATATAATCTATATGATAAAATAAATCTTGTCAAGAAAGGGAAGAGGCTATGGTTAAAAAGGCCGGGGCATGTGCCCGTGTAAGAAACAATGAAATAGATAACACAGACCTGTTTCAGGTACAGCCGGAGCCGAAGGCCGAGAAGAGAACCGTGCTTCTGCATTCCTGCTGCGGACCATGCAGTACAGCCTGTATCGAGAGGCTTTTGCCTGACTACAAAGTGACGGTGTTCTTCTATAACCCGAACATTACGGACAGAGAAGAATACGAAAAGCGCAGAGAAGCACAGATTAAATTTCTTAAGGAATACAATGAGCGGATTTCCGAGGATGACAGGGTGGAGTTTATTGAAGGAGAATATCTGCCGGACGACTTCTTTGAGGTATGTTCCGGCTTCAGCAACGAACCGGAAGGGGGCAGACGGTGCACGGAATGCTTTAAGCTGAGAATGGAGCGTACCGCCCAGGTAGCTCTTAAGACGGGAAACTCCATGTTCGGAACGACTCTTACAGTAAGCCCTCACAAGAATTATATGCTGATTTCCGCCATCGGAACAGAGCTTGAGAGAGTTTACGGCATAGAATTTCTCGACGTGGATTTCAAGAAAAAAGCAGGCTTTCAGCGGAGCATCCAGATGTCAAAGGAATATGGGCTTTATCGGCAGAATTACTGCGGCTGCGTATATTCCAGGCGCACCGAAGAGGAAAAAGAATAATAAAAGAGACAAAAAATTAATTTACATAAACGGAGGACTAGATTATGGCACACTTAATTTTACCGGAAAACTATCAATCACCTATCGACCTTATGGAAAGCCAGAGGGCGATAAAAAAAATCAAGGATTATTTTCAGCAGGAACTGGCATACGGATTAAACCTTCGCAGAGTTTCCGCACCTCTCTTTGTAGATCCTAAAACAGGACTTAACGACAACCTCAACGGCGTGGAGAGAAGAGTTGAATTCACATTAAAGGATATAGATGAGATGAAGGTTGAGGTGGTTCAGTCCCTTGCAAAGTGGAAAAGAATGGCCCTGGGAAAATACGGAATTGAGCCGGGTCACGGCATATATACGGACATGAACGCCATCAGACGTGATGAAGAGCTTGACAATCTTCATTCCGTATATGTAGACCAGTGGGACTGGGAAAAGGTTATCACAAAGGAGCAGAGAACAGAGGAATATCTGAAGGAGACGGTAACTACAATCTATAATGCCGTTAAAAACCTCGGGGACTATGTAAACAGACTTTACAGAAACATTCAGACGGAAATTCCCAACGAGATATTCTTTATAACAACCAGAGAACTTGAGGCTATGTACCCTGACCTTACACCTAAGGAAAGAGAAGATGCCATCACCAAGGAGCATGGTGCAGTCTTCATTATGAAAATCGGGGGAAGACTGGCCTCAGGTGAAAAACACGACGGACGTTCACCTGACTACGATGACTGGGAACTCAACGGTGATATAATCCTCTGGAACGAAGTTCTTGACAGAGCTTTCGAAATTTCATCCATGGGTATCCGGGTTGATTCGGAAGCTATGAAGAGACAGCTTGAAGCTGAAGGCTGCATGGAAAGAGCAGAACTTGAATTCCAGAAGGCCGTTATTGAAGACAGACTGCCGTACACTATAGGCGGAGGAATCGGACAGAGCAGACTGTGTATGTATTTCCTCAGAAAAGCTCATATCGGCGAAGTTCAGGTATCCGTATGGCCTGAAGAAATGATAAAGGAATGCGAGGCACACAATATTCATCTGCTCTAAGGAAGGAATATGAAGTACATAAATGTAATCGTCGAAAACAAAAGCAGGTATACAGATAATTTTTTCACATATCGTACTGACAGGGATGATATTTTTGTGGGAGCCAAGGTTATAGTGCCTTTTGGGGCCAAGAACAGACCTAAGGAAGGCTTTGTGTTCGAGGTTACAGATAATCCGGAATGCTCAGAGGAAAAGCTGAAGGACATTCTGGAAGTGCGGGAAAGTGAATCTCTCACAGAGGAGATTATAAAGACTGCCAGATGGATGAAGCAGAGGTACGCCATAAGATATTTTGACGGTGTACGCTGCTTTATCCCCGGCGGCAAGCCTGCCAGAGAGGGCAGGAAAAAGGAACCCTACAAAGATGTAGAGGGAAAGTACAATCGTCCTGAGGCTCTGACAAAGGAGCAGCAGGAAGCCGCAGATGAAATAGGCAAAGCGGTGGATGAAAAAAAACAGGAGATTTTTCTTATACACGGAGTAACTGCCAGCGGCAAAACGGAAGTGTATATGGAAGTCATAGACAGGTGCCTGAGTCTTGGAAGGACAGCAATAATGCTTGTTCCGGAAATATCTCTTACAGGACAGATGATTGAGCGTTTTGCAGGGAGATTCGGAAAAGACAGAATCGCAGTAATGCATAGCAGACTGACGCCGCGGGAAAGATATGACGAGTGGCAGCGCATAAAGGAAGGCAGCGCGCCAATAGTAATCGGAGCCAGAATGGGCGTATTTGCGCCGCTGGAGAATATCGGCGCAATAATAATGGACGAAGAGCATGAAGCCACATATAAGGCTGACATGACACCAAAGTATGATACCGTTGAGGTGGCCGCAAAGAGGCTTCAGTATTACAGCGGAGTACTGGTATTGGGAAGCGCGACACCGTCTGTAACATCTTATCAGAGATGTAAAGACGGAATATATAAATTAATAGAGTTAAAAGAAAGATACAATAAGACACCTCTTCCGCAGGTTGAGATTGCGGACATGAGAGAAGAACTGAGAAAAGGCAATACGTCTGTTTTCAGCAGCAGTCTTTACCGCGCCATTGAGGATACACTTAAAGAGGGCAGACAGGTTATTCTTCTCCAGAACAGGAGAGGCTATTCCAATTTCGTATCCTGCCGGGAGTGCGGCAAGGTTATGAAATGCCCGGAATGCGGTATTTCACTTACATACCATAAGCACGGGAAAGAGGGAGAGTCCCTGGTATGCCATTACTGCGGACGTGAATTTCCCGTACCGGAAAAGTGTCCTGAATGCGGCAGCAGATACATAAAGTTCTTTGGCACAGGCACGGAGAAGGTTGAGGACGAGATAAAAAAATTCTTTCCTCAGGCTGTTACCGGAAGGCTTGATTTGGATGCTGTAAAAAACAGAAAAGATGTTGACAGAATTCTGGGGGATTTTTCAAAGAAAAAGACGGATATTCTTGTGGGAACTCAGATGGTAGCCAAGGGCCTTGATTTTGACAGCGTCGGAGTCGTGGGAGTCATTGGGGCCGATGTTACCCTTAACATTCCCGATTACCGGTCCTGTGAAAGAACATTTCAGCTTATAACACAGGTGGCCGGAAGAGCAGGCAGAGGCCAAAAGCAGGGACTTGTAATAGTTCAGACCTATGATCCGGAAAACTACGCTGTTACAGCAGCCGCAAACCACGATTACGAGGGATTTTTCAACATAGAAGCGGCACAAAGGAAGATCATGGGATATCCGCCTTTTGGTGATATAATAATGGTGAACCTGACTGCGCCGGAGGAGGAAACAGCCTGGGACTGTGCGAAGAGATGCAGACTTTATATGGAGAAGGCTTTGTCCGGGGCAGCAAAGGAAGGCGATCTGAAGGCGGCAGAGGGGAAAATACTTTCGCCGAAGGCGGCCGGAGGGTTCAGAGGCAGAAACAGCTTCAGATATTACCTTATCATCAAGTGCCCCAAAGGAGAACGGGGAAGATATGTATATTACCTTGACAGTTTCAGCAGAATTCTGCTTAAGAATAAATCGGACTGCACAGTGGGAATAGATGTGAATCCATACAGCTTTTATTAAAACGGAGGAATGTTTCATATGGCAATAAGACATGTGGTCGTTGAAGGCGACGAAATACTGAGAAAAAAATGCAGAGAGGTGACAGAGGTCACAGACAGAATTAAAATGACCCTGGAGGATATGCTCGAAACCATGCGAGATTCACACGGCGTCGGCATTGCAGGCCCTCAGGTTGGAGTAATGAGAAGAATGTTTGTGGCAGAACCTGAACCGGGAAGAGTATATTATATGATCAATCCGGTAATTCTGGAAAAGAGCGGAAGCCAGACAGACGATGAAGGATGTCTCAGCGTACCGGGAATGATAGGTTCTGTAGAGAGACCTGATTACATCAAGATTGAAGCCACAGGCCTTGACGGAAACAGACAGATCTACGAATTCAGAGATTTCGATGCCAGAGTAATGTGTCACGAAAGCGACCATCTTGACGGAATACTCTTCACAGATAAGGCAACAAACATCAGACCTGCCGCTGAAGAGTATTATGACGATTACGAGGACGAGGAAGAATAATGAAGACAGTATTTATGGGAACTCCTGATTTTGCGGCAATCATACTGGATGCCCTTGCAGGAAGCCGTCATGACGTGGCTTATGCAGTTACACAGCCTGACAAGGCTAAAAACAGGGGAAAGAAAGTCCAGTATACGCCGGTCAAGGAGCTGGCACTGGAAAAAGGCATAGAAGTCCTGCAGCCGGAAAAAGTACGGGGAAATGATGAATTTATCGCTCTCCTCAGAGAATGTGCACCGGATATTATGATAGTAGCCGCCTATGGACAGATTCTGCCAAAGGATGTCCTTGATATCCCAAAATACGGCTGCGTAAATGTCCATGCATCACTGCTTCCTAAGCTCAGAGGTGCTGCACCTATCCAGAAGGCTATAATCGACGGAGAAAAAGAGACAGGCGTGACCATAATGCAGATGGCAGAGGGCCTTGATACAGGTGATATGCTGCTTAAAGAGTCAGTTGAAATAGGCAGAATGAACTACAGTCAGCTTCACGACAGACTTGCAGAGATAGGCTCAAGGCTTCTTCTTGAGACTCTGGACATGATAGCAGAAGGCAGGGTACATCCGGAAAAGCAGGATGACAGCATTTCCACCTACGCTTATATGATATCAAAACAGGACGGGAAAATATCCTTTGAAAAAAGTCCTGAGGAGATAGAGAGGCTGATAAGGGGCTTTGATCCCTGGCCGGGAGCTTTCTGCAGTTATGAAGACATGACTATGAAGCTGTGGAAGGCAGAACCCCTTGAGGAAACAACAGAGGGCATAAAACCGGGAACGGTAATATCCGCAGATGAAAGGGGAATAAAAATAGCATGCGGAGGAAGAGCTATTATGGTAACTGAAATACAGGTACCGGGCAAAAAAAGAGTAGAAGTAAAGGAGTATCTGAAGGGAAACCGCATTGCAGCGGGAACAGTTTTGAGATAAAATCAAGGGAGGAATTATATATGGGCTATTACGCTTCAATGATTATTCTTATACCTGCCATCATCTTTACCATGTATGCGCAGGCAAAGGTAAGTTCAAATTTCAGAAGATATTCAAATATAAGAAATTCAAGAAATATGACGGGAGCTGAAGCCGCCAGAAGAATGCTAGATGCCAACGGTCTGGGAAACGTTGAGATTCAGCAGGTAAGGGGAAGTCTTACAGATCACTATGATCCCAGAAAAAGGGTTTTGAGACTTTCTCAGTCGGTTTACGGGGTGAACTCTATTGCCGCAGTAAGCGTTGCCTGTCATGAGGCAGGTCATGCAGTTCAGCATGCGGAAAGCTATATGCCTCTTAAAGTGAGGAACGCTATAGTGCCGGTGGTAAATTTCGCGTCAAATCTCTGCTGGCCCCTTGTTATTTTAGGAATTATACTTCTTGCCAACGGAAGCTATATGGGAGATACGCTGTTTAATATCGGTATAATTGCTATGGCTGCAGTTATTCTTTTCCATACGATTACTCTGCCGGTAGAGTTTAATGCCAGCAGCAGGGCTCTTAAACAGATGGACCAGCTGGGTATTATTACAGAAGAGGAAAATACAGGTGCAAAAAAGGTTCTGAGAGCGGCGGCAATGACTTATGTGGCCGCACTGGCCACTGCTGTGGCAAATCTTCTCAGAATGCTGGCGATCAGAGGAAGAGACTGATGGATTTAAACAGAAAAACGGCTTTTCAGGTTCTTATGGATGTGGAAAAAAACGGTGCATATTCCAACCTGTCTTTAAACAGCTTCATATCAAGAAACAATCCTGACAGCCCTGCATTTGTACGTGAACTTGTATACGGAGTTCTGAAAAATAAGTATCTGCTGGACTGGTATATAGGTCAGCTGGTAAAAACAGGACTTAGTAAAGTGAAAAAGCCGGATCTCATGCTTTTACGGATTGGAGCCTACCAGCTTTCCTTTATGAATTCGGTTCCGGAATTTGCAGCGGTAAACGAGACAGTGAATCTCGCAAAAAAAGAGGCAAGGGGACGGGAAGGCTTTATAAACGGTGTCTTAAGGTCATATATAAGAAACAGGAACAACCTGAAAGGGCCGGACAGAAGCAGAGGCACCGCACATTACTTTTCTGTCCTGTATTCTGTAGAGCCATGGATAGCGGAGCTATGGATAAAGGCCTACGGAGAGGAAAAGACGGAGGAAATCCTTAAGGCCTCCAACCAGACTCCCCAGCTGTCAATCAGGGTCAATATTATGAAGACATCCGTGCCTCAGCTAAAGGAGAGGCTTACGGATCTGGGGTTTGAAGTTTTCGATTCTCATTTTTCTAGGAGAGCCCTTCTTGTAAGAGGCAGCAGGCTTATGGAAAGTGAGCCTTACTGTGAAGGAATGTTTTCCGTTCAGGACCAAGCATCTGTAATGGTGTCGGATATGCTGGGCGCAGCGCCGGGAGACAGGGTAATAGATGTGTGTGCAGCCCCCGGAGGCAAGACTTTCGCAACTGCAGAGCTTATGGCAGGCGAGGGTGTGATTTATGCAATGGATAAGTACGAACACAAACTGAAGCTTATGGAGGCGCAATCTCAAAGAGCAGGGCTTAATAATATCAGACTGATACTGAGAGACAGCAGAAAACCGGATACGAATCTGACAGAATGTGCTGATAAGGTCCTTGCAGATGTCCCCTGCTCCGGGCTTGGTGTAATAAGACGAAAGCCGGAGATAAAGTATAAAGATAATAAAGATATGGATGAGCTGATTTTACGTCAGCATGAAATTCTATGCTCATCAGCACAATATGTGCGCAGAGGGGGAGTGCTGGTTTACAGCACATGCACAATCAATCCGGCAGAAAACGATGAGCAGATAGTGAATTTCCTGAAAGAAAACGGGGAATTCAGGATAGTCCAGAAAAAACAGCTGTTTCCCGAAGAAGGCACAGACGGCTTCTTCATGTGTAAGATGAGAAAGGAGTAGCAGAAAATGCAGGTCGGTTTCAAATCCGATAAAGGCTTAAAGCGCAGCAATAACGAAGATGCATGTTTTGTACTGCTGCCCGACAAGGTTTATGTCGTTGCCGACGGGGTAGGAGGCGGTAATGCCGGAGAAATTGCCAGCAGAACCGCAGTAAATGAAATTGCAAATTATGTTGTGGAGCATCCCATTGCAGAAGTAAAAAACAAGTATGCCATAGTTAATTATCTGCAGGACTGTATTGATCAGGCTAACAGCAAGATATTCCAGATGGCCAACACCTATGAAGAAAACACGGGTATGGCTACTACGGCCATAATAGTGTATGCAGTCTGCGGCAAGGCCTACATAACAAATGTGGGAGACAGCAGGGTGTATCTTTACAGGAACGGCCAGCTTGTCCAGCTTACGGAAGATCATACATATGTAAACACACTGGTCAAGGCCGGAATACTTTCCAAGGAGCAGGCTGCAGTAGACGAACGCAAAAATGTAATAACAAAGGCTCTGGGTGCTGAGCCTACAGTGGAGCCTGATTTTTTCCAGGTGGAGATAATGAAGGATGACATATTTCTCATATGCACCGATGGTTTGTACGATGAGGTGGGTAATCAGGAGATTATCCAGGTACTCAGAGAGAACCGTTCCATGTCCGATGTATGCGGAGAGCTTGTAAGAAGAGCCAATCAGAACGGAGGACGTGACAATATTACGATTATCAGTCTAAAGGTTACGGAGGAAGATATCCATGAGCAATAAATTACTTGCGGGAAGATATGAATTAATAGAAAAAATCGGTGAAGGCGGCATGGCTGTTGTCTATAAGGGAAAGGACAGACTTCTCAACAGATATGTAGCCATTAAAATCCTTCGCCCGGAATACACAAAGGACGAGCAGTTTATTGAAAGCTTCAGACGTGAATCACAGGCCGCCGCAGGCCTGTCCCATCCCAATATTGTAGGAGTATACGATGTCGGTAAGGAAGGCAATATCCATTTTATTGTAATGGAGCTTATTGACGGAAAAACTCTCAGCGAGGTCATAAAGGAAAAGGGAAGACTTGAATACAAAGAAGCCATAAACATCACCCTTCAGGTGGCATCTGCCCTCAGCCTTGCCCACAAAAATCAGATTATACATAGGGATATCAAACCTCATAATATTCTGATTACAAGTACGGGAGTGGCAAAACTGGCAGACTTCGGAATTGCCAAAGCGGTGAGCGCTGCAACCATAGCAGGCGGCAGCAACAAGATCATGGGCTCTGTTCATTATTTCTCTCCTGAACAGGCCAGAGGGGCATATGTTGATGAAAGATCGGACATATATTCTCTGGGAATAGTGCTTTTTGAGATGCTTACCGGAAAAGTGCCTTTTGACGGAGACAATCCGGTATCAATTGCCCTGATGCATATCAATGATCCTATGCCGTCCCTTACAAAGGAAGTGCCGGGGGTTCCGCCACAGCTTGAAAAAATTGTAAACAAGGCTACGGAAAAGTATCAGAGCAACAGATACAGAAATGTTGACGAGATGATAAGCGACCTTGAGGATATAGAGTTTGTAACCAAGGTTATAGGCAAGAATGCTTTCGCTGTGGAGGACAATTCTTCAGATGCTTCACAGCCAAAACAGGAAAGAAAGAATGGAGAAGAGGCGCCGGTGCCGGCTCGCAAGGAAAGGCAGAGAAACGAACGGAGCGACTCCTCTAAAGATAAAAATAAAATGACATTGTTTATAGTCATAGGAGTTGTCATTGTGGCCATCGCAGCTCTTATAGGTCTTGGCTCCATGCTCGGCTGGTTTGGAGGAAGCGATGAGATAACAGTGCCGAACTTTGTGGGAAAAACTCTTGAGGAGGCCACCGCAGAGGCAGAGGAAAAGGGTCTTGTAATACAGGAAGGAGATCTTGTCTTCAGCCCTGATCAGGAAGAAGGCTTTATTGCATCCCAGAATCCTGCCAGCGGCTCTAAAGTTACTGAGGGAAAGGTAATAACGGTAAATATCAGCAAAGGCAAGAAAGATGGTGTTGTGCCTAAAATAGAAGGCATGGACTATGACGAGGCCAAGGAATATCTTGAGTCCTTCGGATTTAAAATGGGCCCGGGGGTCACGGTAGACAGTCCTCTACCTAAGGGAATAATCGTATCCCAGTCTGTTCCTTACGGGACTCAGGCAAAAAGCGGAACTGAAATCAATGTTGAAATAAGTAACGGCAAGGGTAAGGAAATGGTTAAAGTTCCTAACCTTATAGGAAGAACCCCTGACGAAGCCAACAGTCTCCTGTCTCAGGCAGGTCTTTCCACCAACGGCAGTGTTGTATACGAAGAGGTGGAAGGAATGGCTCAGAACCTTGTATTCTGGCAGAGCATTGCTGCGGATACCGAGGTGGAAAAGGGAACTGCAGTAGACTACAAAGTAAGCAAAGGCACGAAGCCTGAGGGCAGCGGAAGCGGAGATCCCGATATGGATATCGACCCTGATTACGGCGGAGATGAGTAGAGGCCTATGGATGGACTGATAATAAAAGGAATAGGCGGCTTTTACTATGTGGAAACTGAAGATGGAATAATCGAAGCCAGGGGAAGAGGAATATTCAAGAAAGACGGTATAACTCTTGCCGTTGGTGACAGAGTGGAGGTTGCCATAATAGATGAGGCTGAAAAAAAAGGCGTGATAAACAGCATTTATCCCCGGAAAAATCAGTTTATAAGACCGCCTATAGTCAATGTGGATACTTTTGTGGTTGTATTTGCCGCATCAAAGCCGAAACCCAATCTCGTACTTGTGGACAAGTTTCTGGTTATGGCGGAAATGAGCGGAGTTGAAGCCGTAATATGCATTAATAAGAAAGACCTGGTATCTGAAAAACAGCTGGAAGAATACAAAGCTGTGTATGAAGATATTTATCCTGTAATTGCTGTAAGTGCAAAAACCGGTGAAGGAATGAGTGAACTGAAACAGGCCATATCCGGGAAAACAGCAGCTCTGGCAGGGCCTTCCGGTGTGGGCAAGTCTACCATTATCAACTCACTTATACCCCATGCCAATATGGAAACAGGAAGCATAAGTGAAAAGACCAGCAGGGGAAAACACACTACAAGACATGTGGAGATCTTTAATGCTGAGGGCGGAGGAAAAATTTTCGATACTCCGGGATTTACTTCCTTTGACATAATGGATGCGGAGGAAGACAGCCTGATGCACTACTACCCCGACATTGACAGGTACACCGGCAGCTGCTACTATGACAACTGCAGGCACCTTAAAGAACCGGGATGTGCTGTCAGGGCAGCCGTGGAAGCCGGAAAAATTAATCGCAAAAGATATGAGTCTTACACAGCAAATATGGAAGAAATAAAAAACAGAAGAAAGTATTAAGAGGAGAAAAGCAATGCTCAAACTGGCACCATCCATTCTGTCAGCTGATTTCGGCCATCTGGCAGAAGACGTTAAAAAAATAGAAGAAGGGGGAGCCGATTACATCCATGTAGATGTTATGGACGGCCATTTCGTACCGAATATCAGCTTCGGAGCGCCGGTAATGAAGTGCCTGAACGGCAAGACGAATCTTCCGTACGATGTGCATTTGATGATAGAAAATCCTGACAGATACATCGAAGATTTTGTTACTGATAAGACAGAGTATATAACTGTTCATCAGGAAGCCTGCGTACACCTTCACAGGACTGTCCAAAACATAAAGTCCATGGGTATAAAAGCCGGAGTTTCCATAAACCCTGCAACACCTGTCTCCACACTGGAATGCATCCTGCCTGATGTGGATCTGGTGCTGATTATGTCTGTTAATCCGGGATTCGGAGGGCAGAAATTTATACCCGGTGCGCTGGAAAAGGTCAGAAAGCTTGCGGAAATAAAGAAAGCCCAAAATCTCGGCTTTGCAATAGAAATAGATGGCGGAATCACTCTGGAGAACATAAAAGAAGTGGTGGATGCCGGAGTTGAAATCGCTGTTGCAGGTTCAGCCGTGTTTAAGGCTGAAGATATAACGGAGCGTGTGAGAGAATTTAAAAGGTTATAGAAATCAAAGAGAAACCCTGAGAGCATTGCAATGCCTCAGGGTTTTAAAAAGCAGATAATAACTAATCCTGACCTTGGCTGTTATCGCCTGAGTTTTCGGGATTGTCAGCATCATCAGGTTCGTATGGGTTATCCGTGTCATCAGGTTCTTCAGGCTCATCAGGTTCCACTATAGGTTCCTCGACAATTGTAACTTTTTTGCCGGGAGCCGTAGGATAGACATCCGGGTTTGGATTATGAAGATTACAGTAGTAGTGAGGAAGTTCTTTACCATAATCTCCAACGCTTTTGCTCGGAATATACGGTCTCATGACACCTGTTCTTGTTTTAACATGACTGCATGACGGAGTAGCCAGATATCCGGAATCAGCACATATCTGTGCAGACTGATTGAGGGTGCCTGCTTCTGTCGGCTGTGTACCGGAAGTAAAGTATTCTGTACGTGTATTTGTGCTTGCATCTGTAGCCAGAAGTCCGCTCTTTGTATCGATTTTAGCCGTTACTACATTGGACGGACGATTGGAATATGTTCCTCCCTTGGCTCCGTCAATCTGACCCATAATCCTGCCCCAAAGACTGGCTGCCATAGGGGACATGGACGAAAGTTTAATGTTTACGTCGTTTCCGATCCAGATTGAGGCTGAGTAATTGGCAGAGAATCCGTCGAACCAAATATCATAGCTGTCGGATGTCGTACCTGTTTTGCCGCCGACTTTTTCACCGGAAACTCTTGCATATGAACCGATACCTTCACTTACAACAGTCTGAAGAACATCTCTCATAATCCATGCTACGCCTGAATCAAGTACTTTGGTTTCTGTAACTGTCGGTTCTAAGATTACATCTCCGTTTCTGTTGGTAACCTTGGTATAGCACGAATAACTTTTGTGCACGCCATCGTTTACGAAAGTGGAGTAGGCACTGGCCATTTCAAGTGTGGAGACACCCTTTGTCATTCCGCCCATACCCAGGGCTGCCAGGTTCATATCGTTGCTGTCGCCTTCTTTAACCAGTGTCGTAAGTCCGAATTTCTCTGCTATGTCATAGGCATAGTCAACACCTACCTGAGACAGAATCTTAACTGCGCAGACATTTACAGACTGCTGCAGAGCCGTTCTGAATGTATAGAGACCTCTATATGAGCGGTAGGAGTTTACCGGCCATGTCTTTCCGTTTATCTTTGTGGGCTCGTCATCCACAATGGAAGCAGTGGTGAGATAATCTCCCCAAAGGTTTGCTCCCTGCTTATCAAAGCCGTTATCTACAGCGGTAAATTTCTTGCCGTCCTGTGAAAGATCATAGCTCAGCTGGAGAGCAGAAGAATAAACGGCAAGAGGCTTAATTGAAGAACCCGGCTGACGGGCAGAGGTAGCTCTGTTAAAAAGCATTCTTCCTTCTGTTTTTCGTCCGCCGATCATTGCCTTGATAGCCCCGGTTTTGTTGTCCACTATTGTCATGGCTGACTGAGGCTGGATAACTTTCTGCTTAAGGGAGAAGTCCTTGGTGGAAAGTTTATCGCCGTCCTCTGTGAAAAACTCCGGATAGTCCTTAAAGAACTGAGCCGATATAACCAGATTATCCTCTGAATCCCTTGTCTTATATTGCTGAGGTATATTTAGATATCCGCCTGGAATAGAATAGAATTTTCCGTCCTCAATTGTGAACATATCCTTGAATTCCACGCTGTAGTCGGTCTTTCCCTCTACAGTTGTATTGTATATGAGAAGACGCTTGCCTTTATAAATTGTAAGTGAACCGTCTTCATTCTTCTTGTATTCATTCTTTCTGAGCTTAAAGGTGCCGTCACTTTCAATGTAATTTGAATATGCATAAAGGAGCACTCCACCGTTAGGATTTTTAATATTTCCGTTTTTATCTATAGAATATCCTATAGGCTGAGGGAAATTGCTGTCTTTTTTAAATTCCTGTTCAACAACGGACTGAGCCTGGGAATCCATAGTGGTATATATCTGAAGTCCGCCGTTATATACCATTTCGCTGGCTCTGTCATAGTCATAACCGTATTCTTCCTGAAGATCCTCAATTACTGTCTTGATAACATAGTCTGCAAAATAATTGGAAACGGAGTTGAGAGTCTCCAAGTTCGGGTTTACCATATCCTTGATTTCTACGGTTTTTGCCTCATTGTATTCTGCTTCCGTGATATATCCCTGTTCATACATGAGTTTAAGGCAGGTCTTCATTCTGTCTGATGCTGCATCATTCCACAGATAAGCTGTATCTCCGTTCTTCACTATAAGATTAGGGGTATCTTCCGTAACTTCGGAAGAAGAAACGGAATAGACCAGAGCGAAGGCCGTAGGAGCCTGAGGCATTGAAGCAAGAGCTGCTGCCTCTGCAATGGTCACATCTTCAATATCCTTGGAAAAGTAAGCCTGTGCAGCTGTCTGAACGCCGTTGCCGCATCCGAAAGAAATGGTGTTAAGGTATGCCTCGAGAATTTCATCCTTGCTAAGCTTGCTTTCAAGAATAACTGCGTAATATGCTTCTCTTATCTTTCTGCCGATACTTCTGCTGTATCTTTCGTTAGGATCCATGTACAGGTTTCTTGCAAGCTGCTGAGTAATAGTACTCGTACCGCTTATGCCCCCACCATGAAATACGGCATCCTTGATAGCACCGAAAATCCTTATAATATTAAATCCGTGATGCTTCTCAAAGGTCTTGTCTTCAAGGGCAATAAAAGCCTTCTGCACATGATCGGGGATCTGATTTATTTCAACAATAGTACGCTTTTCGCTGCTGGATACGCTGTCGATAATCTCTCCTTCATCGTCATAGAGAACAGAACTCTGGGACAGCATGCTGTAGATGTTGTCGGTCTGTATTTTAGGAGCGCTTATTATAACTGCAGCGGCGTAGCCCACAGTAAGAAGAGCAATTGCCAGAATCACACATATAACAAACTTTAAAAACTGCTTTTTATTAAGCTTGTACTTCTTCGCAGCGACGGCAGTTTCTGCGGCGTCGGAAGCTTTAATATGGCTGCCATGCCCCCTGTGATTCTCTTCGCTTCTCTGAGTTCTGGCATTTTGCTGGCGAGCCCTTGCCAGTTCCTCTTCGCGCTGCTTCTTTGCACGTCTTGATCTATGCTGCTCTGTATCTGAATTGTTTTCATTTGTTGAATTATAATCATCATAATTACTCAAATTAATCACCCGCTTTCTGTTGTAGGTATGAAAACATAAAAACTCAATTTATAGTATATCATAATCTTTCTCCCTTGCCAAACACTTTGTAATGTAATATAATGTAAGAACGATTTAAGCGCCTCGTGTATCTTATAAGTAAATGACGAGGAGAGATATTATGAGGCGAAAATGTTTTTATTATTTTACTGTGCTGCTGGCACTTCTGTATTTTCTTGATTTCGCCGGAGTGCCTCTTTCCAAGGGCATTGACGGCAGTCTTGTTGGCGAAGTCCATGATTTTTCCGGAAAGGTGATAAGAATAGGGGAAAAGGATGACAGACTTGACCTTGAGGTGAGAATTGATAAAGCTGACGGCCGCAAAATCAGCTCAAGGGAAAATGTGCTGCTGACTCTTTACGAAAAGCCTGAAAAGCCATGGGAGATTTTAAACAGCAGAATTAGTTTCAGAACTCAGCTTGATTATCCCAAGGGACAGCGCAATCCTCACTGCTTTGACTACAGAAAATACCTGAAAAGCAGGGGAATAGGGGCTGTTTCACAGATAAAAAACTTTCAGCCTGAGGAAGGAGCTTTAACCTTTAAGGATAGATATGGGAGAGAGCTTTTAAGGAAAAAAATTCTCTTCAGTAACGGGCTTCCTTCAGAGACAAAGGGCCTTGTAATGGGTGTGCTTTTCGGGGATACATCTTTTCTGGATGAAGATTCATATGAAGAATTCCGGAAGAACGGGACTGCACATATTCTCGCAGTCAGCGGCCTTCACATTGGAATAATATACGGAATATATAAAAAAATTGCCGGGAAAAGAAAAAATGTACCGGCTCTTATAGCACTTGCAATTGTACTTTTTACATATGGTGAACTGTCCTGCTGGAGTCCGTCAGTTACCAGGGCGGTGCTGATGACAGCCATGAGCATTACGGCCGTATTTAAAGATCTAAGATATGACATGCTCACTTCAATGAGCGCCGTAGGTCTCATTCTGATAGGATTAAATCCGTATGTGATTTTCGGCGCAGGCTTTCAGATGTCATTTCTTGCCATTTCATCTATAGCCTTTATAAAACCCTTAATTCCCGTCAGAGTGCCTGAAGCAGCAGCTGTTACAGCAGCCGCTTATTTGGGGCTGCTTCCCTATCAGATATACAATTTTAATTATATTTCTTTTACAGCTTTACTGGCCAATATCCCTGTGGTTTTTCTTGCAGGATATTTTGTTCCTCTTGCCGCCGCTGCCTTTATAGCTTTTTCACTGCTGCAGGAGGCCGGATTTCTTGTGGGAGCCACAGATGCAATGGGTAAACTTATTCTTTATGTAAATAATCTTACTTCTCTTGACGGAAAAGGCGGCATTGAAGTTCCTTCGCCGCCCCTTTGGGCTGTATTAGGAATAAGTATTTTAATTTTTTTCTTCTCTTCTGAAGCGTATGAAATAATGAAGTCAAGGGGAAACCGCAAAAAAAATATGAGGATTATGGGAGGCATTGCTGCTGTAACCTTGATTTTTCATACTTTATGTTACTCTCCCATCACATACGATGATATGGTTTTTGCCGATGTGGGGCAGGGAGACTGTGTTCATATAAGGGACGGAAGAAAGAATGTACTTATAGACGGAGGCGGCAGCATCAATTATAATACGGGAAGGAAGACTCTTAAGCCATACCTTCTGAAAAACGGCACAGCCAGTGTAGACCTTGCTGTTGCAACTCATGAACATATGGATCATTTAAAAGGCCTTGAAGAGCTTTCCCGATGTTTTAAGGTTAAAAAACTTATGACGGGAGTGACAGCCGGAACGGAGATAAAAATCGGCAGGGAAGTATTAATTGAAGCAATCTGGCCTGAATACATACCTGATGAGAAGGGCCAGGATGAAAACAGTATGTGTTCAGTTTTTATGGTTTACTGCAAAGGATATAAAATTCTCATAACCGGAGACCTTGACGAGGAAGGCGAAAGGAAGTTAATTGAAAAATATAAAGGGACGGATAAACTCAGCGCGCATGTGCTTAAAATCGGTCATCACGGCAGCTCAACCAGTACTTCAGATGAATTTCTCGACGCAGTGAATCCGCGCGCTGCAGTTATTCAGACGGGGAAAAATAATTTTGGCCATCCTTCACCTAAAATCATTGAAAAATGTACAAAAAAAGGTATAATGGTATACAGAACCGATTACAATGGGGCAGTGGGTTTTTCTTTTGAAAAAGAGGGAATCCGTTGTCATACAATGATGGGTAATTAATATAAAGCAGGGAAAATCATATGTCAGGTAATTACGAAAAAAAGGAGCATGCATTCAGGACATTCAGTCGGGATTTAAAAAATGATGATATTTCCCCTGTTATTTTTATGTATGGACCGGAGGAATATCTGACGGAATGGGCAGTAAATTGCATTGTAGAGAGGTTTATTAATCCTGCCGCTTGTGATCTGGATTATATAAGGCTCTCAGAGGATTCAGGCCTATCGGATATTCTGGAAGCGGCGGGAACATTTTCAATGTTCTCTGAGAAACGGGTTATATGGGTAAAGGATTATCCGCCTGTAATATGGGCAAATCCCAAAGGTTTCGGCTCCTCTGAAAAAGAAAGACTTGCTGAGTACATTAAAGATCCTAACCAGAAGGCTGTCCTTATTTTCTCGGCCACCGAACCGGAAACAAAAAGCGAAATAGTCCGGGAACTGAAAAAAAGCTGCAGTACTTATTTTTTTGACAAACTTGACTATCCTCAGCTGACGGCTTTTGCCGAAAAACGGTTTAAGGCAGCAGGTGTTCCCATAAGCCGCAGCGCTTTGCGGTATCTCATTGACGAGAGCGGGTATTTCAACAGAGAGACAGAATACAGGATCTTAAACCTTGAAAACGATATAAAAAAGATCATAGCCTACACAGGCGGAAAGGCAGTTACGGAAGAGGACATATCTCTGAATCTCCACGGAGACATGGATACCTTCGTATTTAATTTTCTGGATGCTGTAAGCACCAACAGAAAAGATGCCGCCTTTGAGCTGCTGCACAATATTCTGACAGCAAACGGTGAAGTCTTTCCTATACTTGGGTTGCTGATAAATCATTTTGAGCTTATTCTTATGGTTAAAGAGTTCAAGGAAGACGGAATGGGAGCCGCAGCCATAACTTCTAAACTTAAAATGAACGAATTCAGAGTAAAGAAAGCCATGCAGTTTGCAGATAAATTTACAGCTGAAAAACTCAGAAACACACTTTCACAGCTATATGAAACTGATAGAAACATTAAAACCGGTTTGCTGGAACAGAACCTTGCTCTTGAGCTGCTGGTGGGAAGGATATAAGATAAAAAAATGAAAAACAACAAACAGATGAGGGCGGATCTGATGCTCATACTGGTCACACTGTGCTGGGGAGTGTCATATTATCTTATGGACATTAGTCTTGAAGATATGGATCCCTTTACACTTAATGCCCACAGATTTTTAGGAGCATTTTTTATTGTAGCGCTTCTTTCATGGAAAAAAATAAAGAATGTCAATAAGACGACCTTAAAGTACAGTTTTCTTGTAGGAATTGCACTGGTTTTTGTATACATAGGAGCAACTTTCGGAGTAAAGAACACATCTCTTTCAAACTCAGGGTTTCTCTGCGCTATGACAGTGGTATTCACACCTTTAATCAGCCGCTTTGTTTTAAAGCAGAAACAGGACAAAAAGGTTGTTATTTCTGTTTTAATGTGCTTTGCCGGAATTGCTTTCTTAACGCTTAAAGACGATTTTTCAATTAACATGAACAACCTGAAAGGTGATCTTCTCTGTCTCATGTGTGCTTTTGCATATGCTATAGATCTGCTGCTTACAGAAAAGGCGGTTTCTCATGATGAAGTAGATGCTTATCAGCTTGGCGTATTCCAGTTGGGCGTAACGGGGTTGTTTAATTTTATCCTGGCAATGTTTATTGAGCAGCCGCATCTTCCTACTACTCCAACCGTTTGGGGAGCTGTGATTTTTCTTGCAGTATTCTGTACAGGCGTTGCTTTCGTTGTACAGC
The DNA here is from genome assembly GCA_927797855.1 of uncultured Clostridia bacterium. Classification (GTDB taxonomy): domain Bacteria; phylum Bacillota; class Clostridia; order Peptostreptococcales; family Anaerovoracaceae; genus SUG1106. The sequence continues at coordinate 61,330 of CAKMLH010000001.1, read as the reverse complement.
CTGTTGCACAGCAATACACTACGGCAGCTCATACGGGGGTTATCTTTGCCCTGGAACCTGTCTTTGCTGCAGTTGTAGCCGTATTATTCGCACATGAGATTCTCTCGTTAAAGTCATATTTCGGAGCGTTTCTTATGGTTGCAAGTGTTCTGATTATGGAAATAGACTTCAGTTTTCTCAAGAAGCAGCCTATTGCACCTGCAGAGGCGGTACCGGTTAAAAAAGACAGCCTGTAGACCTGTCGGCATATAAAATGGTTTTTTTATTATTAACATAACATCAAAAAGGAGGAGAACGGTGAACAGATTATACATTAAATCGCGCGATACCGCTCAAAAGACAGTAGAGGGTCTTTATAAAGACCTCGAGAGAAGAATTATTGCCAGTCCCCCTGGGCAGTGCCCTGTGGATCTGACTGCCTCTTTCCTAAGGGTTTGTCATTCGCAAAGCTGCGGAAAATGTGTACCCTGTCGTGTAGGTCTTGGTCAGCTTCAGCATATCATAGATAAGATTCTTGATATGGACCAGGAAAATGATATGGAAGATATACGGCTTCTGGAAAGAACTGCAGAAGCAATAAGCGCCATGGCCGACTGCGCCATCGGCACAGAAGCGGCCAATATGGTGTTAAGAGGCATAAGAGGCTTCAGGGAAGATTTTGAATCTCATGTAAAGTATCATACCTGCGCTGAGTATATAAGATCTAATATTCAGGCGGTCCCTTGCGTTGCCACCTGCCCTGCAGGTGTTGATGTGCCGGGATATACTGCTCTCATCAAGGCAGGCAGGTACAAAGATGCAGTGAAACTCATAAGAAAGGATAATCCGTTCCCGACGGTATGTGCTCTTATATGCGAGCATCCGTGCGAGACCAGGTGCAGAAGAAATCTCATTGACGCGCCTATAAATATAAGAGGTCTTAAGCGCTTTGCAGTAGATAACTGCGGTGATGTGCCTGTTCCAGAAAAAATGGATGATACAGGAAAGAAGATTGCAGTAATCGGCGGAGGACCTTCAGGACTTTCGGCTGCATATTTCCTTTCAATTATGGGCCATAAGGTTACGGTTTTTGAAAAAAGAGCCCAGCTGGGCGGAATGCTTCGCTACGGAATACCTAACTACAGACTGCCTCGTGAAAGGCTTCAGTGGGATATAGATGCGGTTCTTTCCACAGGTGTTGAAGCAAAATGCAATTATGACATTTCATCGCCTGAATCAATGGCGGAAGTCAGAGACAACTATGATGCCATTTACATATCCATAGGCTCCCATAACGCCAAAAGCATAGGAATTCCGGGCGAATATGCCAAAGGAGTAATCCCGGCAGTTGAAATGCTCAGAGGCATAGGAGACGATGCCATGCCTGATTTTGCCGGCAAGGTTGTAGTTGTAATCGGCGGAGGCAATGTAGCCATGGACGTGGCCAGAACCGCCAAGAGACTGGGAGCAACCGACGTAAGCATTGTCTACAGAAGAAGAAGAGACGACATGACTGCCTTACCTGATGAAATAGGCGGAGCCATTGCTGAAGGCTGTGATTTAATTCAGCTTAAGGCACCTTCAAGAATAGAAACAGACAAGCACGGTGAGGTTAAAGCTCTCTGGGTTAAACCTCAGCTTGCAGGACAGGCAGATGAATCCGGAAGACCGCGGCCTATAGATTCATCGGAACCGGAACAGAAGATTCCTTGCGATATTATTATTTCCGCTATCGGGCAGGCGACAGATATCAGATTCTTTGAAGAATTCGGGATTCCTGTATTCAGGGGAAATATAAAAGCGGCAAGAAGCAGCGTGGTGGATACGGTAAGCGGTATCTATGCGGGAGGAGACTGTGTAACCGGTCCTTCAACAGTGATAAATGCTGTAGCGGCCGGAAAAGTTGCAGCGGCAAACATAGATACTTACCTTGGATTTAAACACGAAATTGAAGTTGATGTTGATATTCCTAACCCGGATCCTAACGACAACCCGCCTTGCGGCCGTGTTGAAATGAAAGAAAGATATGCAAAACAGAGAGGAAACGACTTTGATGAAATTGAGCAGGGCATGAGCCTTGAAGAAGCAATGCTTGAAGCTTCAAGATGCCTGCGCTGTGACTATCACGGCTTCGGTTCCTTCAGAGGAGGGAGGGATACTAAATGGTAAAGCTGATGATAAACGGACAGGAAGTAACCGTCAAAGAGGGAACCTCTATAATGGATGCAGCGGAAAAAGTCGGTATACATATCCCGCATCTCTGCTACCTGAGAGGGCTGAACGAAATAGGTGCCTGCAGAGTTTGTGTGGTTGAAATCAAAGGTATGAAGAAGCTTGTAACCGCATGCAACACCGCATGTGAAGAGGGAATGGAAATATTCACAAACAGCCCTCGGGTGCGCAGCTTAAGGAGAATCAATGTTGAACTGATTCTTTCCGACCATAATGCCAACTGCGCAAGCTGTATAAAGAGCGGAAACTGCACTCTGCAGTCTATTGCCAACGATATGGGCATAATCACAAACGATTATAATAATATAGCAGAAAAGGCCAGGTGGGATTTAAATATTCCTCTTATAAGAGATGCATCAAAGTGCGTGAAATGTATGCGATGTGTTCAGATCTGCGAAAAAGTTCAGGATCTGGGCGTATGGAACCTAATTGGTTCAGGATACAGAACCACAATCGGAGTGCGTGAAAATAACAATATCAATGAGATAGACTGTGCTCTCTGCGGACAGTGCATCACACATTGTCCTGTAGGTGCTCTCAGAGAAAGAGATGACCGGCTGACCTTCAATGATGCTATTGCAGATGAGGATAAAGTCATTATCGCACAGGTTGCTCCTGCGGTGAGAACCGCATGGGGAGAGCAGATAGGGCTCAAAGACAAAGACGCAACCATGGGCAAGCTTGTATGTGCACTTAAAAAAATCGGCGTGGATTATGTTTTCGATACCAATTACAGTGCCGATATGACCATTATGGAGGAGGGAAGTGAGTTCCTTTCAAGGCTTTCAAACCGGAACAGGTATAAATGGCCTATGTACACCTCCTGCTGCCCGGGATGGGTAAGATTTATGAAGACCCAGTATCCGGATATGGTAGACGATCTTTCTACGGCAAAATCGCCGCAGCAGATGTTCGGAGCGCTGTCAAAGACATATATTGCGGAGAAACTGGGCGTAGATCCGTCTAAGATTTACTCAGTGTCTATAATGCCTTGCACGGCCAAAAAATACGAAAGAAGCGTCCGCGAGGTAAACAGCGCCGGCTACGGAAGTGATGTTGATCTGGTGCTTACCACAAGGGAACTTGACAGGTTCATCAGAAGCGACAGCATTAAGCCCCAGGATCTTATAGATATGCCTTTTGATGATATTTTCGGAGAAAGCTCAGGTGCAGCTGTAATTTTCGGTGCCACGGGCGGGGTAATGGAAGCTGCCCTCAGGAGTGCATATTTCCTCGCTACAGGCAAAAATCCCGATCCCGATGCCTTTAAAAATGTAAGAGGTATGGACGGATGGAAAGAAGCCACTTTTGATCTGGCCGGAACGGAGCTTAAAGTTGCTGTAGTCAGCGGTCTGGGAAATGCTCGCAGACTTGTGGAGGCTGTGAGAAAAGGTGAAGTTGCTTATGACTTCGTTGAAGTGATGGCATGTCCGGGCGGATGCGTAGGCGGAGGCGGACAGCCGTTTAAGGACGGTGAAGAAAAAGCGGAGGAACGTGCGAAGAAGCTTTACGGTCTCGATAAGATAAACGACATAAGGTTCTCCCATGAAAATCCGGCTGTAAAGCTTACATACAGCGAGTTTCTTGACAATCCTCTGTCCCACAGAGCTCATGAGCTGCTTCATACAGATCTGAACTCCTGGAATCTGGATATGAGACAGGATATGGAAGAATAAAAACAATCAAAATAAAAAATCATCCCTGCTTAAAGCGGGGATGTATTTTTTAAAGGCTGCCTGCGATAAGTTCGCGTGCGCTGGCCAAAGTGGTATCCGTAATTGTAGTACCGCCAAGGAGTCTTGCAACCTCGGAGATTTTTTCTTCATCTGACAGTTTTTCCACATGGGTGAAGGTTTTTTCACCATCTGAGTCTTTATAAATTCTATAGTTCCTGTCACCTGCAGCGGCAATCTGAGGCAGGTGAGTAATGCATATGATCTGATGCTTTTGAGAAATCTCACGAAGTTTCTTTGCAACAATGCTTGCGGTCACTCCGCTGATGCCGTTGTCTATCTCATCAAAGATTAATGTAGGAATCATATCCGAGGAACTGATTATATTTTTAAATGCAAGCATAATTCGTGACATTTCGCCGCCTGAAGCGATTTTGTATAACGGTTTAAGAGGTTCACCCCGGTTGGCGGATATAAGGATTTCAACCTTATCCATGCCTTCCTCCGTTGGGGTAGGAAGGGGTTCCACTTTGATTTCTATCTTTGCATCTTTAAAATTCAGGTCACAGAGTTCGGCAGAAATTTTATTTTCAAGATCCCCGGCGATTTCCTTTCTTATACCTGTAAGCACACTGCAGGCACTCAAAAGTTCCTTTTTTGATGCGGCAAGGCGCTTTTCAAGGCTAAGTTTTTCCTCGTCATAATTATCTATCTTTTCAAGCTTTGAAGCTATATCATCTCTGTATGCAAGAATTTCCTCAATTGACGAACCGTATTTCTTTTTCAGATTATCAATCTGATTGAGTCTTGAGATAAGACTGTCAAGTTCGGCAGGGGAAAAAGTGATGCTGTCGCGCAATGCACCCAGGCTCCGGCTTATATCCTGGAGACGATAATAAATGTCACCCAGGTCGTCTGACAGATTTTCCAGATCCCGTGAATATGAAGATATCTCTTCTAATGCCTTCTGACATGAACCGATGCCGTCTATAAGAGAAGGGGTGGCCTCGGTGAGAAGGCCGTAAGATTTTTCAATGTTTTCAAAGATTTTTTCACTGTTCTGCAGAAGTGAAATTCTCTCTTCCAGTTCTTCATCCTCGCCGGCTCTGAGATTTGCTCCGTCTATTTCATCCAGCTCGAATCTGTAAAAATCCTTTCTGCGGGCGTTTTCCTTTTCCATGGAAAGAAGTGAGGCAAGCTCGCTTCTGCACCGGGAAAAAGTATTGAAAACACGTGATACTTTCAGGCGGGTCGGATCTGTTTTATCCTTGCGGTAGGAATCAATCAGAACCAGATGGTAATCAGGATCCAAGAGAGACTGATTATCGTATTGTCCGTGAATATCAGCAAGTTTTCTGCATGTCTCATTGAGCTTTGCCAGAGTAACGATTTCTCCGTTGAGGCGGCAGAGGTTCTTTCCTGATGCGGATACTTCCCTTGTTATGACGATTTCATCTCCGTGGAGGTCTCCAGCAAGCTGAACAACCGCTTTGTCTGCTCCGGTTCTGACAGATGAGGAGTCCGCACGGCTGCCGAGGGCAAGACTGATTGCTTCAACAACTATAGATTTACCGGCGCCTGTCTCGCCGGTAATAACGTTCAGGCCTTCTTCAAAGTCGACCTCTGTATTTTCTATTATTGCAAAGTTATTTATACTGATATGGCTGATCATCCTTATTCCTCTTTAGTCGTCCTTACCGTTAACGTAAAGCAGTTTATTAAATTCGTCTATGATGGCCGGAACGTTTTCCGGATCATCAGCAATGAGAAGAAGGGTGTTATCACCTGCAAGAGAGCCTTTTATATGGGGAATATTGCTTGTGTCTATGGCTTCTCCGGCGGCATTGGCACATCCCGAAAGGGTTTTTACAATTATTATGTTGCCTGAATGATCAACGGAAGTTACCGTCTGCCTGAAGATTTTAACAAATCTGTCTGTAACGGGAAGGTCCTTGGAGCTGCTGACTGCGTACTTATATTTGCCCGAAGGGGTAAGAGTTTTTACCAGCTGAAGCTCCTTGATATCTCTGGATATAGTAGCCTGTGTAACTTCATAGCCGCTGTCTCTCAGCATTGCAGCCAGCTTTTCCTGAGTATCAACCTCGTTATTGTTTATTATTTCTATAATCTTATTCTGTCTTGAATACCTCATAATTGCCCCCGAGTAAAATACAAATTAAAATAACGAAATAATCCTGTTACAATTTTATCACAAATAGTGGTTTTTTTCAACAGGAATATAGACAAACAAATGTTTGTGTGTTACAATTTACAGAGCAAAAGATATGGAGAAATCATATGAGAATTCTGGGAATTGACCCCGGCTATGCCATTCTAGGATATGGGATTCTGGACATGAAGGGCAATCATTTTTCTGTAGTGACTTATGGCTCTCTGATTACAGATGCAGCCATGGATATGCCCTCAAGATTGTGCGTTCTGCATGACGGAATAAGCCGTATAATTGATGAATATCAGCCCGAGGAGGCGTCCATCGAGGAACTTTTCTTTAACAATAATGCCAAGACTGCTATCCTTGTAGGCGAAGCCAGAGGAGTAGCCGTGCTTGCCTGTGCAAAAAAAGGTCTGAAAATAAACGAGTATACACCGCTTCAGATAAAGCAGGCCCTGGTGGGGTACGGCAGAGCTGACAAAAAACAGGTTCAGTCCATGGTTAAGGCCATTCTTCACCTTGAAGAAGTGCCCAAGCCCGACGATACAGCCGATGCACTTGCAGCAGCCATCTGTCACGGGCACAGTGCAGGACCGGGGGGCAGAAGGAAGCTTCGCATCAAGGAGGGAATATAAAAATTGATAAAATATATTAAAGGCTATTATGCTATGACTTTTTCCGGAGGGATAGTTGTTGAAACACCATCGGGAATCGGTTTCGAAATAAATATTCCGGCGGGATCGCCTCTGTATAAATACGGAGAAGGAGAGGAGATAACCGTATTTACGGCAATGATAGTCAAGGAAGACGATATAAGCCTCTACGGATTTCACAACAGAGAAAGTCTGGACCTGTTCCGCATGCTCATAACCGTAAGCGGTATCGGAGCGAAGGGAGCAATGTCCATAATGGGCTCAATGTCAGCTGATGAACTGAGAAGAGCCATTGTCTTTGAGGATGTGAAGGAGATCAGCAAGGCTAACGGAGTGGGCAAAAAAACTGCGGAGAGACTCATACTTGAGCTTAAAGATAAAGTGGGCAAGATGGGGGCTTCAGCCGGCACTTCCAATGCTGCAGATGGACTGGCTTATTCCCCGGCAGCTTTGGGAGCAGAAGTAGCGGACGATGCCAGAACAGAGGCAATTTATGCCCTTGTAAGTCTGGGATACAGCAAGGCAGAGGCATTTGCAGCTGTGTCCAGGGTACCTGAAGAGGGGCTTACAGGAGAGGAATACATCAAAAAGGCTCTAAAGCAGATTTTTTAGCTGCTAATACGGGTAATGTTGATGAATTTATATGAAAACTGATTCCTTTACAACATTGAAGGGTCTGCAAGCTTTTTACAACCTTCTGAAAAAGACAATAGAAAGGTATAAATATAAATGGAAAATGAAAGAATCACATCTGCTAATATGAAGGCCGGTGAGGGAAGAAGCGAAGCAGGGCTTCGTCCGCAGCATCTTGATGACTACATAGGCCAGCAGGGTGTAAAGGATAACCTTAAAATTTTTATAGAGGCAGCACGTATGAGAGGAGAGCCCCTTGACCATGTGCTTTTTTACGGCCCGCCGGGACTTGGCAAAACAACACTTGCAGGCATAATTGCCAATGAGCTGGGCGTGGATATTAAAATAACCTCAGGTCCTGCAATAGAAAGGGCAGGAGACTTAGCAGCTATTCTGACTAATCTTAACGACAACGATGTCCTTTTTATAGACGAAATACACAGACTTAACCGTTCTGTGGAAGAGGTTCTCTATTCGGCCATGGAAGATTATGCTCTGGATATCATAATAGGCAAAGGTCCGTCAGCCCGTTCAATAAGGCTGGATCTGGCCAAATTCACCCTTATCGGCGCGACAACAAGAGCAGGAAGCCTTTCTGCGCCTTTAAGAGACAGGTTCGGCGTACTGGGCAAATTTGAAATGTATACACCGGAGGAACTGGCACAGATTATAAAGAGAACTGCGGGGATACTCGGTGTAACCATTGATGACCAGTCGGTTGCCGAAATGGCAAGAAGATCAAGGGGTACGCCGCGTGTGGCAAACAGAATGCTCAAGAGAATAAGAGACTTTTCTCAGGTCAAAGGAAATGGTATAATAGACATCGATATAACCAGAGAGGGTCTCGATGCCCTTGGAGTTGATGATATGGGTCTTGAGCGCCTGGACAGGGAAATTCTTACTACCATCATTGAACGGTTCAACGGAGGGCCTGTAGGTATTGACACTATTGCTGCATCCATCGGAGAGGAAAGAGTAACTATTGAGGATGTTTATGAGCCTTATCTGATACAGTCCGGTCTCCTCTACAGAACCCCAAAAGGCAGAGTGGTTTCCAGGGAAGGCTACAGACATCTTGGAATTCAGTGGACCGGTGACGATGAAAATAATGATGAGGAAAGACAGGTTACATTTTAAGAATTATGAATATTAATGATTTTGATTATGAATTACCAAAAGAGCTTATAGCACAGACACCTGCGGAAAAGAGGGACTTTTCCCGGCTCATGGTTGTAGACAGAGCTACCGGAGCTGTGGAGCATAAGCATTTTTATGACATAGTGGATTATCTTGAACCGGGAGACTGTCTGGTCCTCAATAACTCAAAGGTTCTTCCGGCAAGACTTTACGGAGTCAAGGAGGGAACGGGCGCAAAGATCGAATTTCTGCTGACCAAACGAATTAAAGGTGATACATGGGAGACCATGGTCAGGCCGGGAAAGAGACTTAAAGCAGGAGATTCTGTAATCTTTTCAGGGCCGGGAAGCGCAGATAAGCCCAATGGGAAACTGTTCAGAGCTGTCATAAAGGACTACGGCGATGACGGTACAAGGATAGTGGACTTTGAATACGACGGGATTTTCCTTGAAAGACTTGAAGAACTGGGGCAGATGCCTCTTCCGCCGTATATTGAAAGAGAAAACAACAAAGAAGATAAAGACAGGTATCAGACAGTATACTGCCGCAATGAAGGATCTGTTGCAGCACCTACTGCGGGACTTCACTTTACTAAGGAACTGCTGAAAAAAGCGGAAGACAAGGGAGTGAAGACTGCCTATGTCACTCTCCATGTGGGAATAGGGACCTTCAGACCGGTGAAAGTGGAGAACATCGAGGATCACCATATGCACTTCGAAGAATATTTTGTAAACGAAGAAACGGCGTCAGTGATAAACGATACCATAATTTCGGGCGGCAGAATTATTTCAGTGGGAACCACTTCCACCAGAACGGTGGAAAGCGCAGCGAAGTTTGATGAGGAAAGGGGTCTCTGGCTTGTGCAGCCGGGGCATGGAAATACGGACATATTCATATACCCGGGATACAAATTTAAAATTATCGATTCCCTGATAACAAACTTTCACCTTCCTAAATCAACTCTTTTAATGCTGGTTTCTGCTCTCTATAACAGAGAGGACATTCTGAGAGTATACAAGATCGCCGTTGAGGAAAAATACAGATTCTTCAGCTACGGTGATGCAATGTTTATTAAATAGGTTGTTTAATGTGAAGAAAAACCCCTGATTTCAGGGGTTTTACAGTCTTTATTTATTTGCGCCGCAGCACTTCTTGTATTTCTTGCCGGATCCGCAAGGGCACGGATCGTTTCTGCCCGGTGTCTTTTCCTTGTGAACAGTCTTGGAACGTTTGAAGTCTTTTACGATTTCTTTTCTCTTTTCTTCAGTCAAAACATCATCCCACTGAGGCAGGGTATAAAGATAATCGGCATCGGCTTTGAGCATGTTAAAGAATAGCTTTTCCATGTCCACATCAAGGTCTATTTCCGTATCTTCAGTGAACTTTTCCAAATCATTGGCTTCCTTTAAACTGGTATTGATACCGTCAAGAAAGCCCATGAAAATAACAGGGTCTGCTTTAAACTGCTCAGCCAAGTCGCTGAATTTGCCTTTAAGATGCTTATCTTTATTGGAAAGAATATATTCATATATTCTCTTCTCTGTAGAACTGTATTCTTCCCAGAAAGACTCAAAGGTTTCATCTGTCTGACCTTCCATAAGGTCAACCCACTGCTTGTATAAGCTCATTTTATTTCTTCCTCCTTAATATATCAGTATTTCCTTTTTTAAAGTTCTTTAGCTATGCTTATTATATCACCCACTATTGCACTTCCTGTAGGAAGAGCACCTGCGCCTTTGCCGTAGAGCATTACTTCACCAACCATGTCACCTGTAATATAAACTGCGTTGAATTCGTTGCTTACACCGGCCAAAGGGTGGGAATCCGGTATCCTTTCCGGTGCCACACTGCACACAACCTGACCGTTTTTTAAGGCAGCATGGGCTATAAGCTTGATTTTACAACCTTCCGAAGCAGCAGAGGCGATGTCTGCACCTGTAATCTTTGAAATACCTGTTGTAGGAATTTCAGAGGGTGCAACATATTTGTCAAAGAGAAGGGCCATAAGTATGCACAGCTTGTTAGCCGCATCGATGCCTTCTACATCAGATGTAGGGTCAGCCTCTGCAAATCCCTTTTCCTGAGCGTCTTTAAGGACTTCACTGTAATCGGAACCCTCTTCGGTCATTTTGGTTAAAATATAATTTGTGGTTCCGTTTACGATACCCATAACTTCGAGGAAATTATTTCCCGAAAGGGCTCCCTCAATGGAAGTGAGCACAGGGATTCCTCCGCCCACGCTGGCCTCAAACAGGAATTTTACGTTATTTTGAGCAGCGGTCTTTGTCAGCTCCCGGTATTCTGCTGCCACTGCAGCCTTATTTGCCGTTACAACATGTTTACCGTGGTTCATAGCCTGAAGCATAAAAGATGCAGCGGGCTGTATTCCGCCTATTGTTTCAACGACAACATCAACATCAGGATTATTGAGAATATCATCGGGATCATCTGTAAGAAGGTCTGCAGGAAGGTCCGGACGGCTCCTTCTTGTGAGAATTTTTACAACCTGAAGTGATACGCCTGTGCGTTTCTGGATTAAATCATGATTCTTTGTGAGAATTTCATAGGCTCCTCCGCCCACTGTGCCGGGCCCCAGAATGCCTATATTCAGCTTTTTCATATGTTAAACCTCCGGTTTTTTCTTAAATTTGCCTCGATTTTATGATTCTATCATAAATATCCTGTTTTGTCTTTAAAAAGTCTTTAATTTTTTTTAGAATTTGGTAATATAGAGAAAGAGCCTTTTTGCAAATAACTACGGCTTTCAAAAAAAAAGGAGTAATACAAATGTCTTTACACATAGTTTTCGTTGAACCGGAGATCCCCCCTAACACAGGCAATATTGCAAGAACATGCGCGGCTACAGATACGAAGCTTCATCTTGTAAAACCGCTGGGATTTAAAATAGATGATAAGAGCCTGAAACGTGCAGGCCTAGATTACTGGCCTTATGTCAAACTTGAAGTCCACGAAAGTCTTGATGCCTTCATGGAAAAGTACGGCGGAGGTGAGCGCAGGCTCTTTCTGGCCACTACAAAGGGAGGGCACATTTATACCGAATTCCAATACAGAGACGAGGATATGTTCCTCTTTGGAAAGGAAACAGCAGGGCTGCCCAGAGATTTTATTGCGGCCCATGCGGATACTGCTATAAGAATTCCCATGAGCGCTGATACCCGTCTTCGCTCCTTTAACCTTGCCAATTCTGCAAATATTATTTTGTTTGAAGCTCTTCGCCAATTAAATTTCCCGGGGTTGAAATAAAAACTTTTCTTTGGTATAATATTTGCATAAGCGGAGGAAAAGAATGAAATTAGGATATGACCTGACAATTGAACAGACACAGAAACTTACTATGACACCGGAACTCATTCAGGCCATACAGATTCTGCAGTTTAACACTCAGGAGCTGGAGTCCTTTGTTCAGGAGCAGATCATGCAAAACCCTGTACTGGAATACGACGGAAGGGAAATTAAAAAAGAACCGGAGATTTCAAAAACAGAGGACATTGACCGCCGGGAAGCAGAAAAATCTGAAATCGACCTGCGTGAAAAAGTCAAGGAGGCTGAATACGACGATATAAGCTACCGCCAATGGGAATATTCCAAAGATCACGACGAGACCTCCTTTGAACAGTATGTAAGTAAAGAAGAAACCCTTGAAGATTATCTGCTGCTTCAGCTTACTTTTTCAAACCTTAAGGGCTGTGATATGAAGATCGGAAGGTATCTGGTGGAAGCCATTGACGATAACGGTTATCTGACTGCAGACACGGCTAAGGTTGCGGAATGTTTCAAGGTTACCAAAGAAAGAGTTGAAAAGGTCCTGGATGTAATTCAGACTTTTGAGCCCTCAGGAGTGGGGGCCAGAAATCTCGAGGAATGTCTTATAATACAGCTTGCAGCCAAAGGCCTCCTTGAGGATACTGTTGAGTACATAATTCTTCATCATCTTGAGGATCTTGCGGAAAATAAACTGAATAAGGTTGCCAAGGCCACCGGACTGACAGTGGAGCAGGTACAGATGGTCACGGATCTTATAAGAACCCTGGAGCCCAAACCCGGCCGGCAGTATTCATCGGGAGATACTGTAAAGTATGTGGTTCCCGATGTGATCGTTGAGAAAATTGACGGTGAATATCAGGTTCTTACCAACGAGGGCACAGTGCCGAGACTTATGGTAAGTCCTTACTATATGAATCTTGCAAAGCAGTCGCCTAACGATCAGGAACTTTCCAAATATCTTAATGATAAATACAATGCCGCATTATGGCTTATAAAGAGCATAGAGCAGCGGAAACAGACCATATATAACGTTGTCAATTCCGTTGTGCAGCACCAGAAAGAGTTTTTGGACAAGGGGCCTAAATATATGAAGCCTCTGACACTTAAACAGGTGGCCGATGATCTGGGAATACACGAATCCACCGTAAGCCGCTCTATTAACGGCAAATATATGCAGACACCAAGGGGTGTTTTTGAGATAAAATATTTCTTTTCAAGCGGCATTACTGATGCCAGCGGTGCAGGTATGTCGTCCAACAGTATTAAGACTTTTATTAAGGAGATTGTCGACAGCGAAGACCCGAAGAAACCTTACAGCGATCAGGATATGGTTGATATTCTCAGTAAAAAGGGCATTGAGATTTCAAGGCGTACAGTAGCCAAATACAGAGAAGGTATGAATATTCTTTCCTCATCCAAGAGGAGAAGGTATTGATATATATAAAAATATTTTTTGCATTAAATTGTCATTATTTAGCAGAGAGTTTTAGGAGGAGAATTTAAAATGGCGATTAGAGTTGGAATTAACGGTTTTGGCAGAATAGGAAGAGTAATTATACGTGCAGCTATGGATATGCCGGAAATTGAAATCAGAGCGATTAATCTGAGGAATGCAAACCTGGAATACATGGTATATATGCTCAAATACGATACTGTTTTCGGGAGATTCCCAAAGAGCCTGGATTATGACAAGTCCGGTATATTTATTGACGGGACACATGTAGATGTTTATTCATATTCTGATGCACTGGAGATTCCATGGAAAGAGGCCGGCGTTGACTATGTAATAGACTGTACCGGTGCTTATGTTACTTCGGAAAAAGCAATGGATCACATTGATGCAGGTGCAAAGCATGTTATTATTTCCGCACCGGCTAAAGATAATGAGACACCTACTTTTGTATACGGAGTAAACCACGATAAATACAGCTCTGACATGAAGGTCGTTTCAAACGCATCATGTACCACAAACTGTTTGGCTCCGCTGATGAAAGTTATAGAAGATAATTTCGGAATTAAAGAAGGACTTATGTCCACTATACATGCCGCCACGGCAAAGCAGAAGGTGGTTGATGCCAAATCACTTAAAGACTGGAGAACGGGACGTTCTGTTTTCGGCAATGTAATTCCGTCGACTACAGGAGCCGCAAAGGCTGTTGGTCTGGTTATTCCTTCTCTGAAGGGCAAGATGACAGGTATTTCTTACAGAGTTCCTACGGCTGACGTTTCCGTTATAGATGTTAATGTTGTATTAAATACTCCTGCCAGCGGTCCTGAGCTCAGACAGAAAATTAAAGAAGCTTCGGAGACATACCTTAAAGGCGTTCTCGAATATGTGGATGATGAAGTTGTTTCCGGTGACTTTGTAGGTGACCCGTGCACATCAATATTTGATGCGAGACAGACAATTGAGCTTAATGACCACTTCTTCAAGCTTATAGCTTACTACGATAACGAATTCGGCTATTCCAGCAACCTGCTGAATATGCTGAAATATATGCACAGTGTAGACAACAAATAATTTGCAGACAATCGATACATAATAAATACAGTTAAAAAGCCTTTGCTCCCTATGGGCAAAGGCTATGTTATAAAGCAAAGGAAGGTTTGGGAAAGATGAAAAAAACAGTGAGAGATATAGATGTAAAGGGAAAGAAAGTTCTGGTAAGATGCGACTTTAATGTTCCGCTGAAAGACGGTGTTATCACCGACGATATCAGGATTGTATCAGCACTTCCTACAATCCGTTATCTTATGGATGGCGGGGCAAAAGTTATTCTCATGTCTCACCTGGGCAGACCTGACGGCGAGCCTAAAAAAGAATTTTCTCTCGCACCGGTGGCTAAGCGGTTATCTCAGCTCCTCGGCAGAGAAGTCATGTTTGTAAGCTCCGACAGAGTTGTAGATGAAAAAGTAAAGAAAACCGCTTCCAAGCTTAAAGACGGGCAGGTTATGCTTCTGGAGAATGTAAGATTCAGAAAAGAGGAGACAAAGAACGATAAGGACTTTGCTAAAGAGCTTGCAGGCCTGGGGGACGTTTTCGTCAATGATGCTTTCGGAACAGCTCACAGAGCTCATGCATCCACAGCAGGTGTTGCCGAATACCTTCCGGCAGTTTCGGGCTTTCTCATTGAAAAGGAAGTGGAATTCCTGGGAAACGCTGTGGAAAATCCCAAGAGACCTTTTGTGGCAATTATGGGCGGTGCCAAGGTGGGAGACAAGATACCAGTAATAAAAAATCTGCTTAAAAAGGTTGACACACTCATTATCGGCGGAGGTATGGCCTATACCTTTTTCAGATCACAAGGCCTTGAAATAGGCACATCAATCCTGGATAAAGAAAATGTTCAGCTGGCGAAAGACCTGCTCAAAGAAGCGGAAAAATCAGGAGTAAAGATGCTTCTTCCTATAGACTGCGTCTGCGGAAAGGAATTCAGCAATGATACAGAATTCGGCGTATATCCTTTCGATGGAATTCCTGCCGATATGATGGGACTGGATATCGGACCGGCGACCGCAGAGCTTTACAGGAAGGCCGTATCAGATGCTGCCACGGTAGTCTGGAACGGACCTATGGGCGTATTTGAAATGCCAAACTTTGCTTCCGGAACCAGGGCAGTGGCTGAGGCGCTGGCAGGTAGCAGCGGTGTTACTATCATAGGCGGAGGAGATTCTGCAGCTGCTGTAGAGCAGTTCGGACTAGCAGATAAAATGACTCACATATCCACAGGCGGCGGAGCCTCTCTGGAATTTCTTGAGGGAAAAGTTCTGCCGGGGATTGCTGTTTTAGAAGATAAATAATGAAGATAAATAATAAAGAGGAGGTTTAAGTTATGAGAGTTGCAATTAATGGATTCGGAAGAATCGGAAGACTTGCTTTCAGACAGATTTTTGACGACCCGACTCTGGAGGTGGCGGCAATAAATGACCTTACCGCACCGAAGATGCTGGCCCATCTGTTAAAGTATGATTCGGTCCAGGGGAGATATACAGGGCATGAGGTTTTATGGGACGATAATTCAATTACGGTAGATGGAAAGAGAATTCCGGTTTATAAAGAGGCAGACGCCCACAATTTACCTTGGAAAGAACAGAAAATAGATATCGTTCTGGAGTGTACGGGATTCTATACCTCAAAAGAAAAATCACAGGCCCACTTGAATGCCGGAGCAAAAAAGGTCCTTATCTCCGCGCCTGCGGGAAGTGATCTGCCGACAATTGTTTACGGTGTAAATCACGAGACACTGACAAAAGATGACAATATTGTATCAGGCGCATCGTGCACCACCAACTGCCTTGCTCCTATGGCAAAAGTTCTTAACCAGTACAGAGAGCTGCGTACAGGCTTTATGACAACTATTCATGCATATACAGGCGACCAGATGATTCTGGACGGGCCGCACAGAAAAGGTGACCTTCGCCGTGCAAGAGCCGGTGCAATTAATATTGTACCTAATTCCACAGGTGCAGCCAAGGCTATAGGACTTGTAATTCCGGAACTTGACGGAAAGCTTATCGGATCCGCCCAGAGAGTCCCTGTAGCTTCCGGCTCCATTACTATTCTTGATGCTACCTTGAAGGACATGACAGACACAGTATCAGTTGAAGGAATAAACGAGGCTATGAAGGCTGCAGCTTCTGAGTCCTTCGGATATACGGAGGAAGAGCTCGTATCATCGGATATCATCGGAATGAGCTACGGCTCTCTCTTTGATGCTACACAGACACTGGCACAGAAGTGCGGAACACACATTTACGAAGTCCGTATTGTTGCATGGTATGACAACGAAATGAGTTATACTTGCCAGCTTATAAGAACACTTAAATACATGGAGAAATTTATATGAGAATACCGTTTATAGCAGGGAACTGGAAAATGTATAAAAATTCCGGTGAAGCGAAGGAATTCGCCGAAGAATTTAAAGAACTGTACCATGATACGGACGTCAAAGCGGCTATATGTGCACCTTTTCCACAGCTGGAAACCCTTGTAGAAGCCTTTAAGGGCACAGGAATAGGTGTCGGGGCCCAGAATGTTCACTATGAAAAAGAGGGTGCATACACGGGAGAGGTTTCCGTGCCTATGCTCCAGTACATAGGTGTTGATTACTGCATAGTGGGACATTCGGAAAGAAGGCAGTATTTCAACGAGACTGATAATACTGTTAATCTGAAGATGAAAGCACTTCTTGACACAGATATTATTCCTATATTGTGTGTAGGTGAAGATCTGTACCAGAGAGAAGCGGGCTTCCAGGAAAAACTTGTAGAAGAACAGGTAAGAAACGCACTGCGTGATATTCCAAAGGAAAAGGCTGAAAAAATTGTAGTCGCCTATGAACCGATATGGGCTATAGGTACGGGAAGAACTGCAACTCCCATTCAGGCCAACCAGATGTGCAGCCTTATAAGGGAGACTCTTATTGATATGTACGGAGAAGAGACTGCAGACAGGGTGATTATACAGTATGGAGGCAGTGTAAAACCAGAAAATGCGTCGGAAATTATGAATATGGACGAAATTGACGGCGCCCTTGTGGGTGGAGCAAGCCTTGATCCGCTAAAATTTATTGATATTGTTAACTTTTAGCTTGATTTTACTCCATGGTATATGGTACAATTATCAAGTTAAAATGTGAGGAGGTACGAGATGAAGATTTTCCTGATGATATTACTTGCAGTAGCCAGCATTGTTCTTATTGCCAGCGTACTGCTTCAGTCCGGAAACAGTGCAGGTCTCTCCGGTTCAATTGCCGGCGGCGCTGAGCAGCTTTTTGGAAAGAAAAAGAGTAAAGGTTACGAAGCCCTGTTAGAGAAGATTACTACAGTTTCAGCGATTCTTTTCATTATTATATCAATAGTAATCGTAGCTGTATTTGAGTAGCGGGGACATTTAATACGTTTCTAATTTTTTTATTATATTTCACTTAAACGCAAGAGGTGCGGAAGTCCGTACCTCTTATGTGGCGTTAAGAAGTGAGTAGGAGGTAATTATATCATGAAATTTTTTGCTGTAATCGCAGCTGTAATTGGTCTTGTTGTTGCTTTCTGTTTAGCAGCATGGATCAAAAAGGCTGACGAGGGGACAGACAGAATGAAGGAAATTGCCGGGTTCATCAGAGAAGGTGCCATGGCTTTCCTTAGAAGAGAGTATAAGACAATGGTAATTGTAATCGTTGTTCTCTTCTTGTTAATCGGTTTAGGCTTACAGAGCTGGACCACAGCAGTTCTTTATCTTTGCGGAGCACTTCTTTCCGTGCTGGCAGGCTTCTTCGGAATGAAGGTTGCCACTCTGGGTAATGTAAGAACCGCAAATGCCGCAAGAGAATCCGGCATGGATAAAGCTTTAAAGATTGCATTCAGATCCGGCGCAGTAATGGGTCTTTGCGTTTCAGGACTTGGCCTTTTTGGACTTGGAGTTGTAGTATGCACCCTTAATCTTGCAACTGTAACTCAGTGCGTAACAGGCTTTGGTCTGGGAGCTTCTTCAATGGCTCTCTTCGGACGTGTAGGCGGCGGTATCTACACCAAAGCCGCTGACGTAGGCGCTGACCTGGTAGGTAAGGTAGAAGCAGGCATTCCTGAAGATGACCCTAGGAACCCTGCAGTTATTGCAGATAACGTAGGCGACAACGTAGGTGACGTTGCAGGAATGGGCTCTGATCTGTTTGAATCTTATGTGGGCTCAATTATTTCAGCTATTACTCTTGCTGCTGTTGCAGTAGAAACATCAAATGCTTCTGCAACTTTCACAGAAATGACAGCGGCAATATTCCCGCTTATTATAGCGGCAATCGGTATTTTGGCATCCGTAATCGGCATCATGCTGGTAAGGGGCAAAGAAGGCGGAAATCCTGCTGCAGCCCTTAACATGGGAACATACATCAGCGGTGTTATTGTCATTATTGCGACCATTATACTTTCAAAGAAAATGCTGGGCGATTTCACATATGCAGCTGCTATCATCGCAGGTCTGATTGTAGGTATTGCCATCGGTAAGATTACAGAAGTATATACTTCCGGAGATTACAAGTCAGTACAGAAGATTGCTGATCAGTCACAGACAGGAGCAGCAACAACAATTATCAGCGGACTTGGAGTTGGTATGATGTCAACTTTATGGCCTATCATATTCATCTGTGTAGGCGTATTTGTTGCATATAAGTTTGCAGGATTATACGGAATCGCACTTGCAGCAGTAGGTATGCTTTCAACAACAGGAATGACAGTTGCAGTTGACGCTTACGGTCCTGTATCTGACAACGCAGGCGGAATTGCAGAAATGGCAGAGCTCCCTCACGAAGTAAGAGAAATTACGGACAAGCTTGACTCTGTAGGTAACACCACAGCAGCAATTGGAAAAGGTTTCGCCATCGGTTCAGCTGCACTTACAGCTCTTGCTCTGTTCGCTTCATATGCGGCAGTAACCGGACTTAACGTTATCAGCCTGTTAGATCCTATCGTAATTATCGGACTGTTTATAGGTGCTATGCTTCCGTTCCTGTTCTCAGCAATGACCATGAATTCAGTTGGTAAGGCTGCAAATCAGATGATTGAAGAAGTAAGAAGACAGTTCAGAGAAGATAAGGGAATCATGGAAGGTACATCCAAGCCTGACTATGCAAACTGCGTTGACATTTCAACAATGGCAGCATTGAAGGAAATGGTTGTTCCTGGTATCATGGCCATTGTTGCTCCACTTGCAGTAGGTCTCATCTTAGGACCTGCAGCTCTGGGCGGAATGCTGGGCGGAGCATTGTCAGCAGGCGTTCTCCTTGCTATCATGATGGCAAACGCAGGCGGCGCATGGGATAATGCCAAGAAGTATATTGAAGAAGGTCACTTCGGCGGCAAGGGATCAGATCCTCACAAGGCTGCTGTTGTAGGTGATACTGTAGGTGACCCGTTCAAGGATACTTCCGGTCCTTCCATCAACATTTTAATCAAGTTAATGACTATCGTTGCAGTAGTATTCGCACCTTTATTCGTACAGGTAGGCGGAATCCTCACCGGTCTGTAGTCAAAATAAATAAAAAAAGTTTTTTTCAGAGGGCTTCGGCTCTCTGTTTTTTATGGGAAAGAAGAACATAAAAAAGCGAAGGTAAACTTTTATGTCTGCCTTCGCTTTCTACACTTAATATGTCTATCTGCCCTTAAACTCTGCTGGTCTCTTTTCAAGGAATGCTTTCATGCCTTCCTTCTGATCTTCTGTGCCGAAGCAGCCGCCGAAAGCCTCAGCTTCAAGAGCGCAGCCGGAGAACATGTCAAGGTGATATCCTTTGTTGATGCAGGTCTTGGCCATGCCCACAGCGATAGGAGCCTTTGAGGCAATCTTTTTAGCAATTTCCTCACAGCAAGGAATAAGCTCTTCCGGTTCTACAACCTTTTCAACAAGGCCGATTCTGTAGGCTTCTTCAGCGTTAATAGTATCAGCTGTGAGAATAAGCATTTTAGCCATTCCTTTACCTACAAGCTTTGAAAGCCTCTGTGTTCCGCCGAAGCCAGGAGTAATGCCCAGGCCGACCTCAGGCTGACCGAACTTGGCCTTTGATGAAGCTATTCTGAAGTCACATGCCATGGCGATTTCGCATCCGCCGCCCAGGGCAAAACCGTTTACAGCAGCGATAACCGGCTTTTCCATCTTTTCGATAAAATTCATAACCTTGTGGCCGTAGGCTCCGAAAGCTCTGCCTTCAGCTACATTGAGAGTGCTCATCTGGGCGATATCAGCACCTGCGACGAAAGAACGGCCTTCTCCTGTAAGGATAACTGCGCGAACTGCATCGTCTTCATCGATTTTATTAAATACATCAAAAAGCTCTTCAAGAACAGTTTTATTAAGCGCATTGAGCGCCTCCGGTCTGTTGATGGTAACATAACCGATGTTTTCTTTCACTTCATACTTAATTGTCTGATACATCTTTATATTTTCCTTTCTATGTAAAATTTTTGACAAAAAAATCACTAAGTACAGTTTAACACTTTCCTCAGTGATTTTCAATGACATTTTAGGTTTACTTTAATGTTCCTACCTTATCATCTGGGCTTTAAGCCTTGCAAGAGCATTTTTTACAGGCGGCAGGGCCAGAACGATAAGTGTAAGAACTCCTTCACCGCCTATATACAGGATGTTATAGATGAATGAGTACCACACAGGGTTCATTCCTTCAGGCGCATATTCGGCAAAGAATACAAAACCTGAAAGGAAGCTGCAAAGAAACCTGCCCATGATAGCAACTGCATATCCTATGTAAAGACCGTATTTCTTTTCTGAGAAAAACCCTGAAAGACCCAATGCACCGAAGGCAAGTATGTAGTCAAGAATCACCTGCAGCGGAAAGAGAATATATGGATCGATGAGCAAATTGAGAAGGCCGAGAACCACACCGGAAGTTATGCCCCATTTAGGGCCGCAGAAGTATCCGGTCAGGGTGGCAAAGAGCATGCTGAAAAGAGTAATAGAACCGCCGTAAGGCATGTCGATAATCTTTACATAGCTTAGTACCATTGACATTGCTATGAGCACTGCACAGAGAACCAGGCAGTGAAGACTGTTTCTCTTATTTTTTGTTTTAGTCATAAAAAATCCTCCTTATCTGTCAGGAGGGGAACTTGTTATTTTTGCTTATTCTGCTTCCCTACGCCGGCATTAACCGGATCAGGTGATGAGGGTTTATCCGAAAACGGAACTTTTCGGTAAATCTCAGCAAAAGCTCCCCTAGCACGCTTGAAATGATACTACAAAAATAGTATAATGTCAACATTGAAGTATATGCGAAATAATTTTGGAGGAAAAAACATGCAAAATCATATCATTATTGAACCGGCAAGCAAGATTCGTGAAATTGCGCGAAATGCTCTGGCCGGCTTCTGGAAACCGGTAATTATCGGAATTCTGATTTATTATCTGCTTACATCGGGCGTTGAGCTGCTTCTCAACGGAGTGTTTGTGTTTTCAAATCCGATGAATGTTTATGATACAAATATTGTTCAGAACATTCCTTACGGCGGAAGTATATACAGTTTTATTCTTGGAGGACCTTTTGAACTTGGAATTTCAATATTCCTGCTTACTTTCTTCAGAAAAAGAAAGACAGATAATACTTTGCTCTTTGAAGGATTCAGCCACTTTGGAAAAGCCTTCCTTCTGCTGCTTCTGATGTCTGTTAAGATTATGCTCTGGTCGTTTTTATTTGTAGTTCCGGGTATTATAGCAGCATTCAGATACAGTCAGAGCTTCTATGTTCTTGCAGATAATCCGGATATGTCTGTAAGTGACTGCATTAAAGAAAGCTGCCGTCTCATGACGGGAAATAAAGGCAGATATTTTTATCTGCAGCTTACATTTATCGGCTGGTATATACTGGCCTCAATTCCGAGAGGAATCTTTTCGGCATTTTCCGATGGAACAGGTGCATTTGCAATTATTTTAGGTATAATACTGTCACTTCCTATGGTTGTTGTGGATGCATATCTTATGACGGCAAATACAGCTTTTTATGAGCTTGCAACTGAAAATCTTGTGGTTATGAAGGGCGCTGATTATAACGATATGGTCAATGCAGACTATACCGTTAAGGAGGAAAGTGCGCCTGCAGAAGATACGGAGGGAGCTGAGGCTGAAACTCCTGAAGCAGAACCTGAGAAGCCGGAAGAATAAGCAGATTGATTTATATTGTCAACTTTTGGGGCTGATTTATGCAGCCCCTTTTTTAGTGCCGCTGAAAGGTTTTACCCAGTACCTTTTACAAGCCTGTGGCATAGTATAAAGTATCTTTTTTACCAGGAGGTAGCACCTTGTCCACAGAAAGACACTATTTCCCGGGCAACAACACGCCGCAGGGTTTTTTTTCTTATTACAAATATATTCTCGGGCAGCGGGAGGCTAACAGAATTATCTGCATAAAAGGCGGCCCCGGCACGGGAAAATCAACTTTTATGAAACGGATAGGAGAGAGGTTTGCAAAGCTGGGCGAGGATATCGATTATCTTCACTGTTCGGCTGACGAAGATTCTCTGGACGGAGTAATTCTTAAGAATCGCAGAATTGCTCTCATTGACGGAACCAGCCCTCACATTACAGATCCCGTTACTCCGGGTGCAGTGGATAAAATAATCAATCTGGGAGAATTCTGGAACGAAGAAGGTATAGCCCTTAATAAGGACGAAATAATCGATTTAAACGAGGATTGTTCCGGATGGTACAGAATTGCATATAACTACCTTAATGCAGCCAAAAGCGTTTTTAAGAGCCTTGAAGAGATATATTACAAGGCAGTGGAAGACAGTGAAATATACAGAGTAGTTGCCGACATAGTAACATCAGAATACGGAGAATATCCTATATGTCTTCGTCCCGGAAGACAGAAAAAATTTTTTGCAGGAGCAATTACGCCGGGGGGTCTGGTAAATTATCTGCGGAGTCTTCTGGATAATATCCAGAAAGTCTATCTTGTAAGCGTTCCCGAGGGATTCTCAAACCAGAGTTTTATGGAGGTTCTGAAGGAGGGTGCCGTATACAGGGGCTTCGACACAGAGGTATTCTACTGCCCCATGGGACCTGATGAAAAGATTGACCATATTATCGTTCCACAGCTGAGTCTTGCATTCATTACCGTAAATGAGTATCACGATCTGGAACCGTGGGAACTCTTCGATGAAGAGGAAGACAGTGAAGAAAGAGAAAAGGAGCTGACCCTCATAGACATCAGTGATTATATGAAACAGCATGTCTTGGAGGAAAACACATTGCTTATGGCCGAACTGAAAGAGGAATATGAGATTTTGCTGGGAAGGGCAATAAAGGCGCTGGAATGTGCACGCAAAGCCCACATGAAGGTGGAAAGCATGTATATACCGAATATGAATTTTACAAGAATAAGTGCTCTTTCCGATGAAGTTTTTGAAGAGCTGTCAAAGATTTAAAAAGGCATACTTACATTTTTTCTATGTAATCGGTCAAAAATGTGTTATTATATGAAAAGAAACAATGCGGGCGGAGAGCATCATGAGCCGCCCGCCGAGAAAACGGAGTATTTTATGATAACAAGGAACATAAATGAATACAGAACAATGCTTGAAAGGGAAGGCCTTTTGCAGTCAGCCAAAGGATTTCAGGAGGATTGCGGCAAAAGACAGGTGACGGATATCTCATATAACTCCATTCTTTCAGGAGAAGGGACTCTTTTTATATGCAAAGGAAAAAACTTCAAAGGGCAATACCTGACGGATGCATTGGGAAAGGGAGCGACGGGATACGTAGCTGATGAAAGAACCATAGCAGTCATTGAAAGTGAAGTTCCGCAGGAAATGAAAAAAAATGTACCGGTTCTGGTCGTTAATGATATGCGCCGCGCCATATCGAAGATTTCGGCCTTTTATTTTGACAGAAGCTGGGACAAGGCTCTTAAAATAATCGGGCTGACGGGAACTAAGGGAAAATCAACAACTGCCGCCATGATAAAATCCATTCTCGATGTGCATTGCGGCAGAGAAATCGGTTTTTCATCGGGAATATATAACTACGACGGAGAAAACAGAGAAAAATCTGTGCTTACAACTCCGGAGACCATAGAGCTGCACCGCATTCTTGACGGATGTGTCAGAAACGGCTGTCCGTATCTGGTAATGGAAGTGTCCTCACAGGCATTAAAATATGACAGGACTCTTGATCTTGATTTTGAAATCGGCGGCTTTCTTAATATATCGGAAGATCATATCTCTGAAGCGGAGCATAAGGATATGGAGGACTATTTTACTTCCAAGCTTAAGATACTTGATCACAGCCGCATAGCTTGTGTCAATTATGACATGGAGAGAGAATATCTGGACAGGGTCCTAGCAAGAGCAGGTGAGAAGTGCCGGAAGACTATAACATTCGGCTTCAGGGAAGGAGCAGATGTTCAGGGTCTTGAAACAGAGGAACTGACGGGCAAAATTATTCTTTCGGTCAGGATAAAGGACGAAGAAGGCTCATATTCAGCAGAAAAGTTTACGGTAAACATAGGCGGAGGCTATAACTCATATAATGCTCTCATGGCTATTGCCGCCTCAAGACAGCTTGGCGTTCCCATCGAAACCATCAAGAAGGGGCTTGAGACTGTCAAAGTTCCCGGCAGAATGGAGCTTTACACAATTCCGGAGAAATCTGTTGACATCATAGTTGACTATGCACACAACAAGATGAGCTATGAGGCACTTTTTGATTATGTACACAAACACTACCCCGGCCGCAGAGTAGGGTTTGTATTCGGCTGCGTCGGTGAAAAAGCCTTTAACCGCCGCAAAGAAGCAGGGGAAATAGCGGAGAAAAATGCGGATTTTGTAGTTATTACCGAGCTTGATCCGGGAAAAGAAGATATAAACAAAATATGTCAGGAGGTGCTTTCCCATATTGAGCATAAGGAAAAGGTCCGTATTATCACCAACCGTGACGAGGCTGTTGAGGCTGCCCTTAAAACTGCTGACCAGCTGGGAAACTGCGTAGTTGTCCTGGCAGGCTGCGGAACCGGCGGTCATATCAAGAGAAAAGAGGGACTTGTGGAATTTGCCACCGACGGAGAGCGGGTGCAGCGCTATCTTGCTTCAAGATAAGCCAGAGCCCTTTTCATGTCATCGGGCAGGGGTGCCTCAAGATGAAGCCTTTCACCTGTGACAGGATGTTTAAAGGTGAGTGAAAAGGCATGGAGAGCCTGACGATTGATGATGTCCGACACGATTTCCGGATTGGTTTCCATGCGGGGTCCGGGACTGCCGTCAAGAGAAGGGCGAGGGTCACCGTGGATCCGGCGGTATTCAAAGGGATCGCCGTGACAGTACAGATGATCGCCCTCAATGGGATGACCGATATATGCCAGATGAATCCTTATCTGGTGGGTTCTGCCTGTTTCAAGCTGCAGCTCCACCAGAGTGTTTTTTTTGAATCTTTTCAGAACTTTAAAATGAGTTACAGAAGGATAACCGCCTTCTTCCACAGGAACAACCCATCTTTCAACCTCATTGGGGTCAGGTCTTCCCAGCGGCAGGTCTATAGTACCCCTGTCCTGGACCATAACACCACTGACTATAGCCATGTATTTCTTCTGTATATGGTCCGTCTTCATCTGTTTGGTCAGATTATCCTGTGCATAGCTGTTTTTCGCAACAATAAGAAGACCGGAAGTGTTCATATCCAGTCTGTTGACAAAGCGTATCTTATAGCTTTCTCCCTTATCAAGCATCCTCTTCATCAATCCGTTGGCTATGGTATGGCATGGCTTTCCCTTAGTGGGGTGAACCACTATGCCGGGCTGCTTATTGATAACCAGAAGATCATCGTCCTCATAGACAATTGAGATAGGGATGGCCTCAGGAGGAAAATCGCTTGTTTCTTCAGGTGTCACTACGGTTATAACATCGCCGGGATTGGGAAGTATCCAGCCGGGCATGCTTTCACCGTTTAAAAAAATAAGCCTGTTTTGCTTAAGCTTTGTCATGAAACGGGAAGAAAAGCTGAAATTACGGGAAAGGAGCTCCTTTATGGAGAGCTCCCTGTCGCTTTCTTTCACGATGTATGTAAACTTGGCCATAATTTTCCCTTTCTGAAAATAATTTATCTTCTAAAGAAATTTTCCCTTAACCTTGTCCCAGAAATTGGAATCGTCGAATCTTATAAGGTTTACCTTGCGTGTGGAAAGTTCCATGGTTATTGAAGATACGTCCTCGTATGATGCAAGTCTGCCGTCGAAAACCACATTAAGCTTTCTGTCGCTTTCGTCGCATGGAAGTATGATCAGCTTTCCGTCAGGAGGAAGGAGAAGGCTTGAGGTAAATGAGCGGTAGGCGATGCTTTTCATTGGTGCTATAGGTGTGACCTGAAGCAGGTCAAGATCAGGGTCTACTATGCTGCCGCCCAGGGAGTAGCTGTAAGCTGTGCTTCCTGCAGGTGTTGCCACACAGATTCCGTCACCGCTGAATCTTTCAATAAAGGAATCGTTAATGGAAATGTTCAGGTGAACCGGATATGTCATTTCTCCCTTTACTGCAATTTCATTGAGTGCAGTATGGGTGAAACCGCCGTGATCTGTCATTACTGTGGCCTTTACCGTGCTGAAAGACTGGATAGTGTACTCTCCCTGATTATATTTAAAAATAAAATCGTCTATTTTTTCCGGAGGTATTTCCTGAAAGAAACCCAGATGGCCTGTATTTATGCCAACAACAGGGGTACCTGGAAAATCCTTTTCCTGCATAAGATGAAGGAGAGTCCCGTCGCCGCCGATGCATATAATAAGCTCTGTGTCTTGGGAAAGATCTTCAAAAACACGGAGTCCTGACTTTACAAGCTTGCTCCTCAGGGTCTTTTCGATTTTTTTCGACATTTCAGTGATGTTAGCATAGATGTATATCTTTTTGTTTTCCATTTCCTTTACTCCCTCTGACCCTGATATTACAGCAGTTTCTCCAGCTGGTCAACAAGGCTGGTAAATGTCTCCATGGCCATTCTGATAGGTTCAGGACTTGACATGTCCACTCCTGCAATTTTCAGAAGCTCTACAGGGTAATCTGAAGATCCGCTCTTTAAAAATTCAATATAGTTATCACGGGCTTCAGTACCCTCTGTGAGGATTTTTTTTGAAATAGCAGTGGCAGCGGAATATCCCGTAGCGTACTGGTATACATAGAAACCTCTGTAGAAATGAGGAATTCTTGCCCATTCGTATCTGATATATTCATCTTCGGAAAGGGCAGGGCCGAAATATTTCCTGTTAAGGTCGTCGTATGTTTCACAGAGCCACTGAGCCGTCAGAACGCCGCCGCTTTCAACTTCTCTGTGAGAAGCAAGTTCAAATTCCGCAAACATTGTCTGACGGAAGAGGGTGGTTCTGAACTCTTCAATGTAGTAATTTATCAGGTATTTTTTCATTTCCGGGTCTTTCTCCGTCTCCAGAAGATGCTGCATGAGAAGGGACTCGTTTACTGTAGATGCAACCTCCGCCGTAAAGATGGAGTGGTCGCCGTAGGTATAAGGCTGAGTCTTGCGTGTGTAGTAGGAGTGCATGGAATGACCCATTTCGTGGACAATGGTAAATACATCCTTAAGTGTGTTGGTATAGTTCAGCAGAATATACGGCTTGCTGTCGTAGGAGCCGAAGCTGTATGCTCCGCTGGTCTTTCCCTGGTTTTCGTAAACATCAATCCAGCCTTCCTTTGTTCCGCGGTCAACCTGCGCAAGATATTCATCGCCGAGAGGTGCAAGTCCCTCCTGCATCATTTTCAGTGCTTCTTCATATGGAATATCTCTTTTAGGAAGCTGTACAAGAGGAACATAGACATCGTACATTTTGAGCTCATCTACGCCGAGGACTTTCTTGCGAAGGGCGATATATCTGTAGAGAACAGGAAGATATTCATGTACAACTGATATGAGGTTGTCGTATACTTCCTCCGGAATGTTTCCGCCGGAAAGAGCTGCCTGCCGTGCAGAGCTATATTTTCTGATGCGTGCTGATACGACATCTGTTTTTACATTGTAATTGTAGTTAACCGCAATGGTGTTGATGAGGGCTTTGTAAGCTTCGTACATATTGGTAAAAGCGGCCTTGCGGACATTGCGGTCATGACTTTCCATGAAGGTGATGTAGTTTCCGTGAGTCAGGTTTACCGTATCGCCATCTTCGTCAACTATTGTTCCGAAGTTCATATCTGCATTGTTAAGCATTTTAAAAACATCGTTGGTAGCTCCCGTTACTTCGCTGAGCTGTGCAAGGATGTTTTCTTCAGATGCGGTAAGCACATGTTTTTTCTCTCTTAAGGCATCTTTAAGGACAAATTCGTACTGTTTGAGTTTAGGGTTTTCTTCAATAAAGGAAAGAATCTTTTCCTCAGGGGCGGCAAGAAGCTCCGGTGCGAAGAAAGACATGGCGGCTGAAGCCTTAGCCAGAGCGCTGCCGCATTTATCATCCATGGTCTGATACTTGGTTACTCTGTTGTCTTCGTCTTTTCTCATGGCAGCATATACATAGGCATGTTCAAGCTTTTGCCATATTACATCCTTTTCTGAAAGAGCTTCATAAAGAGTGTCGGCACTTTCTGTGACTCTGCCCTGAAATCTTTTAAAATCTTCTGCGGCCTTAATGCTGTCTGCCACGTCTCTGTCCCAGGCGGTCTCGTCAGGATACATAGCTTCAATATCCCACTTATATTCATTTGGAATCTGTTCCCGCTGCTTTAAGGTTTTATCTTTATCTGTATTATTATTGGTCATTGTATTTTCTGCCTCCGATAGATTGTTTTTCTTAATAGGATAATTGTACCACATTATCGGCGTGAATATAACCTGTATATGCATTTTTTTATATGGTATTTTTCCTTCCTACGTGGTATACTGTACAGAGCAAAAGTCAATGTTGCATGAAAGTATCAAATCATCTTATTTATACAACATCGTTGTAAAAAAAGGTGATTTACAAGGCAAAATGTTGTATATAAATTTAAAGTTTGCGTTTTCATACAACATGAATGATGATAATTGAAAAAAATGTTGTATGAAACGGTTAAAACTGTGATTTCATACAACATACATCATGAAATAGAGGTGCTTTTTCTGCCTTTTTAAACGCCTTGTTGTATGAAAACGGGTTTTTCCTTTATTTTTACAACATTTGCATTGAGCAGTTGTGCGTGTGGGGGAAGCACTCGTTACAAAAGGAAACAAAACCATGGACAACAGACCTATAGGATTTTTTGATTCGGGACTTGGCGGACTTACCTGCATCCCAAATCTTTTTTCTGAGCTCCCTGAAGAGAGAGTCATATATTTCGGCGATACTGCAAGGACGCCTTACGGCTCCAAGGCTGTATCCACAATACGCCACTATGCCGCGCAGATTGCCGATTTTCTCGCATCACAGGGTGTTAAGATGATGGTTATAGCCTGTAACACTATAACGGCCACTTGCCTTGAGGAACTGCGCCTGCGCTTTCCGAAGACGCCTATTATAGGAATTATAAAACCGGCAGCGGTCAAAACGGCATCAATCTGTGATGAAAGCAATAATATCGGTATAATAGCAACAAAAGTTACCATAGCAAGCGATGATTACAACATGATGATAAAGGAACAGGATCCGCACCTTAATGTTTACAGCAAGGCTACTCCGGCTTTTGTTCCTCTCATAGAGGAAGGCATTATTGATAACGAGATAATGAACCTGACAATAAGATACTATCTGGACGATTTCATAAGAGATAACCGTATTGATACTCTGGTTCTGGGATGTACCCATTATCCTCTTATCAGAAAGAACATTCAGGCAATCTATCCTCAGCTCAGAATTGTCAATCCTTCCTATGAAATAATTTCACCTATAAGGGACATACTTACAGAACAGGATATGCTTGCAAAGGAAAACGACAGAGAAAACATTTTCTATGCCAGCGACCTTTCCGAAAATTTTGTGAATATGATACAGAAGGTACTTGAAACGGAGAAATCCGACCTTATACTTAAATTTAAAAATCTTGATCTTTAGGAGGAACTGAAGTGACGAAGGAAGAGTTATATGAGATTCTTGATATAGACAGACCGGAGGATTTTCAGTATTTTGAAAACCTTGCAGCCTTTCTGGAATGCGATGAGGAGCCGGAATATGAAGATGTTGCTGAGCTTATAAAAGAGGTGGACAAAGAGACTCTGGCCCAGCTTATCGGAGATTATTTTGAGGAAATATCTGATTTTATACCGGAAAGTGAAACGGAGCTTTTCACCATATTTGATAATGTGAGGAGATCCCTTGTAGGAATGTCAAGGAACTGTAACGACGAAACAACGCAGACAAAACTTGCCGATGAGCTGGAAAGGTTTAGAAAGTGGTATTCAGAGGACAGCCGTGCATATCTGACAGATCTGGGAAGTACGGAAGATGAGGAAATGACGCTGCGGGACGCTCTCGTCTGTGCCAGACTTGAAGCCTTAGGAGGAGATAAGTACCAGTACGATTTTTCGGAGTGCAGCAGCTACCCGCTGGACGAGTACATCGTTTCATTCGGCGACATGCTGGCCATGGGAGAGGAAGAGCAATAGAAACGTGCAGTTAATATAATTCACCGCGGACAGAAAACCTGCATAGTATGGTAAAAAATACTATGGAGGTTTTTATTATGGGTGACGACAGAAGATTCAATGAATGCTGCGACCATGATTTTAAAGATAAATGCCGCAGGGACTGCCCTGAGCCGCGGTGCTGCGAACCTTGCTGCTGCGACAGCGGAAACAACAGCATATGGCTTATTATTCTTTTGATTATAATATTCTGCTGCTTCTGCGGCGACAACAAAGGCGGCGGACTCTTCGGAGGCCTGTTCTAAAGAGTGAAATGTCTGGCGGGAAAAATACCCGTCAGATTTTTTGTTGTGTTGTCAGAACCTTAGAAAAATGATAATATTTAATAAAACACTAAATAAAGGTAGACGAGTTTTTGTATGAGGTTCTTGTAACTTATAAAGTGACAGGAGGTACGATATGGTTAAAAACAGAAAGATCCTGACGTACATTTTAATTGTGTTAATTGTTATTGTCTCTGTGATGGGAATCATCTTTGCGGTGAATAGCAAACAGGAAATGTCCGGTTGTAAAGAACCAGAAGACAGCATTAGGCTCACTCCAAATAACGAAGCTGACAGACAATCCTACGAGGACGGAGAGGTGAAACTCAATTTTCAGGAAAAACAGCAGCTGACAAAATCAACTATCCCTGGGAAATTCGGTTTTCGCAGGGAACTGATAATTGAGAAGCCCACAGCCTTTATGCAGCATATGCCGGTGGATTCTAACATGGAAAATATCCGATTTGGAATCTACAAGGATAAGACATTGGAAGAGCCTATAGAAGAAGCAGATGCAGGCTACAATTTTAATGCAAGCTGGCATATGGAGGAAGGTGCGGAACTGTCCGAATATCCGGAGTATAAAACCAATATTCAGGTGATTTTACAGCCCGGAACCTATTATGCTGCGGTTTATACCACTGACAAATCAGATGAAGGGGTATTTCTTTACAGCAGCTGGTACGATGTTCTGGACAGCGACCTGACATTGGAAGCAGAAAAATATCAGTACTTTTACGCAGAGCCCGGCAAGGAATATGAGTTTCCTTTTACTGTAGACGACAATAGTGAGATTGTACTGGAAACTGCAGGAATAGCGGGGACATTGAAGTTGTACGACACAGATGGAAAAACAGTACTGGAGACCCTTCAAATCGATGCCAATCAGCCATATAAGGAGTCGAAGAAGCTTTTTTCCTTTGAAAAGGGCGGCACGTACTGCTTCAGGCTCACCGATTATCCACAGGAACTTTATGAAAAGATACCAAGCAGCGGAATGTCTGTATTAAATCAGAACTGGCTGAGATACAAGGTAACAAAATAAATACCATCGACAAGGGCGGAAAAAATTACTCCACATTTTGACAACATCTCTGGTTTAAAACAGCCCGCGCAGCATACACTTTAGTATGAAAGCGAAGAATTTTGAAAAAAGACTGATAATGACTGCAGCTGCGTGTTTTGCTGCTGCGATGGTAGTATTTCCGGCGGTGACCGAGTCGGGCTCAAAGACTGCAATAGTCATCTGGGCCAACTCTATAGTGCCGATTTTGCTGCCTTTTTTTATTTTCGCTGATTTTATCAAAAGAGTGGGAAATCCCGAGAAGCTTCCTCTCAGAGTGTATCCCTTTGCTGTTGCTTTCATGTCAGGATATCCTATGGGGGCGAAAATCGTTGGAGATCTCACTTCAAGGGGCTTCTTTACCATTGATGAAGGAAAACATGTGCTCAGCTATTCTCTTGTAACGGGTCCAGCATTTATCATAGGAACTGTAGGGGCTTTCCTCGGAAATACCAGGGCGGCAGTGGTGGCAGCTATGGCACATTACATGGGTGCTCTTCTCAACGGTATGATTTACAGGTGTCCAAAGAAAAAAGAAAGGTCAGAGAAAGAAATTCCGCAAAAAAGGAGCATTGCGGGAACTACTTACATGGAAAGCTTTACCGCATCTATAATCGCAGGATTTAAGGCTATGGCAGTGATTTTAGCGTATCTGATACTTTTTATGATAGCAATGGAGCTGATGGAAAGTCTGGGACTGTTCCGGATGCTGCCGGGCGAGGCATGGTCGGCTTTTGCAAAGGGAATAATCGAAATGACTGTAGGCAGCAATATGATTGGAATATGTGATATAAGCATAGGCCTTAAAACTGTACTTACTTCGTTTATAATTTCTTTCGGAGGGCTTTCTGTCATAGGGCAGTCCGTATCAATGGCATCCGGCTCAGGACTGGGGCTTGGAACTATTCTTCAGATAAAGCTGACTCATGGCCTAATTGCAGGGATTCTGGCCGCTGTATTTGCATTATTTATTTAGCACATATCGTTGAATCCATCGGCTGAATAGGGTATAATATATACCATGGAAAAGAATATGAAAGCCGTGGGCATAGTAGCTGAATACAACCCTTTTCATAACGGACATAAGTACCATCTTGAGCAGGCCCTTGAAAAATCGGAGGCCGATGTTTGCGTGTCCGTAATAAGCGGGGATTTTACTCAGAGAGGAGAGCCTGCACTGCTGGACAAGTGGACAAGAGCTGAAATGGCCGTCAGAAACGGGGTAAATCTGGTGGTGGAAATGCCCGCAGTTTTTGCCTGCAGCAATGCGGGGTATTTTGCTCGTGCCGGCGTTGAAATTCTGGAAGCCCTGGGCGTGGATAATATAGCTTTCGGAAGTGAGTCGGGAAATGAAGAAGAACTGGCAGAAATTGCCCGGGAAATAGAAAGAAATGCCGGGTTCCTTGAAGAATCCGTAAAAAAATCTGTAAAAGAGGGACTGTCATATCCTAAAGCCCGCAGCCGGGCCATAGGTACTTTGCTGGGAAAAGAGGCAGAAGAGATAATTGAAAGCCCGAACAACATTCTTGCAATAGAATACATCAGAAATATGAAAAAGGCCCGACCCCTTGTTATAAAACGCCTGGGAGCAGGCTACCACGAAACGAAAGCATGTGAAGGACCTGCCTCGGCAACAGCAGTAAGAAAACTTCTGGCAGAGCAGGGTGATATTTCCCGGCTGGTTCCGTCTATTACCCGGGAAATACTTGAGAAAAGAAGTGGGAACTTTGCCGATAATGAAATGCTCACACCACTGATAATACAGAAGGTTCTTTCTTCATCTTCTGAGGAACTGAGTGAAATATTCGGATGCGAGGAAGGCCTGGGAAATATTATGAAAGCACGGGTCCGCTTCTGGAAAAACTATGAGGATATTATCAGAGACCTTAAATCCAAGCGCTATACCAGAACAAGGGTAGCAAGGGTTCTGGTCCATACTTTGCTGGGAATAAAGAGGGTGGACGTGCTTTCCGCTTCCAATTACATCAGAATTCTTGCTTTTGACGAAAGAGGAAGCTCATATCTCAAACAGGTCAAAAAGTCGGGAAACTGCCATTTGCCTATTATAACAAATATAAACAGAGATGCTCCGGCGTTCCCGGAAACGGCCCCTGCACTGCAAAAAGATATTTTGGCTTCAGACATTTACAATCTGGCATGCGGCCGGGACCTCTACATGGATTCCGAGTATGTGAAAAAGCCGTCGGCAGTCAAAACTTGTCCTTGAAATCGGTAAAATTTGAGAGTATAATATACAGGTCTAATTATCGTTGTTAATTTAATTTTATGGAGGAAATATAGATCATGAAAGTTTTAGTAATCAACTGCGGCAGTTCCTCACTTAAGTATCAGGTTCTTGATATGACAAGCGAAACACTGCTCTGCAAGGGCTTAGTAGAAAGAATCGGAATGGACGGATCTGTCATAGGACACGAAAAAATCGGACAGGACAAAATCAAGACAGAGGTTTCGATGAAAGATCACAAGGATGCTATTGAGCAGGTTCTTGCTGCAATTCAGGATCCTGAACATGGCGTAATAAAATCCATGTCAGAACTCGGTGCTGTCGGACATAGAGTTGTTCATGCAGGTGAAAAGTTTGCATCTTCCGTTCTTATTACCGACGATGTTATCAAGGCTCTTGAAGAATGCGTTGCACTGGCACCTCTTCACAACCCGCCTAACCTTTTAGGTATTGCAGCTTGTAAGGAGCTTATGCCGGATACACCTATGGTGGGCGTTTTCGACACCGCATTCCATCAGACTATGCCGCCTGAATCATATATTTATGCTCTTCCTTACGAATACTATACAAAGTACGGCGTAAGAAGATACGGCTTCCACGGTACTTCACACAAGTATGTTGCGCAGAGAGCTTCAGAAATGCTTAATGTTAACCTTGAAGACCTTAAGCTTATAACCTGCCACCTGGGCAACGGTGCTTCTGTATCCGCAATCAAGAGAGGAAAATGTGTGGACACATCCATGGGATTCACTCCTCTTGAAGGTCTTGTAATGGGAACACGCTGCGGCGATATCGACCCTGCCATCGTAACATTTATCAGGGAAAAGGAAAATCTCCCGATGGGCAAGGCTAATGAAATTCTCAACAAGAAATCAGGCGTTCTGGGTATTTCCGGCGTTTCCAGCGACTTCAGAGATCTTGAAGAAGCAGTTGCAGAAGGAAATGAAAGAGCTGCTCTGGCTTTAAAGGTATTTGCTCATAAGGTTAAATTCTACATCGGAGCATATATGGCTGAAATGAACGGAGTAGATGCCATCGTATTTACTGCAGGTGTCGGAGAAAACGACGTTTCCATGAGAGAACTCATCTGCAACGAGATGGGTAATCTTGGCATCAAGCTTGATCTGGTAAAGAACAAGATCCGCGGAAAGGAAACTATCATTTCAACAGATGATTCAAGAGTAAAGATTCTGCTTATACCGACCAACGAGGAACTGATGATTGCAAGAGATACATACAACATCGTAAAAGGTTTAAAATAGTGGTTGACAAAATATGATGCTGCAGTATATAATCTAATAGTTGACGACTATTTAAAGATTAACATAAAGTGCAATTACTCACAAGGAGGTGTTAAGATATGGCAGTACCTAAACGTAGAACTTCAAAGGCAAAGAAGAACAGCAGAAAATCAGCTAATATGAAGATGAAAGCACCGGGCTTATCCATTTGCCCTCAGTGTCACGAACCTAAGCTTCCTCATAGAGTTTGCCCTAACTGCAACTACTATGACGGCAAAGAAGTAGTAGCTACTGAAGCTTAATTTGATTTGAATAACGAAACAGCAGCGGCAGACCATTTGGTCTGCCGTTTTTGTCAGAAAATTATGGCGTTTTGAAGAAAGGATATACTTCTCATGGAATTGAAAACCATCGCAAGAATACATACCGGCTTTCCTGAAAAATTCGGCATTCCAAGGCAGAGCGGTCTTGTGGAAACTCCCGGACAGATAGTTTTTGAGCATCCGTATAACAATGCCGATGCGGTCAGAGGCCTGGAAGAATTTTCACACATCTGGCTGATATGGCAGTTTTCTGAGTCCGTGAGGGATGACTGGTCGCCTACGGTCAGACCGCCTCGCCTGGGAGGAAACAAAAGAGTCGGAGTTTTTGCATCACGCTCTCCATTCCGTCCCAATCCTATCGGCCTTTCCCTGGTGAAGCTGGAAGGCATAGAATATGACAACAGGAAAGGTCCTGTACTTCATATATCCGGCGCCGACATACTGGACGGCACACCAATATATGATATCAAGCCATACCTTCCTTATTCGGAGGCAAAGACTGATGCAAGAGGCGGATTTGCGCAAAGAATAGAAGATACAGGAGCCCGGGTCATCTTTGATACAAATAAAGAAGATGGCAATTTCATTGATATGGTTCCTCCAAATGAACTTGAAGTTATAAAGGGGCTTCTGGCGCAGGATCCCCGGCCCCGCTATCAGGACGACCCGGAAAGGGTGTACGGCATGACCTATGGTGATTGGGATGTGAAGTTTACAGCAGCGAAGGGAATCATCAGGGTTAAAAGCATTCAAAATGTTTTGTTATATCAATCACAGAAGTCCGAAATTACATAATTCGTCATAAAGCAGATACTGAGTCTTGTTGGACGGCGGACACAGCGGCAGTCTGTATTCCAGATTGCACATTCCCATCATGTAAAGAGCTGCTTTAATTGGTATAGGATTTACTTCACTGAAGACAGCATCAATGAGAGGCTTGAGAGCGATTTGCTCCTTTCCCGCCTCTGCAACACGTCCTTCAAGATAGTGATGTATCATGCGGCTGTAACGTGCGGGAACAATATTTGATACTGTAGATATACATCCAAGACCGCCAAGGGACAGAATTGGCACTGTCTGGTCATCGTTGCCGGAATATATGCTGAAATCATCGCTTATGTGAGCTGCAATCTGACAGATTTGAGAAATATTTCCCGATGCTTCCTTAAGGCCCACTATGTTCGGGTGAGATTTTAATGCGGCAACAACCTTGCCGGACATATTCACTCCTGTTCTCGAAGGGACAGAGTACATGATTATAGGTGAATGTACTGCATCGGCTATTTTTTCAAAATGAGTGATAAGACCTGCTTCTGTGCATTTATTGTAATAAGGTGTAATTATAAGAAGTCCGTCCGCACCTTGTGCTTCTGCTTCTAATGAAAGCTCCAGAGCCGTCTCTGTACAGTTTCCTCCTGTTCCTGCAATTACAGGGACACGGCCTTTTACCAGATCAACCGTGAATTTTATAAGATCTATTTTTTCTTTAGGAGAAAGTGTTGAAGCTTCCCCGGTGGTTCCGCAGACTACAAGTGCATCAATTCCCTCTGCAATCTGCCATTCGATGAGCTTTCCCATGGAAACGTAATCTATTTTGCCATCCTTAAAAGGTGTAATCATCGCTGTTGCGGCACCTTTAAAAATAATCAAGGAAAAACACCGCCTTTCTAAGTGAATTTCTGCGAAAATTGTTGATAAATTATTATATTCAGTATGGGGGATTTTGTTGAAAAATCAAAGGAAAAGTGCTAAAATAAAGTATTGAGTCTGTATATAAAAATCTTAATCAAAAATCATATAATTATAAAAGAGAGAGGTATTTGAAATGACAGAAAAATTGAGAGTAGGAATTCTCGGCGGTACGGGAATGGTGGGGCAGCGTTTCATCGCTCTTCTGGAAAATCACCCATGGTTTGAGGTTACAACCATTGCTGCCAGCCCCAGAAGCGAGGGATTAACATATGAAGAGGCTGTAAAAGGGAGATGGAAAATGGATACTCCTGTTCCTGAGGCCGTTAAAAAGATAAAAATTATGAATGTGAACGAAGTGGAGAAAGTAGCCTCCACAGTTGACTTCGTTTTCAGTGCGGTGGACATGAGCAAAGATGAAATAAAATCTATCGAGGAAGCGTATGCTAAGACTGAGACTCCTGTAGTGTCCAATAACAGCGCTCACAGATGGACGCCTGATGTTCCTATGGTGATTCCTGAAATCAACCCGGAACATTTTAAGGTGATAGAGCACCAGAAAAAGAGACTGGGAACCAGCCGCGGTTTCATAGCTGTTAAGCCTAACTGCTCCATACAGAGCTATGTGCCGGCCCTTGAAGCCTGGAAGGAATTTCAGCCTTATGAATGTGTAATCACCACTTATCAGGCAATTTCCGGTGCAGGAAAGGACTTTAAGTCGTGGCCTGAAATGGTTGAAAATATCATCCCTTACATTGGCGGTGAAGAAGAAAAGAGCGAGCAGGAGCCTCTGAAGATCTGGGGGAAAATACAGGACGGAGTGATCTTAAAGGCAGAAGAGCCTAAGATTTCATGCCAGTGCCTCAGAGTGCCCGTATTAAACGGACATACCGCCGCTGCCTTTGTAAAATTTAAGAATAAGCCGACGAAGGAGCAGCTTATTGAAAAACTGGAAAGCTACAGGGGTTTCCCTCAGGAGGCAGACCTGCCTATGGCACCTAAACAGTTCATCAAGTACTTTGATGAAGACGACAGACCTCAGGTAAAAGCCGATGTGGACAGAGATAAGGGCATGGGAATTTCCATCGGCAGAATCAGGGAGGACAGCATATACGATTTTAAATTTGTAGGACTTTCCCATAATACAATCAGAGGTGCAGCGGGAGGAGCGATATTATGCGCGGAAACGCTGAAAGCAAAAGGATATATAGGAAAAAAAGGCTGATTTAATAAGACGGAGGAAAGATATGACATATTTTGAAGCGGTTATTTTGGGGCTGGTGCAGGGTCTTGCCGAGTTTCTGCCCATAAGCAGCTCCGGTCATCTTGCACTGCTGCAGCAGTGGTTTAACATTAACGAAGACAAAGTCCTTCTGTTTGCAGTTCTGCTACATGTGGGAACGCTTATTTCCGTGTTTATAGTATACTGGAGAGACATATGGGAGCTTATAGTTGAGCTTTGTCTTACCGTTAAGGACCTTTGCACCGGAAAGGGACTCAGGCTTGAGGAACGCCCTGTCAGAAAACTTGGGATTATGATTATAGTTGCAACAATTCCCACTGCCATAATAGGGCTTCTGTTTAATGATATTTTTGACAGATTATATACATCGATTCTGCCTATCGGAATAGGACTGATAATAACAGGATTTTTGCTTGTATTTGCAGAAAGGACAGGAAGTTCAAACAGAGGTATAGAGAAAATGAACTTCAGGAACGCCCTATTTATAGGTACAGTTCAGGGAATTGCCATATGCCCCGGCATTTCCCGGTCTGGTTCTACGCTGTTCGGAAGCCTCATCTGCAATCTGGACAGAAAATTTGCCGTAAAGTTCGTTTTCCTTATTTCTATACCTTCGATTCTGGGTTCTGCTATATTGGAAACGCCTGATGCCATTGCTGCCGGCGTTGAAATATCACAGATAGGTCCTATTATCGTGGGTATGGCTGTAGCAGCCGTTTCAGGACTTATTGCAATAAAGACTATGATTAAAATTGTTTCCGATAAGAAGCTCAGCTATTTTTCATATTATGTGTGGGCTTTAGGTGCAGCTGTTGTAATTTACAGCATCATCGTATAGCACCTTAAGATACGATTATTATAGAAGAATTATTCAGGAGATAATAAAATGGCTGAAACAAAAAGAGGACCGGGCAGGCCGCCCGGCTCTAAAAACAAAAATACAAAAGGAAAAACTGCTTCAAAGGCTAATGCCAAAGCAAAGGCCCAGGAAATCCAGGCGAAGAAAAATGCCGACAAGCGCGTTATTGATGAAATATGGGCAATTATAACAATTGCAATCGGCGCATTTCTTGTTGTGGCATCCTTTACGGGAGGTGCCGGAAAGCTTGGAGAGATGATAGCACTTGGTCTTAAAGGCCTTTTCGGCTTTATGGCATATGTGCTGCCTTTCTATCTTATTTTGTTCGGAATTCTTCTTTTTGCACGCCAGACATCACATTTTTCTGTGGAAACCATTGTTCTGCTGTTTGTAATGCTGCTGATGCTGTGCACTATGAATTCCATAAGGTTTATTGAACCTGAAAAGATAATATGGTCAATGGAAGATGTAAAGGGATTTTATGTTTCCGGAGAAAAACTGCTTTCCGGAGGATTCTTCGGAATGCTTCTGGGATCAGTTCTCATAATGTGGCTGGGAAAAGGCGGCTGCTGGATTTTTACTGTTGTTGTGACCATAATTTGCCTTCTGCTCATTATAAATACACCTGTCTCAAGATTTTTCGAAAAGATAGGCAGTAAGATTGAGGAAAGAAAACTTATAAAAGAACACGCACATCTTGATATGGACACTGAAGATGAACAGGGCATACAGACAGTAATGAACAACCTTCCCGGAACGCAGTCTGCACAGGCTGGACAGAAAAGAATCGGATCCGAATTCCGTGATACCCCTCGGCCTGCTTCTCACGAAATTAAAATCGTAAGCAGCGGCCAGCCTCAGGATGAATACATTCCGCCGAGTCACACCGCCAGACCTGTCTCGTCAGAAAAGAAAAACAGTATTTTGAAATATATGAATGACGACAGCCTCTTCGGAAGACAGAAGTCATCAACAACCGGCCTTGAAGATAAGACACAGACAGAAGAAGGTTTCGGACTTGATAATATGGCCGCGGGAGCTGCAGCTGCAGGAACGGCCGCTGCCGCCGGAATGATTTCACAGGGTGTGTATGACCGGGATGTTCCCGATAAGCTTTCAAACAAAGAAGCGCGGGAAGCCATGCTAACTGCTGAGGAAATGAATCCCCATCAGACCGTAAAGAAATATAAGAAACCGCCAATCAGTCTTCTGGAGCGTTCATCAGGAGGTGCAAGAACAAACAACAGTCTTTTGGCATCCAAGGCTCGGAAGCTGGAGGAGACCCTCAGAAATTTTCACGTTGATGCGAGAGTTGTACAGGTAACACAGGGTCCCACTGTTACCAGGTATGAAATTCAGCCTGCTGTAGGTGTTAAAGTTAACAGCATAGTAAGGCTGGCAGACGATATTGCTCTTAATCTTGAGGCAAAATCCATAAGAATAGAGGCGCCGATTCCGGGCAAGGCTGCAGTAGGAATTGAAGTGGAAAATGATAATGTTACTATGGTAAGGCTGCGGGAAATTATCGATTCCGATGAATTCAGGAACAGCAAATCAAAGATTACTTTTGCGGTAGGAAGGGATATAAGCGGTAAAGCCATAGTTGCAGATCTTAAAGCAATGCCTCACCTGCTTATTGCCGGTTCCACCGGTTCAGGCAAGTCTGTATGCATTAACGGAATCATAACCAGCCTGCTTTATAAGGCAAATCCCGATGAGGTCAAGCTCATTCTGGTGGATCCGAAGGTGGTAGAGCTTGGCAACTATAACGGAATACCTCATCTTCTGATTCCGGTGGTGACAGATCCTTCCAAAGCTGCAGCAGCGCTCAACTGGGCAGTTGCCGAAATGACCGACCGGTATAAAAAGTTTGCTGAAGAAGGAGTCAGAGACCTGGAGTCATATAATGAATATGTTAAAGCCAATGAAGAACCTGAAAAGGCCATGGCTCAGGTGGTTATAATAATAGACGAGCTGGCAGATCTCATGATGGCGGCACCGTCACAGATAGAAGAGTCCATATGCCGTCTGGCACAGATGGCAAGAGCTGCGGGAATGCACCTAATTGTTGCAACCCAGAGACCTTCAGTTGATGTTATAACAGGTGTTATAAAGGCGAATATACCGTCAAGGATAGCCTTTGCCGTATCTTCTCAGGTTGATTCCAGAACAATACTGGATATGCAGGGCGCTGAGAAGCTGGTAGGAAAAGGAGATATGCTCTTTAATCCTATGGGAATGGGAAAGCCTATACGTGTCCAGGGTGCTTTCGTGTCAGACAGTGAAGTACATAAGGTTATTGATTTTGTAAAGAGCCAGGTTGACAGCAATGCTTCCTATAATGAAGATATTCTCACCAGAATAGAGAGGACCAATGGAGCCGAAAAGTCAGAGGACACCGACGAGCTTCTTCCTGAAGCCATAGAACTGGTGGTAAGAAGCGGACAGGCATCTGTTTCAATGCTTCAGAGGCGGTTCAGAATAGGTTACAACAGAGCGGCCCGCATCGTGGATATGATGGAAGCCCGCGGTATTATAGGCCCTCAGGACGGCAGCAGACCCCGGCAGGTCCTTATGACCGAAGAAGAACTTGAAAGGCTTGAAACAGAAGGAGAATAATGAAAATATATTTTGAAACATTAGGATGCCCCAAAAATTTTAACGATACTCAGGCTGCAAAGGGTATAATGGCCGAGGCAGGCTATGAAATCGCTGAAACGGCAGAAGAATCTGATGTAATTGTTGTCAATACATGCGGGTTCATAAACGATGCAAAACGTGAGTCCATAGAAAGAATTTTTGATATGGTGCCATATCGGGAGGAGGGAAAGAAACTTGTTGTTTCAGGCTGCCTTTCCGAAAGATATGCAGACGATCTTTACGAAGAAATGCCGGAGGTGGATCTCTTCATAGGAGTTAATGAATATGATAAGCTGCCTGAACTGCTTTCCGCATCAGAAGGCAGAGAAAAGGTGATAACCGGATGCTATGACAAGACTCTTTCCACTCACAAGCGCATTCTGGATGACAATCCATATTCAGCTACTCTTAAAATTGCCGAAGGATGTGACAACTGCTGTGCTTACTGTATAATTCCAAAGATAAGGGGTGGATTCAGAAGCAAACCTATGGAAACCGTTATAACCGAGGCGGAGGAACTGGCTGAAGCGGGGTGCAGAGAACTTATTCTGATAGCTCAGGATGTAACAAACTACGGCAGGGATCTTTACGGAGAACCTAAACTTGCTGAGCTTGTTACAAAGCTATGCTCCATAGACGGCATAGAGTGGATAAGGCTTATGTACTGTTACGA
Organism: uncultured Clostridia bacterium; assembly: GCA_927797855.1. Lineage (GTDB taxonomy): Bacteria > Bacillota > Clostridia > Peptostreptococcales > Anaerovoracaceae > SUG1106. The sequence continues at coordinate 18,224 of CAKMLH010000001.1, read as the reverse complement.
AGACAGAATAACAGATGAGCTTATTGAAGTTATGGCAAAAGAGCCTAAGGTATGCCATTACATCGATATTCCTGTTCAGCATTCCTCAGACAGCATTTTAAAGGCCATGAGGCGCCGCTCAACGGAAAAATCCATAAGAGATACTATAAAGCGCTTAAGGGATGCCATTCCTGACATTCATATAAGGACAACCCTTATTGTGGGATTTCCCGGTGAGACAGAAGAAGATTTTGAGAATCTGCTGAATTTTGTTGAAGAAATGAAATTTGCCCGCCTTGGAGTTTTCGCCTATTCTCAGGAGGAAGGCACTGAAGCAGGGGAAATGGAAAATCAGATAGAGGAGGAAATCAAGCAAGAAAGGCTGGATGCCATAATGCGCCGCCAGCTTGATATTTCTCTGGAATATAACAGAGAAAAAATCGGGACAGAAATGACTGTACTGGTTGAGGAAAGAGACGAAGACGGAAGTTATATTGGAAGAACACGGTACGATGCACCGGAAATAGATAATTCTGTTATTTTTACTTCGCGCCGTGATTTAAAGGCGGGAGACATGGTTCGCATACTTGTTGAAGATGCATTTGATTATGATTTAGTGGGCAGGGAGGTATAAAAAATGAATTTACCAAACAAATTAACTATCGGAAGAGTAATTGCAGTACCGTTTTTTATAGCTGCGTATATGCTCGGATATTATGTAATAGCATTTGTTATTTTTATCGCAGCATCCTTTACGGATATGCTGGACGGAAAGATAGCCAGAAAGCGCAACCTCGTAACCAATTTCGGAAAGATTATGGACCCGCTGGCAGACAAGGTTCTGGTTTATTCAGCTTTCTGTCTGATGATACCTGAGTATGTGCCCGCATGGATGTTCATAATTATTCTGGCAAGAGAATTTACGGTGGCAGGAATGAGAACTGTTGCCGCATCAGAAGGAATTGTCGTTGCTGCGGGAATGAGCGGCAAAATTAAAACAGTCCTTCAGATGATAGCCGTACCTCTTTTGCTTCTGGTGCCTGCATGGCCTGATTTTGCGCCTCTTTACTGGGCTGCTCAGATTTTCCTTTGGGCGTCCCTTATTATGACCGTTTATTCGGGAGTTGAGTACGTAGTGAAGAACAAACAGGTATTTTCCATGAAATAATTGAATTTGGAGGCGGAAAAATGAAAACCGCAATTTTAACCGTAGGAACGGAAATTTTATTCGGGCAGATTGTTAACACCAATGCTGCCTTTTTGTCTCAGGAACTGCAGAACATGGGTTTTGATGTGATGTACCATTATTCTGTAGGTGATAATCCGGGAAGGCTTAAGGAACTCATTGCCTTTGCCTTCCATGACTGCGATCTTATTCTGACTACAGGCGGTCTTGGTCCTACTCAGGATGACCTGACAAAGGAAGTGATAGCAGAAGCCATGGGGGACAAGATAGTTGAGAACAAAGAGTGTATGGAAGCTTTGCTGGAAAATTACAGAAAAGCCGGCAGAACCATGACTCCTAATAATCTGAAGCAGGCATACATGCCTTCGAGAGCAAAAGTTCTTCCAAACGATGGGGGAACCGCACCGGGATTTGCTCTTAAAAAAGACGGGAAGATGATCATTTCAATGCCGGGACCGCCTCGCGAGATGAAGAGAATGTTTGAGCTTCAGGTAAGGCCCATCCTGGCTTCAATGCAGGACAGCGTCATTTTTTATCGAATTCTCAGAACCTTCGGAATCGGTGAGTCTAAAATGGAAACCGTATTGCTGCCCCTTATAGACGGACAGACTGATCCTACAATTGCCACTTATGCAAAAGAAGGTGAATGCAGCCTCAGGATTGCATCCAAGAGAAAGACAAAAGAGGAAGCTCAGGAAGCGGTTGACCGTATGATTGAAGATGTAAACAAATTAATCGGTGAATATATCTACAGTTATGATGATGAAGACCTTGTTGATGTTGTGGGGAAACTGCTTCTGGAAAAGCATATAACAATTTCATGTGCCGAATCATGTACCGGTGGACTTTTTGCAGCGGCACTTACTGATATTCCGGGAATTTCGGAAGTCTTTGAGAGAGGAATTGTCACTTATACCAACAGGGCTAAAATTGAAGAGCTTGGCGTAAAGGCTGAAACCCTTGAGAAGTACAGTGCCGTAAGTCCTGAGACCGCATGTGAAATGGCAGCAGGACTTGCTGAAAAAACGGGATCTGATATATGTATTTCCGTTACGGGAATTGCAGGCCCGGGCGGCGGTACTGCCGAAAAGCCTGTAGGACTTGCCTATATCGGCATAGCTTACAAAGGACAGGTAAAGGCTGTTGAATCCAAATACAGAAATGTAAACAGAAAGTGGAACAGGCACTATGCTCTTCTGGCAATGCTGAATCAGGTGTACCAGTTAATAAAATAGGTGATATTGTGACAGATATAAACGAAAGAATACGCTCGCAGCTCTTTGATCTGCAGGATCTGAAGTATAGGGACTTCAACGCATCTCTTATTCCTACAGTTGATAAAAAGACAGTAATCGGCGTAAGGACACCTCAGCTTCGGAAACTTGCAAAGGAACTTTCCAAAGATCCGGATATCGAATTTTTCCTGAGAACACTTCCCCATAAGTATTATGAAGAATACAACCTTCACGGCCTGATAATAGAAAGCATGAAGGACTATGACAAGTGTATTGCAGAGATGAATAAATTCCTGCCGTACATCGACAACTGGGCCACATGCGATATCATTTCGCCGAAGATTTTCAAGAAACATCTGCCCGAGCTTCTGGATGAAATAAAAGTCTGGATGGGCTCGGACCATACATATACCATAAGGTTCGGCATCGAAATGCTTATGAGTTTTTATCTGGACGACCAATTTAAACCGGAGTATCCCGAGACGGTGGCCGGTATTAAATCCCAGGAATACTATGTGAATATGATGATTGCCTGGTATTTTGCCACGGCACTGGCCAAGCAGTATGAGGCGGTTCTTCCTTTTATAGAGGAAAAACGTCTTGAAAAATGGACACATAACAAGGCTATTCAGAAGTCGGTTGAAAGCTATCGTATTACGCCGGAACAGAAAGCATATCTGAAGACGCTAAAGATAAAATGATGGGAAGTATTGACACGATAGTGTAATAATGTTATATTAATTACACAAATTACCATAAAAATATTCTGAAAAGCCCTTGACCGTTAAGGCAAAATAAGGTATTATGAGAACATAAGAACAAATGTTCGGCAAGTTCCTGTTTAATTATGGAGGATATTATGAGCGTAAATCAGACTGAAAAAGATAAAGCTTTGGAAGCCGCAATGGCGCAGATACAGAAGCAGTTCGGCAAGGGTGCCATCATGAAACTTGGTGATGACACACATATGAATATAGATGCAATCTCTACAGGCTCTATCAGCCTGGATATTGCCACCGGCATAGGCGGAGTACCTAAGGGAAGAATTGTTGAAGTCTTCGGCCCTGAATCATCAGGTAAAACCACGCTTACATTACATATAGTTGCCGAGGCCCAGAAGGCCGGAGGCAAGGCGGCATTTATAGATGCAGAGCACGCACTTGATCCTGTTTATGCCAAGAATCTCGGAGTTAATGTGGGAGATCTGCTTGTTTCTCAGCCTGATACAGGAGAACAGGCCCTGGAGATATGTGATATGCTTGCTCGGAGCGGAGCCCTTGATGTAATCGTTATTGACTCCGTTGCTGCACTTGTTCCAAGGGCAGAAATTCAGGGTGAAATGGGAGATTCACATGTGGGGCTTCAGGCCAGACTTATGTCACAGGCTCTGCGCAAGATTACAGGTACTGTAAATAAGTCGAATACCTGTGTTATATTTATAAATCAGCTTCGAGAAAAGGTAGGAGTTATGTTCGGTAACCCTGAGGTTACCACCGGCGGAAGAGCGCTTAAGTTCTATTCTTCAATGCGTCTTGATGTAAGGAGGATTGAAAGCCTTAAAGTAGGGGACAATGTGGTTGGAAACAGAACCAGAGTTAAGATTGTAAAGAATAAAGTTGCGCCTCCTTTTAAGCAGGCTGAATTTGACATTATGTACGGTGAAGGTATTTCAAGAGCCGGAGATATTCTTGATTCTGCAGTAGAAGCTAAGATTGTGGAAAAGGCCGGATCATGGTACAGCTTTGAAGGCGAAAGAATAGGACAGGGCAGAGAGAATGTAAAACTCTATCTTAAAGAGCACCCTGCTGTCATGGATAAAATTGAGGGGATGCTTTTGGATCAGATTAAAAAAGATGATGAAACTGTACAGGAGCCTGACATACCTGAAGAGGATATTTCCGAAATCATGGATATGTTTGTAGACGATGACGGCGTAATTATTGAAAAATAGAGGAAAATGCCACATTATTTTGTCTATTTCTCTTGACATCATCAGGTTTAAATGTTATGATAACTGAGTTGAGCCGCGCAGACTGGGTTTTTGAAGTGCAATTAAGCCACCCACAATGGCGAGACTGGATAGAGGAGGATAAAATTAATGTACGCAGTAATTGAAACTGGTGGAAAGCAGTACAGAGTACAGGAAGGCGATGTTATCACCGTAGAGAAATTAAACGCAGAAGTTGGTGATACAGTTACTTTCGATAAGGTGCTCGTTCTGGGAGAAGGTAAGGATGTTAAAGTCGGAACTCCTTACGTTGATGCAGCTGTAACAGGCAGCGTAGTTGAAAACGGAAAAGGTAAGAAGGTTATCATCTTCAAGTATAAGGCTAAAAAAGACTACCGCAAAAAGCAGGGTCACAGACAGCCGTACACAATGGTTAAGATTGAGTCTCTCGGAGGAGCAGCTCCTAAGAAGGCTGCACCTAAAAAGGCTGAATCCAAGAAGGAAGAACCTAAAGCCGCAGCTGAAACTGCAAAGGCAGAGACAAAACCGGTTAAGAAAGTTTCAGCTTCAATGAAGAAAGACGAACTGATTGCTTTTGCTAAAGAAAACAATATCGCTATCGACGAGAAGGCTACTAAGGCTGTAATCATCGAAGCTATTGAAGCAGCATTAAAGTAATCTATCTGATATAGTTAGGAGGTACTTTTTATGGCAAGTAAAAAAGGTGTAGGTAGCTCTAAGAACGGTCGTGACTCCGAGTCCAAACGTCTTGGTCTTAAGGCTGGTGACGGTCAGTTCGTTAGCGCAGGAAGCATTTTGGTTAGACAGAGAGGAACCAAGTTCCATCCGGGTAATAATGTAGGCATCGGCGGAGATGATACATTATTTGCTAAAATTGACGGTGCGGTTAAGTTTGAAAGAAAAGACAAGACCAGAAAGCAAGTCAGTGTTTATCCAAAAGAAGCTTAATTAGATTTCATGACCCTGTATATAATAATCTACAGGGTCTTTTTTACTATAACGAGGAGGTTCTAATATGTTTGTAGACAGAGCCAGAATTACAATAAAATCAGGCAAGGGCGGCGACGGTGCTGTAACATTCAGACGCGAGCCTTTTGTACCTCAGGGAGGACCTGACGGCGGCGACGGCGGCGACGGCGGCGATATTATATTTCAGGCTGACAGAAATCTAAGAACCCTGATGGATTTTAAATATAAGAGGAAATATGAGGCAGAGTCCGGACAGAACGGAATGAAAAAAAATCGTTTCGGTAAAGACGGACAGGATCTTATTATAAAAGTTCCAATGGGAACGGTAATAATGGATGAAGCCAGCGGTACGGTAATGAAAGACTTAACCGAGGATGGAGAATCCTTTGTTGCGGCCAAAGGCGGCAGAGGGGGAAGAGGCAACGTACATTTCAAAAATTCCGTAAGACAAGCCCCGAACTTTGCTGAGGCCGGAGGAGCAGCAAAAGAACGAAATGTGATACTTGAGCTTAAGCTTATTGCTGATGTGGGCCTTGTAGGCTTTCCTAATGTGGGAAAATCATCCCTTCTTGCAGTTTCAACAAGTGCTCAGCCAAAGATTGCAAATTATCATTTTACCACCATTGATCCGAACCTGGGTGTTGTGCAGCTTTACGATACAAGCTTTGTCATGGCCGATATTGCAGGTATAATAGAAGGCGCCAGCGAAGGCCTTGGAATGGGATTCAAGTTCCTGAAGCATATAGAAAGAACCAAGGTACTCATTCACGTGGTAGACGTTTCGGGAAGCGAAGGCCGTGACCCTATTGATGATTTTAACAAGATTAACAAAGAGCTGGAGGCATACAGCCCGAGGATTCTTAAAAAACCTCAGCTTGTTGCTGCAAATAAAATTGATCTTATTGATGAAGACGATCCTAAATATCTTGAATTCAAGGATTATGTTGAGGAAAAAGGTTATAAAGTTTTTCCTATGTCGGCACCCCTTAATATAGGTGTTCAGGAAATTCTTTCAGCTGCGCTGCATGAACTTCAGGTAATTGAGGCTAACCCTGAACCTGATGAAGATTATGTTGAATACTTTGATTTCGATGCAGATGAAAATGATCCTACCTACAGAGATATTAAGGCAAGCTATGATGAAGAAAATAATGTCTATGTTCTTGAAGGAAAACAGCTGACAAAAATATTTAATTCTACCAATTTTAACGATATGGGTTCCCTGAGATATCTTTACAAGTATATTGAGAAGAACGGAGCCATTGATAAGCTCAAGGAAATGGGTCTGGAAGAAGGGGACACTATCAGGATTCAGAATTATGAATTTGAGTACTGGGATGAATATTGACAAAAAGCCTCGTGAATATGCGAGGCTTTTTTTCGATAAAAAATCTTAAAAATTCATTTTGCTGCCCATCTTCTCATAAAATACAATAGAGAGGTGGACAGCATGAAGTTAAGGGATAAAATTGTCACACAGGCAGTCATTTGTATGATGATTTTTGCAGTGATAAAAACCGTTGGGCTGATAGATGCGGAACCGATAAACAAAGTAAAGTCTGCAGTAAGCAGTTATTACCAGAAAAACTATACCCTCGAAGACATAAAAGATGTCGGCTCAAAAGCTGTTAAGGAAGCTAAAGATATTAATACAGCCGTTACAGCTGCTGTGGTAAAAGCAAATCAGCTTACAGAAGAAAACCCGCTAGGAAAAGCGGACAAAAACGGTCTGCAGGTTGTATATGCTGCGGAAAAAGGCACAGTAACCGAAGCGGGCATTGACAAAGAAATCGGCAGCTTTATCAAAATTAAAAGCAGCGATTCCATTTATACTTATGGCAATCTTTCAGAGCTTTCTGCTGTAACAGGTGATAAAGTTAAAAAGGGTGATGTAATAGGAGAATTTAACAGTAAAGAGGGAGCAGAATTTTACTATCAAAGAACCTGATTTTATGGTAAAATAAATGAGCACTTTATTATAAATATAAATAGCAGAGGAATAGATAATGAAAAAGCGTATTACAGAAGAAGAAGTGAGAAAGCTTTATGAGAAATATGGAACGCCGGATCACGTAAAGGCTCACTGCAGAGCTGTTGCCGACACAGGGGTTAAACTTGCAGACAGTCTGAATAAACACGGGTATAATCTTGACCTGGACCTTATAAAAGGTGCAGGACTTGCCCATGATGTTGCAAGGACAGGTGAAGAACACTGGAATGTAGGCGCAGATGCACTTGAAGCATTGGGATACTGCGATGAGGCGAAAATAATCAGAGTACACATGTTTTATTCACCTTTTAATCCTGTGGACAAGCTTAATGAATGCGATATTGTCTGTCTGGCAGACAGGCTCGTAAAAGAGGATAAATATGTGGGCCTGGATGAAAGAATAGAATATATACTTAAAAAGGCTCCGGATAAACCTGAGGTTGTATCAAGTATTTTGAGGAGAAAAGCAGAAACCGAAAAACTGCTTGAGGATATAGCTAAGGCCATAGGACAAAGTGTTGACAGCCTCTTCAAAGATAAGGAGAATTAAAAGATGAAATTTGATTATAAGCTTGAAAAGCTTTTAAAAAGGGTGGAAAAACCCGGTAGATATATCGGAGGTGAAATAAATTCAGCTCTTAAAGATCCGGCAAAAGTGGATGTGAATATTGCCTTTGCCTTTCCTGATCTGTATGAAATCGGGATGTCATATCTGGGTATGCAGATCCTTTATAATGTGCTGAACAAAAAAGATAACATATATTGTCAGAGAGTTTTTGCGCCGGCGCCCGACATGGAAGAACTTATGAGGCAGGAAGGTGTGCCTCTCTTTACCCTTGAAACCAAAACTCCCATTAATGAAATGGATTTTGTAGGCTTCACACTTCAGTATGAGATGTCATACACTACGGTTCTGAACATGATGGATCTTGGGAATATACCTCTTTGCAGCAGAGACAGGGGAGAGGATTTACCGATTATTGCTGCCGGCGGTCCATGCGCTTACAATCCGGAACCCCTTGCCGACTTTATTGACATTTTCGTAATAGGTGACGGAGAGAATGCACTTCCTGATCTTCTTGACAAATATGCCCAGTGTAAAAAAGCCGGTATGAGCAAAATAGAGTTCCTCAAAGAAGCATGCAGGATGGAGGGAATTTATGTGCCTTCTTTCTATGAGCCGGAATACAATCCGGATGGAACCATAAAAAAAATATGTAAACTTTATGATGAGGCACCTGCCAGTGTTTTAAGAGCCATTTTACCGGATACAGAATCTGCAGATTTTCCTGTTAATCCCCTGATACCGATAATAGAAGCTGTTCACGACAGAGCTGTTGTTGAAACTTTCAGAGGATGCACGAGAGGATGCCGTTTCTGTCAGGCGGGAATAATATACAGACCTGTCAGAGAGAGAAGCAAGGATACTGTCATTAAACTGGCGAAGGCTCAGCTGGCCAATACAGGCCACGATGAACTCTCTTTGCTTTCTCTTTCAACCAGCGATTATTCATGTTTTGAAGAGCTGGCGGGAGAACTTATTGATTACACTAAAAAAGAAAACGTATCCCTCTCACTTCCGTCACTGAGAATTGATAAGTTTGCTTTTGACGTACTTAACAAAATACAGGAATACAAGAAGTCAGGCCTGACATATGCACCGGAAGCAGGCACACAGCGTCTCAGAGATGTGATTAACAAAGGCGTTACCGATGATGATATTTTCAACTCCATCGAGCAGGCTCTGATCCTCGGGTGGAAACATATCAAGCTTTATTTTATGATCGGTCTTCCTACGGAAACTTATGATGACCTGGACGGAATAGCAGATATTGCAAAGAGAATAATCGATCTGAACTATAAAATAAACGGTCCAAAGGGCGGGCGCTTTAATGTAACAGTAAGTGTTTCAAACTTTGTACCTAAGGCCGATACTCCTTTCCAGTGGGCTGCGCAGAACACTGCCGCAGAGTTTGAGGAAAAACATAACTACCTGGCCAGAAAGCTGAGAATAAAAGGAGTTACTTTTAATTACCATGACAACACCACCAGTGCCTATGAAGCTGTCTTTGCAAGAGGTGACAGACGCACAGGCAAGCTTCTTCTTGAAGCCCATAAGGCCGGTGCAAGACTTGACGGCTGGACGGAGTATTTCAGGCCCGATGCATGGGAAAGAGCCTTCGAAGCCAGCGGAATCAGCAGAGATTTCTATACGACCAGAGAAAGAACCTTCGATGAAGTACTTCCGTGGGATATTATCGACTGCGGTGTTTCAAAAAAATACCTCATCAATGAAGCAAAGAAAGCTCTTGATGAAAAAACTACAAGAGACTGCAGGCTGGGATGTACAGGATGCGGCATAAACAGATACGTTAAATGTTCCATGGATGGTGCTTTAAGAGGGGAGGCGCATACAGACAATGAGTAACAGATATGCTATTAAATTCAGCAAGGACGGGTATATAAAGTACACATCTCACCTTGATCTTCTGAGAATGTTTAAAAGGGCTTTTAAAAAGACCGGACTTATGCTTAAATACTCTCAAGGATACAATCCTCATCCAAAGATGGGATTTGCACAGCCCCTTTCACTGGGCTATTCGGGCAAGAGTGAACTTATTGAGTTTGAAACAGTAATGCCCCATACAACAGGCGAAATAATGGAAAAGATGAGGAAGGAAATGCCTGAAGGCATAGAATTAATTTCCTGTTTTGAACTGCCGGAAAATATCAAATCATTGGCGGCAGATGCAGATGCAGCAGAATATAAAATCTGGATACCTACTTCCCTGTCTGAAGATGTTTTAAAGAAAGAAATGGACCGCTATCTTAATATGACAGAGATTGTGGCACTTAAACGTCAGAAAAAGACTAAAAAGATGGAACCGGTAAACATAAGACCTATGATCCGCAGTCTTGAGATTAATAAGGTAGGGGATTTCGCAATGATAAAAGCTCTTCTGGATTGCGGAAGCAGATCAAACTGCAGCCCGGAACTTGTCATTTCAAGTTTTTGCAGTCATTGCGGCATTGAAACACCAAGATATGACATGGAGGTAGAAAGAACAAATATATTCTTTGTAAATAAATTACAATATTAGTATTGACATCCTCTTTTAATTGATGTAATATTATGTCAATAAAGGGGGCAAATGTATGAACAGTAAGAATATATTAAATCTGATAAAATCAGATAAACTTAAATGTTTAATTTCTGAGCACAGAGATAAAATTAAAACAGCAGTCCTTCCTTTATTGATAGGACTTGCTGTTTTGTTTTTTTGGTTTTATGGTTCCGGAGATGATGAAAAGATAGAGACCAAACTGCCTTCTCATAACGAAGCGACTGCTGAAGAAACTGCAATTGAAAGTTCAGATGCACAGCCAACGGAGGGTAAAATATACGTAGACATAGACGGTGAAATAAAAAAGCCGGGAGTATATGCTGTATCTGATGGAACAAGGCTGTTTCAGATTATTGAACTGGCAGGGGGACTTACGGAGAATGCATCTACTGCATCACTTAACAGAGCGGAAGCAGTATATGACGGGCAGAAAATAATTATTATGTCTTCAAAAGGAGCCGGAAAGGATACTGATGGAAGTTACGGAGATGACGCAAACGCTTTGAATGGTGAAACTGTAAACGGCAAAGTCAACATTAACACCGCTGATTCGGTGACACTTCAGACAATTCCCGGAATAGGTCCCTCTAAGGCAGCGAGAATAATAGAATACAGGAAGACTTCGGGCAGATTCAAAAAAACCGAAGATATTAAAAATGTTACAGGCATCGGAGACAAAACCTACGAGAGCATAAAGGAATACATAACGGTATAATATTTTCCAGTTCAGTAAATAATAGCATTGAGGTGATGGTATGTTTACTGAAAAAAGAAGAAAAAATTATATGACATTTATATATACAGCTATAATAATAGTGCTGTGTCTGCTTATTGCTGCAATTGCATGGCCTTCGGAGCCTGATACTGCACCTGTGAACAATACAGGCAGCACAGATGCGGATAACCTGATTAAAGATAATAATTCTGACCATGGAGGCATATTACCGGAAGATAATGCCCCTGAAGAAAAAAATGACATTTCAAAAGAAGCCGGAACATATTATTTGGTTAAGAACGTAGATGGCCAAATAAAGGTTTTCTTTATGGACGAAGGTGAAGATCCTGTTGAACTTGAAACAACGGAAATAATCTATGACCTGCTGAGCACAGCGGATCAGAAGCTGTTTGATGAAGGCTTCAAGGTTAAAAATCAGGAGGAATTGGCCGTCTTGCTTCAAGATTTTGAAAGCTAGGGGTCTTTTAGCATGAAAAAAAGCATAAAAAAAGCTCTTGCCGTTTTTGTAATTACAATAGCTGTAATAGGTGCGGCAGGTTATGCAGCCGGCTATTTCAAAGATGTAAGAGAGACTGTACAGGTAGTAAGTGAACGGGTCCTTGTGCCCGGAGGACAGTCTGTGGGAATACAAATGGATGTAAAAGGTGTTCTGGTAGTAGGACTTGAAGAAATTGAAACCTCTGACTTGATTACCAGTCCCGGTTATGAAGCCGGTGTGCAGATAGGTGACATTATTCTGTCCGTTAACGGAGAAAAGGTATATTATGCAGAAGATGTTTCTGAAGCTGTAAATAAATCAATGGATAGTGATGTGACCCGGGATATTGCACTTCAGATATTGAGAAAAGATAAAAAAATAAACCTGAATGTAAGGCCGGTAAAAGACAATGAAACAGGAGATTACAAAATAGGAATCTGGGTGAAAGAGAAAATTGCTGGAATTGGAACATTGACTTTTTATGACCCGAGAACCAACCTGTTTGCCGCACTTGGCCACGGCATATATGAAAGCAAAACAGGCGCGCTGCTAAATGCAGGAAAAGGAAGACTCCTCAGAACTGAAGTTAAATCAATAGAGGGAGGAAAAGCGGGAAAGCCCGGAGAGATAAGGGGAATTTTTTATGGCAACGAGGATCCTATTGGAAAAGTGCTTCTGAATTCAAAATTCGGAATATATTCTGAAGGAACAGATTTTAACGATTTTCAGCTGGCGCAGCCTATGGTTATGGCCACTCAGGAACAGGTACATGAAGGGGACGCGTATATATTAACTACAATAAACGGGGATAAGGTTGAAAAATTTGATATTAAAATTACAAAGATAAACAGACAGGAAGAACCGGACAGCAAGAGCATGGAAATTCAGGTGACTGATAAAAAGCTGCTTTCATACAGCGGAGGAATCGTCCAGGGTATGAGCGGAAGTCCCATAATTCAGGATAACAGAATAGTGGGAGCCATAACCCACGTTTTTGTAAATAATCCGACAAAAGGTTACGGCATATTTGTCGAATGGATGGTTGAAGAAGGAGAAAAATTAACAGAAAATTAGCATAATACAAATATATATTAACAAAATTTGTTTATATTACTATTTGATTTTTAGTTTATATGTAGTAAAATTATTATAAAGAGAAAGCCCAATTTGGGAAAGTGTTGTGTATAGGAGGAAAATATGAAGAAGATTAACATTGGTATTGTCGATGACAATAAGGATTTTTGTGAAGTTGTATCAGAATATCTTTCCGCCCAGGAAAACATGGAAGTACTTTTTGCAGCAAACGACGGAATGGAGGCCCTGGAGCAGATAAAGGGAGGAAGATGTCCGGAAATTCTCGTTTTAGATCTCATAATGCCCCATATGGATGGTTTCGGTGTTCTGGAATCACTAAACAGTATGGAGCTGCCAAACTACCCCAGGATTATTATGACATCAGCCATAGGTCAGGACTCTATAATACAAAAGGCTATGTCTCTAGGCGCACAGTATTACCTTGTTAAACCTGTTAATATGAATCTGCTGGTAAAGCGTATTAACCAGCTTGAAAACTCTGCCGCAGAAATACTTAAACCTGAAAGCGGACAGTCAAATCTGAAACGCTCCCTTGTTCTGAGAGACTCTTTACTTAACAATGATCTTGAAATCGACATAACCAATCTTATTCATGAAGTCGGCGTTCCCGCTCACATTAAAGGATACCAGTATCTCAGAGATGCCATTTCACTGGTTGTGGGAAACATGGATCTTCTGGGAGCAGTAACTAAAGAGCTTTATCCTACGGTTGCTTCTATGAATAATACCACACCGAGCCGTGTGGAGCGCGCAATCAGACATGCTATTGAGCTTGCCTGGAACCGAGGAAAGCTTGAAACACTGGACGCACTCTTTGGATATACTGTTCAGAATGATAAGGGCAAGCCTACTAACTCTGAATTTATCGCAATTATTGCCGACAAGCTGCGTCTTGAGCGGAAGGTATGCTAGAAGTCAGTATCATCTATTCCCTTGAAAAGACAGCCGTTTATGATATAATTATCTCATATGAACGGAGGTAATCAGAATGGCAATTACGAAAGATAAGATAAACAGAATAAATGAGCTGGCAAAGAAAAAGAAGGAATCAGGTCTTACAGACGAAGAAGCCGCTGAGCAGAAAATCCTTTACAGAGAGTATATCGAGGCATTCAAAGCCAATCTTAAAGCTCAGCTGGACACAATAGAGGTTATAGATGACGATAAAAAGGAAGTTGAGAAGATAGAAGAAGAAGTAGATGAGCTTGAGGAAACCCTTTCCGAAAGTGAAAAAAAACTCAGCTAACCTTCTTTTGCATAATAAATTTTTAACATAATAAAATAATAAGACTCGGGATTTTGACAAATTTCTCGGGTCTTTTGTTTTATAGTGTAAGTGAAAAGGGGGATAATCCGATGAGTCACTTACTTAAAAAGATCTCAGCGGCGGTTTCAGTTCTGGTGCTTTCAGTTGTAATGGTGTCAGGATCAGGTCCGGAGGCAGAGATATCTATGCTTGTCCGTCAGAGAACAGATATAATGAACGAATACTTCGGGGGACACATACTGTACAAAGAGGCAGCAGCACGAATTGAAAAGGTGGAGAATGGCAGGCTCCTGGATGAGGACCTTGCTGCAATGAATGATTTTTTTCAGACCGATATTGAGGAGATAACAGATTACCATATAACAGAAGTTGATATAACAAATATGGACGATACGCTTATCTGTGCAGTTGTGACCGTAGAGTGGGAAATATCAGGGATAGAAGGAAAAGATGAAATAGAAAACATATACAGCGTAATAGCCGAAAAAAAGGAAAATTCCTATAAACTTGTGCAGTTTTTTTGATGTGAATGTTTAAAAAAGCTGTTTTTTTGGTATAATGAAGGAGTCGATTTATGAAAAAATCAAAGGAGTAACAGTAATGAGAAATGTATATTTGGACTATTCAGCAACAACACCTGTTAAAGAAGAAGTCTTAAAAGAAATGATTCCTTATTTTACCGAGAAATTCGGTAATCCATCAAGTTTATATGATAAAGGCCTTGAGGCCAGAGATGCAGTTACCCACGCGAGAGAACAGGTTGCTGCACTGATAAATGCTGATCCCAGTGAGATTTTCTTTACTGCAGGAGGAACCGAAGCTGACAACTGGGCCGTTTTCGGAGCAACAGACAAGCTTAAAGAGAAAGGAAATCACATTATAACAACTAAAATAGAGCACCACGCCATGCTCCACTCCTGTGCTTTCCTCGAAAAGCACGGCTTTGATGTTACTTATCTTGACATCGATAAGGACGGCAGAGTGGATCTGCAGCAATTAAAGGATTCAATCACAGACAAGACTATACTTATCAGTGTGATGATGGTAAATAATGAGATAGGAACAGTGCAGCCCATCAAAGAAATAGGGAAGATTGCAAAGGAGCATAAAATCCTTTTCCACACTGATGCGGTTCAGGCATTGGGAAATGTTCCTATTGATGTAAAGGATATGGGTATAGACCTGATGAGCATGTCATCTCATAAAATTTACGGACCAAAGGGTGAGGGAGCGCTTTTTATCAGAAAGGGCGTCAGAATCTCCAATTATCTTCACGGAGGAGCTCAGGAGGCCGGCAGAAGAGCAGGAACAGAAAACCTTACAGGAATCGTAGGATTTGGTAAAGCTGCTGAGCTTGCAAGAGTTCATTTTGACGAACACGTTAAACACAGCAGCACTCTCAGAGATTATCTTGTAGAAAGAATTCTCAATGAGATTCCGGACACAACATTAAACGGTACTATGGAGGAAAGACATCCGGGTAATGCTAATATTACCTTCAAATATATAGAGGGAGAAAGCATTCTTCTTCTCCTCAATCAGTTCGGTATAAGCGTTTCTACAGGCTCTGCCTGCTCATCAAAGTCCCTGGAACCTTCCCATGTACTGGTGGCACTGGGCGTTCCTGTTGAAATGATACATGGTACTGTAAGATTTACTGTAGGAGATTTCACTACAAAAGAAGATATTGATTACGTGGTAGATTGTCTGAAGCAGGTTGTAACAAGACTTCGTGAACTATCACCGATTAACGAAAAGAAAGGCTGGTAACAGATATGGCATTATATAACGATACAGTAATGGAAAATTTCCTTCATCCAAAGAATGTAGGAGAACTTGAGAATCCTGATGGTACAGGTGTTTACGGAAGCCCTGTATGCGGAGACATGATGCAGATTCAGATAAAGGTTGACAATGACATTATTACAGATGCGAAATTTAAGACCTTTGGATGCGGCTCTGCTATCGCTTCATCAAGTATGGCTACTTCAATGATAATCGGAAAGACCGTGGAAGAAGCACTGGAACTTACAAACAAGCAGATTATCAACGAACTTGGAGGGCTTCCTCCTGTAAAGATTCACTGCTCAGTTCTTGCTGACAAGGCCATTAAGAACGCTATATATGATTATGCAATGAAGAACGGCAAGAAGTATGCGGCTCTTGAAGGTTATGATCCTGAAGCTGATGAGGACGAGGACGAACATGGAGAAGCTGAAGAATAAATCAGATATGCTTGATAAAAACAAGGTATTGCTTGGTTTAAGCGGCGGAGTGGACAGCACTTCCGCTGCTTTGTTATTGAAAGAAAAAGGCTTGGATGTAACCGGTTATTATTTTGATGTAACCGGGGAAAATACAGAGGGACGCAGAGAAGCCCAGCAGGTTGCTGACCAGCTTGATATTGAGCTCATATGTGATGATGTTTCAGGCATTTTCAAAGAAAAAGTGATAAATAATTTCTGCTCTGAATATCTTCACGGCAGGACGCCTAATCCATGTGTAATCTGCAACCCCAATGTTAAATTCAGAAAGCTTATTGAAACTGCAGACCGCATCGGTGCATTTTATATTGCTACGGGACACTACTGCAGGATTTTCCGTGATGAAAATACGGGAGCCTGCTATGTAACCCGCGCTGTCAATGAGAAGAAGGACCAGTCATATATGCTCTATCGCCTGGGACAGGATGTGCTCAGTCGTCTTGTTTTTACCCTTGGTGAATCTGCCGACAAGCAGCAGACCAGGGAATTTGCCCGCAGTAAAAAAATGATAAATGCTGACAAAAATGACAGCCAGGAGATTTGTTTTGTTGACCCGTCAGAAAACTATGCGGACTATATCAAAGGGTTGGGATACACTTCTCAGCCGGGCAGATTTATAGACAAGAAGGGGAATGTGCTGGGAGAGCATAAGGGTATTGTAAATTATACATTAGGCCAGCGAAAGGGTCTTGGAATTGCATTGGGAAAGCCTGCCTTCGTAACATCAATAGATTTCGACAAAAACACCATTACGCTGGGAGATAATGAGGATCTTTTCAGCAATAAAGTAATTTCCGATGACAATGTATTTGCTTTTGGTAAGGCGGAAGATTACCATGGAACGAAGGTAATGGCAAAGGTAAGATATTCAGCACCTCTCTCAGAGGCAATTCTTGAAGTTGACAATAATATAATTACGACAACTTTTACGGAGCCTCAGCGTGCGGCAACACCCGGTCAATCAATTGTGTTCTACGTTGACAACCATGTCATAGGAGGAGGCTTTATCAAATAATCTTGTATTTTTTTTAGTACAAAATTCAGGAAATCCTATTGACAAGGTACGATGATTACTCTATAATCAATTTCATAGTTTTTATTTTAAAAATAAAGATTTCTTGCAAGTCTTTATTTTTTTTACTTAAGTGACTTTAACGCGTTAAAACAATGTCATACTAAATCAAAACATCGAGGGAGGACCAAAATGGCATATGTACAGGAAATAATTGAAAAAGTTGAAAAAAATAATCCGGGTGAGACAGAGTTCCACAATGCTGTTAAAGAGGTTCTGTATTCCATAGAGCCGGTAATAGAGGCACATGAAGATGAATATAGGCGAAACAGAATTTTGGAAAGGCTTGTTGAACCTGAAAGAACAATCTCATTCAGAGTACCGTGGGTAGATGATAAAGGACAGCTCCAGATTAACAGAGGCTATCGCGTTCAGTTCAACAGTGCAATTGGACCTTATAAAGGAGGACTTAGATTTCATCCGTCTGTTAACAGGAGCATTCTTAATTTTCTGGGGTTTGAACAGACATTTAAAAATGCTCTTACAGGACAGGCAATCGGCGGCGGAAAGGGTGGTTCGGATTTTGACCCTAAGGGTAAATCCGACAGAGAAGTAATGGCTTTCTGCCAGAGCTTTATGAGCGAGCTCTTTAAATATATAGGCCCTAACGAAGATGTTCCTGCCGGCGACATAGGAGTAGGCGGAAGGGAAATAGGCTTTCTGTACGGACAGTACAAGCGACTTACAAACCAGTTTGAAGGAACACTCACAGGAAAGGGCATAAGTTACAGCGGCTCTTTAGTAAGGACTGAGGCTACAGGATACGGACTGGTATATATTACTGAAGAAATGCTTAAGGCTCATGGCAAAACAATCAGAGGAGCGGTTGTTTCAGTTTCAGGCTCCGGGAATGTGGCAA